>NZ_JACAPA010000168.1:0-306 GCF_013385945.1 Pantoea sp. B9002
TGGCGGGTCGACTCGATCATCGCCACGCCGGACCACAACGTACCGACCACCCCGGAACGCAAGGGCGGTATCACGGCGATCGCCGACCAGGTGTCGCGCCTGCAGGTGCAGACCCTCGACGATTACTGCGATGAATATGGCATCACCGAGTTCAAGATGAATGACGTGCGTCAAGGCATCGTCCACGTGATCGGCCCGGAGCAGGGCGCGACCTTGCCGGGCATGACCGTGGTCTGCGGTGACTCCCATACCTCGACCCACGGCGCCTTCGGGGCCCTGGCCCACGGTATCGGCACCTCCGAGGTC
>NZ_JACAPA010000169.1:0-431 GCF_013385945.1 Pantoea sp. B9002
CGTGGTTACTCCACTGGCTGCGAGGTGTTATTGCCTACAGAGCCGAGGACTACACCACTGCGGCCCCTCATTACCGGGAGGCATTCCTGCATGCCAAGTACAGTGCTGGTGAGACCCAGTACATTCTGGTCAATCAGTATCTGGAGGTAATGGCCAAAACCAGGCAGTGGCTTGCTTTCAAGCAGGGAGCCCAATGGGCGTGCTACCTGGGGCTTTCTGTACGCTGGCTTCGCGACAAGGAGCCCACGGACGAGAACCTGCGAAACACCTATGGCATTCTCGGTCTGAGCAAGGTGCACTACGCCCGGTTGTGACAGGTTTTGCAACGACAGAACCGGAGGTCGAGTCTCCCGTTCTGTCGGGCTGAATGGGTGGGACAAGCAGCTCGTCAGCGCCAAAGGTTGATCTGGTTATGCGGATAGGCGACAGGC
>NZ_JACAPA010000170.1:0-382 GCF_013385945.1 Pantoea sp. B9002
TGCGGCCGCGCCCTGGCCCAGGCCCACGCCAAATCATCCGGCCAGGCGGCGCTGATCAGCGGCTATATCGGCAAGAGCGAAACCCTGGCCGAAGCCCTGTTCAAATACGCCCAGACCTATGCGACACAGAATGAACGGGACTTCGAACACTTCCAGCAGGCCTGCCGCAAGGGGCGCTTGCAGGCGCGCTCGGAGGCGGATTTTGCTGCGGATCATTTGCCTTGAGGATCACAAACATGCAACTTTGGCGACAACTCTAAATCACGTCACTCAACAATGCGTGACAGGCAGACATCGAAATTACAGTTTGCCGAATGGCATTACTCTTCTGCTGCCGGCGGCCACAGCTGCGCCGCATGCAGGATCCGGACGACGGTTACCG
>NZ_JACAPA010000171.1:0-350 GCF_013385945.1 Pantoea sp. B9002
CTCAATTTCCTGTTGGCCGGTGCGGCCTTCATACCCCTGGGCCTGTCCGCGGCACAGATCCAGAATGCGCGCCTGTGGCGTACCGGCGACAAGCTGCGCCTGGTGCTCGATCTCAGCGGCCCGGTGCAATACAAGACGTTTTCCCTGACCTCGCCCGAGCGGCTGATCATCGACCTGAGCGGGGCGAAGCTGACCGGCGATTTCAGCCAGTTGGCCTTGAAGAACACGGTGATCCGTTCGATCCGCTCCGGGCATTTCGGCCAGGGCGATACGCGGATCGTCCTGGACCTGGCGACGCCGATCCAGCTCAACAGCTTCCTGCTGCCGCCCCAGGACGGCCAGGGTCATCG
>NZ_JACAPA010000172.1:0-379 GCF_013385945.1 Pantoea sp. B9002
GTCAATGCCCTATTCGCCGCCTCGACCGCGGTGATCCGCTCGACCTTCGGGCCGGAGCGCTCGGCTTCGAAGTCGGACTCAAGGAAGATTTTCACAATGCTCTTGGCCAACTCGGGACCGATCACCCGTGCACCAATGGACAGGATCTGCGCATCGTTGCTTTTGCGCGCACGCTCGGCCGAATAGGTGTCGTGGGCCTGGGCCGCACGTACGCCCTTGATCTTGTTCGCGGAAATGGCCATGCCGATGCCGGTACCGCAAATCAGGATGCCCAGGCGATGCTCCCCGGCACTCACGGCAGTCGCGACCGTGGCCGCGATATCCGGGTAAAGCACCGGACTGGAGGAGTAGCAGCCGAAATCCTGGAGCCTGTAGCCCA
>NZ_JACAPA010000173.1:0-314 GCF_013385945.1 Pantoea sp. B9002
ATGCTCGAAGCGTGGTGGTGACAGGGCGTGGCTGGATGCGTCGTCCATGGGTACAGAGCTCCGTAGGAAAAAGTGGTGCGCATCGCAGTATAGAAGCAAAAAATAGGCTGGACAGAGTGCCATCAGCGCCTTTATCTTCAGCGCCGCAGGCCACCGCAGTGGCCGACGTCGCTCGGACGGTTCCGGGCGCTTACGTATCAGAGGCCACCATGGCAGACCAAGCTTCGCCGCGCCGTTTTTCGCGCATCGATCGACTCCCCCCGTATGTATTCAATATCACTGCCGAGCTGAAGATGGCCGCCCGTCGTCGCGGC
>NZ_JACAPA010000174.1:0-330 GCF_013385945.1 Pantoea sp. B9002
CATGTCGATAAAATCCCGACTGACCAGTTGTTCGATCAATGCAGGCGAACTCGCCGGGTTCTGTTCCTTGTACTTGAGCAATTCATCGTGCAGGGAATTCAGGCGCGTGAACCGGTCGAAATCCCCCGCGCCCAGGTTCTGCTGCTGGGCCTTGAGCCACTCCAACGCCGGTTCCCGCGCCTCGGCAATGGTCTGCATGCTGGTGAACTGCTGCTTGAGATCGAGCTTCAGGTCCGGCACATCGTTGGCCCGGAACAACTGCAGGCCGAGGTTCTTCGAACCGTCCCAACTGTCGATATCGACCCGCTCATGGAACACCGACTGCGCATT
>NZ_JACAPA010000175.1:0-353 GCF_013385945.1 Pantoea sp. B9002
AGGACGAGATGGGCAATGGCGTCCCTGAGGACAAACACAGCCATTTGTATGAGAAGACGATGGTGGATCTTGGTCTGAGCGATACACCGGATGCCTACCAGGACCACTTCCTCACCAGCAACATGCTGGTCTCGGCCTATACCTACCAGATCTGCCACGATAAAAGTAAGTTCTTGCGTTACCTGGGCGCATTCTTCCGCAATGAAGCGTGCTTCATTGTATGGCAGAAACAACTGGGTGAATCCGTTCGCGAAATCTACAGCGGAAAAGTCGACTGTCACTACTTCGACGTTCACACTTCGGTCGACCAGGCACATGGTCGCTGGGTTCTTGACAACCTTATATCCCATGCC
>NZ_JACAPA010000002.1:0-295160 GCF_013385945.1 Pantoea sp. B9002
ATCCCTCAGCCCGTAGGGTCGCCATTCATGGCGACCTGGTTTCAAGACGCACGATCATGGCGACCTGGTCATAAACCGCACGAACTACATCTTCGGATAATGCTTTTTCTGCCACGCCAGCAGCTCAAACACGCCAAAAAAGAAGATCTTCGCCTGGGTTACGCCGCTCAGTTTCGGGGCGTCTTTCGGCTGGGTCGCGCGCAGCAACACCAGCTGCAGGCCGTGCATAATCACCATAAAGAACAGTGCCACGTGCACGAAATAGCGCAGCGGCGTCGGGAAAGGATGCACCAGATTGAGCAGTAAAAAGGCCCAGACGCAAATCATCAGCAAACGTCCCAAATTAAGCCACATCGTGCGTCTCCTGTTGGCGTTGATATAAGCGATAAGCCACCTGACCGGCAATCTTCTCGCGGTACAAATCCCAATTCGCGGGTGCGACAGGCGCGCCGTTTTCCACTTCGCTCTCGACATAAATCAGCGCTTCAGCCGCTAACCAGCCATTCTGCTCCAGCAGCGTCAACGTTTCCTGTAACAACCCTTTACGGAACGGCGGATCAACAAACACCACGTCAAACGGTTCGCCCGGCTGACTTAACCACTGCAGCGTGTTGGTTTGCACCACTTTGGCCTGGGTGGCGCGCAGCGTTTGCAGGTTCTGGGACAGCTGTTGCGCCACCGAACGCTCCAGTTCCAGCAGCGTAGCCGAAGCCGCATAACGAGACAGCGCTTCCAGCCCTAACGCGCCGCTACCGGCGAAGCAATCGAGGCAGCGCGCTTCCTGAATATCCGGTGCCAGCCAGTTGAACAGGGTTTCACGTACGCGATCGGTGGTGGGGCGCAAACCTGCGCTATCCGGCACCGGTAATTTACGGCCGCGCCACTGACCGCCAATGATGCGGATCTGACCAGCGCTTACGCTGCCACGGGGGGATTTACTCATTTCGCTCACAACTCGTCATAATTTGTTGCGTAGTTTAACGGGCGTAGCGGGCAGAAGAAACGTTAAAAAAGGGTGCTGTGGTGCGCTGGCTGGAAAGTGTTAGACTACTGAGTTGGTATAGCGCGCGTAATTACCTGATTTTTACGCCGCTCACCCGTTTAAAATTGAATATTTTATCCCCTGGGAACAAGCGTGCTACCGGGAATAAGCCATCGAGGAGTAGGGTCACACAATGGCAAAAGAGAAAAAACGCGGCTTTTTTTCCTGGTTAGGCTTTGGCAAAGAAGAAGAGACGCAACAACCTGCTGAAGAGCAGCAGCAAACCACCGAGGTGGTCGCTGAGCCTGCCGTTGAAGAGAGTGCGCTCGATCGCGCCGAAGCGCAGGCTGTCGAAACCGTCGCCGTCACCGAACAGGTGGCGGAACAGCAGCAGGTTGAACCGGAACTGATTGAAGAGCCGGTTATCGAGCCGCAGGAACCGGAGCCGGTTACCGCAATCGTTGAAGAGGTGCTGCCAGAAGAGATAACAGCGCCGGATGTGGCACCGATCGAAGAAGAGCCGCAGCTGGAAGAGCTGGCGCTTGATGAGCCGGAACTGCATGAAGAAGCGCCATTAACTGACGAAGAACTGGAAGCGCTGGCGTTAGCGGAAACCTATGCGGAAGATGCTGAGTTAGCCGAAGCCACGCAGGACACCGTGAGCGATCTGCCGCTGGCCGCTGCGCCGATCATCGCGCAGGAGCAGGAGCGTCCGACCAAAGAGGGCTTCTTCGCCCGTCTAAAACGCAGCCTGGTTAAAACCCGCGAAAACCTCGGTTCGGGCTTTATCAGCCTGTTCCGCGGTAAAAAAATCGACGACGAGCTGTTTGAAGAGCTGGAAGAGCAGCTGCTGATTGCCGACGTTGGCGTTGAAACCACCCGCCGCATCATCACCAATCTGATACAACAGGCCAACCGCAAGCAGCTGCGTGATGCGGAAGCGCTGTATGGCCTGCTGAAAGCGGAAATGTCCGGCATTCTGGAAAAAGTGGATCAGCCGCTGGAAGTGGGTGGCAAAACGCCATTCGTCATCCTGATGGTGGGCGTCAACGGCGTGGGTAAAACCACCACCATCGGTAAGCTGGCGCGTCAGTATCAGGCGCAGGGCAAATCGGTGATGCTGGCAGCGGGCGATACCTTCCGTGCCGCCGCCGTTGAGCAGCTACAGGTTTGGGGCCAGCGCAACAACATTCCGGTGGTGGCGCAGCATACTGGCGCAGATTCTGCCTCGGTGATTTTTGACGCCATCCAGGCCGCCAAGTCGCGCCATGTGGATGTGCTGATCGCCGATACCGCTGGTCGCCTGCAGAACAAATCGCACCTGATGGAAGAGCTGAAGAAAATTACCCGCGTGATGAAGAAGCTGGATGAAGATGCGCCGCATGAAGTGATGCTGACGCTCGACGCCAGTACCGGGCAAAACGCCATCAGCCAGGCCAAACTGTTCCATGAAGCGGTGGGCCTGACCGGCATCACCCTGACGAAACTGGATGGAACCGCCAAAGGCGGCGTGATCTTCTCGGTTGCCGATCAGTTCGGCATTCCGATTCGTTATATCGGTGTTGGGGAAGGCATCGAGGATTTACGGCCGTTTAAGGCCGCAGACTTTATTGAGGCACTGTTTGCCCGAGAGGAATGATTGGGATGATTCGCTTTGAAGAGGTCAGTAAAGCTTACCTGGGAGGACGTCAGGCGCTGCAGGGAGTGGATTTCCATCTGCGTCCCGGCGAAATGGCGTTCCTGACCGGCCATTCCGGCGCGGGGAAAAGTACCTTACTGAAGCTGATTTGTGGCATTGAGCGCCCGAGCGCCGGGCAGATCTGGTTTAGCGGCCACGATATTTCGCGTCTGCGTCACAGCGAAGTGCCTTTCCTGCGACGTCAGATCGGCATGATTTTCCAGGATCACCATTTGTTGATGGATCGTTCGGTCTACGACAACGTGGCGATCCCGCTGATCATTTCCGGTGCCAGCGGCGAAGATATTCGTCGTCGCGTGTCGGCAGCGCTGGATAAAGTCGGCCTGCTCGACAAAGCGAAAAGCTATCCGATTCAGCTCTCTGGCGGTGAACAGCAGCGCGTCGGCATTGCCCGCGCGGTGGTGAACAAGCCTGCGGTGCTGCTGGCGGATGAACCCACCGGTAACCTCGACAATGCGCTGTCGGAAGACATTCTGCGCCTGTTCGAAGAGTTCAACCGCGTTGGCGTCACGGTGTTAATGGCAACGCACGATGTCGGGCTGATTGCACGCCGGAATTACCGCGTGATGACGCTCAATCAGGGACGTCTGCACGGAGGTCACGATGGTCAATAAACGCAACAAGCGCGCACCTGCGCCGAAAGCGAAGCAGCCCTCTAAAAGCAAGGCGCTGAAAGGCGGCTGGCAGGAGCAGTGGCGCTATGCGCTGCGCGGCACGCTGTCGGATATGTGGCGTCAGCCGCTGGCGACGCTGCTGACGGTGATGGTGATCGCCATTTCCCTGACGCTGCCGAGCGTGTGTTACATGGTGTGGAAGAACGTCAGCCAGGCGGCGACGCAGTGGTATCCCGCGCCGCAGTTAACGGTTTATCTGGATAAGGCGCTGGATGATACCGCGGCAGAGAACGTCACCGCGCAGCTCAAGCAGCTCGATGGCGTGGACAACGTCAACTATCTGACGCGTGAAGAAGCGCTGAATGAGTTCCGCAACTGGTCTGGTTTTGGTGGTTCGATGGACATGCTGGAGCAGAATCCGCTGCCGGCGGTGGCTATCATCACGCCGAAACTCAATTTCCAGAATTCGGACACCATGGCGAATCTGCGCGATCGCGTATCTAAAGTGCAGGGCGTTGATGAAGTGCGCATGGATGACAGCTGGTTCGCGCGCTTAGCGGCGTTAACCGGGCTGGTGGGGCAGATTGCTTCAATGATTGGCCTGCTGATGGTGGTCGCGGTATTCCTGGTGATCGGCAACAGCGTGCGGCTCAGCATCTTTGCGCGGCGCGATACCATTAACGTGCAGAAGCTGATTGGTGCCACCGACGGCTTTATCCTGCGTCCATTCCTGTACGGCGGTGCGCTGTTAGGTTTGGGCGGCGCGGTGCTGTCGCTGCTGCTCTCCGAAGTGTTGGTGTTGCGTCTGCAATCGGTGGTGGCGCAAGTGGCAACCGTATTCGGTACCACCTTTGTGCTGGAAGGTTTTTCCTGGGATGAAGGGCTGCTGTTATTGCTGATCGCCGCCATCATCGGCTGGATTGCCGCCTGGCTGGCAACGGTGCAACATTTACGCCGTTTTACGCCGCAGTAACCAAAAGCAACGTTTTTTGATATACTCTTCCTCTGCTGCCGACGACCTGGGAGCAGAGGAATTCTCCTATATCCCCCGCCGTCATCTGTGTGTAAAATATTCACTGCTATAATTGAACTTGTGGATAACTTTGTCGTCCAAGTAGCACAGATTGCTTCTGGTTTTCTCGTGACGTTGACATAATGTAGCGTCTGCGCAAAATACCGTGCAGCAAGTCCATTGAATTTGTGAGGGTTTGAATGACCAAAGAAATGCAAACTTTAGCGATTGCTCCTCTGGGTAACCTGGAATCTTACGTCCGGGCTGCCAACAACTGGCCGGTGCTGACGGCAGAAGAGGAAAAAGCATTGGCTGAGCGGCTGCATTACCAGGGCGATCTGGATGCAGCTAAGACGCTGATCCTGTCTCACCTGCGCTTTGTTGTTCATATTGCTCGTAACTACTCCGGTTACGGCTTGCCGCAGGCGGACCTGATTCAGGAAGGTAACATCGGCCTGATGAAGGCGGTGCGTCGCTTCAACCCTGAAGTCGGCGTGCGCTTGGTGTCGTTTGCCGTGCACTGGATCAAAGCAGAGATTCACGAATACGTGCTGCGTAACTGGCGTATTGTGAAAGTCGCGACCACCAAAGCTCAGCGCAAGCTGTTCTTTAACCTGCGTAAAAGCAAACAGCGTCTCGGTTGGTTCAACCAGGACGAAGTGGAAATGGTCGCACGCGAGCTGGGCGTGAGCAGCAAAGACGTGCTGGAAATGGAATCGCGCATGGCCGCGCAGGATATGACTTTCGACATGTCGTCTGATGACGAAGCAGGCGAAGGCAAAGCGATGGCGCCGGTGCTGTATCTGCAGGACAAAACCTCTGACTTTGCCGATGGCATCGAAGAGGACAACTGGGATGCCCATGCGGCTGATAAGCTGAGCGATGCGATGCTGAGCCTCGACGAGCGTAGTCAGGATATTATCCGTGCCCGCTGGCTGGACGATGACAACAAGACCACGCTGCAGGAGTTGGCCGACAAATACGGCGTCTCTGCAGAGCGCGTGCGTCAGTTGGAAAAGAACGCCATGAAGAAACTGCGTGTGGCGATTGAAGCCTGATAGCGATCGGGTGGAAAAACGGGGCGACTGTTAAGTCGCCCTTTTTATTGGCTGGTTGCCCCATTTTTAGCCTGGTCGCCATGAATGGCGACCCTACGACAAACGGCGCTGATTCCCGTGCGCGGTTTCGACGGTGCGGATTCCCATGCGCGGTTTCGTAGGGTGCGCATTTATGCGCACCGTTTCACCAACCGCACGAAATCCCTTCAACGCACCCATCCATCCACCTGCGCACGAAACCCACAAGCCTGCATAAACGCCGCGCGCACACCCTGATCGGCGTCGCCGTCATCGGCAATCCACCAATCTGCTAACGCGCCATTCTGCGCCATCGTCTCTTCCAGCAAGTATTGTCCCACGCCGCGTCGACGCGTGACTTCGCGAACGTTGAGGTGAGTAATTTTCCCCTGCGTGCCGCTGATGGTCAGCTGCAGCGCCGCCAGTAATCTGTCGTTAAAACGCGCCGCGAACAGACGCTGCGTGTCGCTGAGTTGTGCTTCCAGTTGCACAATATCGATTTCCGGCCAGACTTTAGCTAAATCGATACGATCCTGAGCGGTTAACGATGCTAAGCGCTGGATTGTCAGCTTCATACCTAATACCTGTACTAGTGCAAAGGCGATAGTGTAGCGAATTTAGACAGTCAGAGCGCTGTCACTTTTTTCTGATGAAAATAGGTCAAATGCCAGCCAGTTTGCCAGGATTGTGGAGTAAGCCATCAACGATAGCTGAAAAAGCCAGCATAACGCGCTGGTATCCTGCTGAAAAATTGGCCATAACAACCAGACGATTCTGCTGATCCACTCAGCCAATTCTGAATATGTCAGTTGATTTACAGAAGAAAGTTCCTGTTTAATAACCTGAAAAATAAAGCCTTATTACCTATAAATGCCAGAAAAGCGTGCTAACCCATTATTGCAGAATGAGTTTTCCTCTTTGACTGGCAGAAAATAAACAATCACAACAAACACGACACAACAGATGGGGAAGTTCGCATGAAAATGAGTAAAGGACGCGCATTACTGGCGGGCTGCGTTGCCCTGGCGATGAGCCATGCGGCGCTGGCGAAAGACATCAAAATTGCCATCGTAGGCGCATCAACCGGCCCGGTCGCGCAGTACGGTGACATGCAGTTTACCGGTGCCGCGCAGGCGATTAAGGACATCAACGCCAAAGGCGGCGTTAACGGTGACAAACTGGTTGGCGTGGAATATGACGATGCCTGTGACCCGAAACAAGCGGTTGCGGTTGCCAACAAAGTGGTTAACGACGGCATTAAATACGTTATCGGCCATCTGTGTTCCTCCTCTACTCAGCCTGCTTCAGACATCTATAACGACGAAGGCGTGCTGATGATCACCCCAGCCGCTACCGCGCCAGAACTGACCGCGCGTGGTTATGCTGATGTGATGCGTACCACCGGTCTGGATTCCGATCAGGGCCCAACGGCGGCAACCTACATCCTCGATCAGATCAAACCAAAACGTATCGCTGTGGTGCATGACAAGCAGCAATACGGTCAGGGTCTGGCGGAATCCGTACAGAAAACCCTGAAAGCCAAAGGCGGCAACGTGGTGCTGTTTGAAGGTATCACCGCAGGTGATAAAGACTTCTCTACGCTAATTGCACGTCTGAAGAAAGAGAACGTCGATTTCGTCTACTACGGCGGTTACTACCCAGAGCTGGGCCAGATTCTGCGCCAGGCGAAATCCGCCGGTCTGAAAGCGGGCTTCATGGGGCCGGAAGGTGTCGGCAATGCCTCACTGTCTAACATCGCGGGCGATGCCTCTGAAGGTCTGTTCGTGACGCTGCCGAAGCGCTATGACCAACTGCCAGAGAACAAAGCGATTGTCGATGCGATCAAAGCCAACACCGCATCTAACCGCAAAGATCCAACCGGTCCATTCGTCTGGACCACCTACGCCGCGATTCAATCGCTGGCGGCCGGTATCGAACGCAGCAAGAGCGATGAGCCCGATGCGATCGCCAAGAACCTGAAAGAGGGCGCTGCCGTTCCAACGGTAATGGGCAACCTGAACTGGGATGAGAAAGGCGATCTGAAGGGCTTCGAATTTGGTGTCTTCAAATGGCACAAAGACGGCTCTTCTACCGCAGTTAAGTAATCCCCCAAAATTCCCTTTCCCGCGCGCGGGAGAGGGAATTATTCAGCTCCAGAGCAGGTCCTCACTATGTCCGAGCAGTTTCTCTATTTCATTCAGCAGATGTTCAACGGGGTTACCCTCGGGAGCACCTACGCGCTGATCGCCATCGGTTACACCATGGTTTACGGCATTATCGGCATGATCAACTTCGCCCACGGCGAGGTGTACATGATCGGTAGCTATGTCTCCTTTATCGTGATTGCCGCCCTGATGATGATGGGCATCGATACCTCGTGGCTGATGATCGCCGCTGGTTTCGTGATGGCTGTGATAATCTCCAGCGCCTATGGCTGGAGCATCGAACGCGTGGCGTACAGGCCGGTACGATCGTCCAAGCGCCTGATCGCACTGATCTCCGCGATCGGGATGTCGATCTTCCTGCAAAACTACGTCAGCCTGACGCAAGGCTCGCGCGATCTCGCGCTGCCAAGCCTGATCACCGGCCAGTGGACGCTGGGCGAAAGCAACGGCTTTGCTGCCACGCTCTCCACCATGCAACTGGTGATTTGGGTGGTGACCTTCCTGTCGATGCTGGCGCTGACGCTGTTTATCCGTTATTCGCGCATGGGCCGCGCCTGCCGGGCCTGTGCGGAAGACTTGAAAATGGCCAGCCTGCTGGGCATCAACACTGACCGCGTTATCTCTCTCACCTTTATTATTGGTGCAGCGATGGCAGCGGTGGCGGGCGTATTGCTCGGTCAATTCTACGGCTCGATTAACCCGTTCATCGGCTTTATGGCCGGGATGAAAGCCTTCACCGCCGCGGTATTGGGCGGCATCGGCAGTATTCCGGGCGCGATGATTGGCGGCCTGGTGCTGGGTATTGCAGAAGCGCTGACCTCGGCGTATCTGTCGACCGAATATAAAGATGTGGTCTCCTTCGCGCTGCTGATTGTGGTGCTGCTGGTGATGCCAACCGGGATTCTTGGCCGTCCGGAGGTGGAGAAAGTATGAAACGCCTCGGTTTGGTCAACGCCGTGATCTCCACGGTGATGTTGCTGATTCTCGCTACCTTCTTTATGGGCGTGCGCCTCGATCTGGACGGCACCAAACTGGTGGTCGCCAACGCGGGCGCGGTGCGCTGGAACTGGATCTTCATTGGTTGTGCGGTGGTGTTTGTCTTCCAGCTGCTGCGTCCGCTGGTGCAGGGTAAATTCAAACGCAGTGGCAAAGGTTTTGTCCTGCCGGGTTTTGATGGATCGACGCCAAAGCAGAAGCTGTTGATGGCGCTGGTGATTGCCGCCGCCGTCATCTGGCCGTTTCTGGTCTCACGCGGCAGCGTCGATATCGCCACGCTGACGCTGATCTACGTGATGCTCGGTCTCGGGTTGAACGTGGTGGTGGGTTTGTCTGGTTTGCTGGTGCTGGGCTACGGCGGTTTCTACGCCATCGGCGCTTACACCTTCGCGTTGCTCAATCACTATTACGGCTTTGGTTTCTGGGAAAGCCTGCCGCTGGCGGGTTTAGTCGCCGGTGCCTTTGGTTTGCTGCTCGGCTTCCCGGTGCTGCGCCTGCGCGGTGATTATCTGGCGATCGTCACGCTCGGCTTCGGTGAAATCGTGCGTATTCTGTTGCTGAACAACACCGCGATCACCGGCGGCCCGAACGGCATCGCGCAGATTCCCAAGCCAAGTCTGTTTGGTCTGGAGTTTGGTCGCCGCGTCAGCGAAGGCGGCTGGAGCACTTTCCATGATTTCTTCGGCCTGAAATACGATCCCAGCGACCGCGTGATTTTCCTCTATCTGGTGGCGCTGCTGCTGGTGGTGCTGACGCTGTTTGTGATCAACCGTTTGCTGCGCATGCCGCTGGGCCGCGCGTGGGAAGCGCTGCGTGAAGATGAGATCGCCTGCCGTTCGCTCGGCCTGAGCCCAACGCGCATCAAGCTGACGGCTTTCACCATCAGCGCCGTGTTCGCAGGCTTCGCAGGCACGCTGTTCGCGGCGCGTCAGGGCTTCGTCAGCCCGGAATCCTTCACCTTCGTCGAATCGGCCTTTGTGCTGGCGATTGTGGTGTTGGGCGGCATGGGTTCGCAGCTGGCAGTGATCCTCGCAGCGATTCTGCTGGTGGTCTCGCGCGAGCTGATGCGTGATTTGAACGAGTACAGCATGCTGGTGCTCGGCGGTTTGATGGTGCTGATGATGATCTGGCGTCCACAAGGTCTGCTGCCGATGAAACGTCCGCATCTGAAGATGAAAAGCAGTAAACAAGGAGAGCAGGCATGAGTCAGCCTTTATTAGCCGTTGAAGGCCTGATGATGCGCTTCGGCGGCCTGTTAGCCGTCAACAACGTGGCGCTTGAGCTGCATCCACAGGAAATTGTTTCGCTGATCGGCCCGAACGGTGCCGGTAAAACCACGGTGTTCAACTGCCTGACCGGTTTCTACAAACCGACCGGCGGCACCATCAAACTGCGCGATCAGCCGCTGCAAGGTTTGCCGGGCCAGAAGATTGCGCGCATGGGCATCGTGCGTACCTTCCAGCACGTACGTCTGTTCCGTGAAATGACGGTGATTGAAAACCTGCTGGTGGCACAACATCAGCACCTGAAAAGCGGTGTGTTCTCCGGCCTGTTCAAAACCCCGGCTTTCCGTCGCGGTGAGAGCGAAGCGCTGGATCGCGCGGCCACCTGGCTGGATCGCATCGGCCTGCTGGATCTGGCTAACCGTCAGGCGGGTAACCTTGCTTATGGTCAGCAGCGTCGTCTGGAGATTGCGCGCTGCATGGTGACGCGCCCGGAAATCCTGATGCTGGATGAACCGGCGGCCGGTCTGAACCCGCGTGAAACGCACGAACTCGATGAGCTGATCGCCGAATTGCGCGGTGAGCACAAGGTTTCCGTGCTGCTGATTGAACACGATATGAAGCTGGTGATGGGCATTTCTGACCGCATTTATGTGGTGAATCAGGGAACGCCGCTGGCTAACGGCACGCCGGAACAGGTGCGTAACAATCCGGATGTGATCCGTGCTTATTTAGGTGAGGCGTAACATGGCAAACCCGATTTTAACTTTGCAGAATGTCAGCGCCCATTACGGTCCGATTCAGGCGCTGCACAACATTAATCTGCACATCAATCAGGGTGAAATCGTCACGCTGATCGGTGCCAACGGCGCGGGTAAAACCACGCTGCTCGGCACCTTGTGTGGTGAACCGCGCGCCACCAGCGGCACCATCACCTTTGATGGTAAAGAAATCACCGACTGGCAAACCGCGAAAATCATGCGTGAAGCGATTGCGATTGTGCCGGAAGGCCGGCGGGTGTTTTCGCGCATGACGGTGGAAGAGAACCTGGCGATGGGCGGTTTTTTCGCCACGCGTCAGCAGTATCTGGAGCGTATCGATCGCGTTTATCAGCTGTTTTCACGGCTGGCAGAACGTAAAGCACAGCGCGCGGGCACCATGTCCGGCGGTGAGCAGCAGATGCTGGCGATTGGTCGTGCGTTGATGAGCCAGCCGCGTTTGCTGCTGCTGGATGAGCCGTCGCTGGGTTTGGCGCCGATTATCATTCAGCAAATCTTCGACACCATTGAGCAGCTGCGTAAAGAGGGCATGACCATCTTCCTCGTGGAGCAGAACGCTAACCAGGCGCTGAAGCTGGCGGATCGGGGTTATGTGCTCGAAAACGGCCACGTGGTGCTGGAAGATAGTGGCGAAGCGTTGTTGTCTAACGAAGCGGTGCGGAGTGCTTATTTAGGCGCATAAGTTGGTGCTGGCTGTCCCCCATCCCGGCCTTCCCCCGCAAGCGGGGGAAGGAGATGCTGCCACATGCAGCTTCAACACTGACATGTGGCAGCATCTTCCTCCCCCATTAATGGGGGAGGACCGAGGAGGGGGACAGCCGGCACGTACGAGAGGACAGCCAGCACTCCTATCCCACCTGTCACATCCCCGTCATAAACCTGTTATTAATCCGTCATTTCCCCGTGTCATGTTACGTCGCGAACTAAAAAATGCGCGAATTCGCGCGTACTTAACAGCACAGGAAAAACCTTATGTCCGCTTTTACGCTTCGTCCCCGCCTGATGAGTGTCGTACTCGGTCTGGCGCTCAGCGGTAATGCGCTGGCTGCAACTGAGATCCCTTTCTGGCACTCAATGGAAGGCGAGTTAGGCAAAGAAGTTGATTCTCTGGCACAACGTTTTAACCAGGCTCATCCCGATTACAAAATCGTTCCGACTTACAAAGGCAACTACGAGCAGAGCTTAGCGGCGGGTATCGCGGCAGTGCGCTCCGGTAAAGCGCCTGCGCTGCTGCAGGTGTATGAAGTCGGTACGGCGACCATGATGGCGTCAAAAGCTATCGTACCGGTCAACCAGGTGTTTAAAGACGCCGGCGTACAGATGGATCCCAAGCAGTTCGTGCCAGCCGTTGCCGGTTACTACAGCGACAGCAAAGGCCAGCTGATCTCTCAGCCGTTCAACAGCTCTACGCCGGTGCTGTATTACAACAAAGATGCGTTCAAAAAAGCCGGTCTGAACCCGGATCAGCCACCGAAAACCTGGCAGGAGCTGGCGAAAGACGCCGAAGCGCTGCGTAAAGCGGGCCTGACCTGCGGTTACGCCAGCGGCTGGCAGGGCTGGATTCAGATTGAAAACTTCAGCGCCTGGCATGCGCTGCCGGTCGCCACCAAAAACAACGGATTTGACGGTACTGATGCGGTGCTGGAATTCAACAAGCCGGTGCAGGTGCGCCACATCGAAATGCTGGAAGCGATGAACAAGAAGGGTGATTTCACCTACTTCGGTCGCAAAGATGAATCCACCGCCAAGTTCTACAACGGCGATTGCGGCATCACCACTGCGTCTTCCGGTTCGCTAGCCGACATCAAACACTACGCCAAATTTAACTTCGGCGTTGGCATGATGCCGTACGATGAAACCGTACCGAACGCACCGCAGAACGCCATCATTGGCGGCGCGAGCCTGTGGGTGATGAAAGGCAAAGATGCCAACACCTACAAAGGCGCGGCGGAGTTCATGAAGTTCCTCGCGCAGCCGGAAATCGCGGCCGAATGGCACCAGAAAACCGGTTATCTGCCTATCACCACCGCCGCGTACGAGCTGACCAAGCAACAGGGCTTCTATGACAAGAATCCAGGCGCAGACATCGCTACGCGTCAGATGCTGAACAAAGATCCGCTGCCGTTTACCAAAGGCATGCGTCTGGGCAACATGCCGCAGATTCGTACCATCGTGGACGAAGAGCTGGAAGGCGTGTGGACCGGCAAACAGACGCCGCAAGCCGCGCTGGATAACAGCGTGAAGCGCGGAAACGAACTGCTGCGCCGTTTTGAGCAGCAAGTGAAGTAATGCCGCACTCTCGGGGCTGGCGCCTGGCGTCCGCCCCGATTTTTCTCTTTGATTGAGCCTGCTATGTCCTCATCGCGCCCCGTATTTCGCTCCCGTTTTCTGCCCTATTTGCTGCTGCTGCCGCAGCTGGTGATTACGGCCATCTTCTTTCTGTGGCCAGCCGGTGAAGCCTTGTGGTATTCGCTGCAAAGCATTGATCCTTTTGGCATCTCCAGCACCTTCGTCGGAATGGCGAACTTTAAACGCCTGTTCAGCGACGAGTACTATCTGGCGTCCTTCTGGACCACCATTGAGTTCAGTGCGCTGGTCACGATTTGCGGCATGACCTTTTCCCTGCTGCTAGCGGCACTGGTGGATTACGTGATTCGCCTGCGCAAGCTCTACCAAACCTTGCTGCTGCTGCCGTACGCGGTGGCGCCAGTGGTAGCGGCGGTGCTGTGGATGTTCCTGTTCAATCCGGGCCTCGGTTTGTTCAGCCACCTGCTGAACCAAATGGGCTACAACTGGAACTACGCGCAAAACAGCGGTCAGGCGATGTTCCTGATTGTGCTGGCGTCGATCTGGCAGCAAATGAGCTACAACTTCCTGTTTTTCTTCGCCGCACTGCAGTCGATTCCCAAATCGCTGGTTGAAGCGGCGGCGATCGATGGCGCCGGTCCGGTGCGTCGCTTCTTCAATTTATCCCTGCCGCTGATTACGCCGGTGAGCTTTTTCCTGCTGGTGGTCAATCTGGTGTACGCCTTCTTCGACACCTTCCCGGTGATCGATGCCGCCACTGGCGGCGGGCCGGTGCAGGCCACCACCACGCTGATCTACAAAATCTATCGCGAAGGTTTCACCGGGCTGGATCTCTCTTCCTCCGCCGCGCAATCGGTGGTGCTGATGCTGCTGGTGATTGGCCTGACTATCCTGCAATTCCGCTTTGTCGAGCGTAAGGTGCAATACCAATGATTGAGAATCGACGCGGGCTGGACATCTTCAGCCACACCTTGCTGGTACTCGGCGTGCTGACCATTCTGTTCCCGCTCTACATTGCCTTTGTGGCGGCAACGCTGGATAACGAAGCGGTGTATCAGGTGCCGATGACGCTGCTGCCGGGCACGCATTTGTGGGAGAACATCGCGCGCATCTGGACGCATGGCGTCAATGGCAGCGGCCCGGCATTTGGCATGATGATGCTCAACAGCCTGCTGATGGCGCTTGGCATCACCATTGGCAAAATCAGCGTCTCGATGCTCTCCGCCTTCGCGCTGGTGTGGTTCCGTTTCCCGCTGCGCTCGCTGTTTTTCTGGCTGATTTTCATCACCCTGATGCTGCCGGTCGAAGTGCGTATTTTCCCAACGGTGGAAGTGATTTCGACGCTCAACATGCTCGACAGCTACAGCGGCTTAACACTGCCGTTGATGGCATCGGCTACCGCGACCTTCCTGTTCCGTCAGTTCTTTATGTCGCTGCCGGACGAGCTGATTGAAGCCGCGCGCATTGATGGCGCCAGCCCGATGCGCTTCTTCTGGGACATCGTGTTACCGCTGTCTAAAACCAACCTCGCCGCACTCTTCGTGATCACCTTTATCTACGGCTGGAACCAATATCTGTGGCCGCTGTTAATTATCAACGATGCCAGCCTGAGCACCGCCGTGGCGGGTGTGAAAAGCATGATCAACAGCAGCGGCGGCCCGACGCAGTGGAATGAAGTGATGGCGGCAATGTTATTAACCCTGATTCCACCGGTGGTGGTGGTACTCGTGATGCAACGTGCGTTTGTGCGTGGCCTGGTAGAGAGTGATAAATAAATGGCAGGCGTAACCCTTCAGACCGTTACCAAATCGTATGACGGCAAAAATCAGATCATTCAGCCACTGAATATCACCATTAACGATGGCGAATTTATGGTGATGGTCGGCCCTTCCGGCTGCGGTAAATCGACGCTGCTGCGCATGGTGGCGGGCCTTGAGCGCGTATCGTCGGGCGATATCTATATCGACGACAAACGCGTCACCAACATGGAGCCGAAAGATCGCGGCATCGCCATGGTGTTCCAGAACTACGCGCTCTATCCGCACATGACGGTGGGCGAAAACATGGCGTATGGCCTGAAAATTCGTGGCATGGGCAAAGTGCAGATCGAGCAGCGCGTCATGGAAGCCGCGCGCAGCCTCGAGCTGGATCATCTGCTGCATCGCCGCCCGCGTGAGCTGTCGGGCGGACAGCGTCAGCGCGTGGCGATGGGGCGCGCTATCGTGCGTGAACCGGCAGTTTTCCTGTTTGATGAGCCGTTGTCGAATCTGGATGCGCGTCTGCGCGTGCAGATGCGTCTTGAGCTGCAACAGCTGCATCGCCGCCTGAAAACCACCAGCATCTACGTGACGCACGACCAGGTAGAAGCGATGACGCTGGCGCAGCGCGTGATGGTCATGAACAAAGGCGTGGTGGAGCAGGTGGGCACGCCGGTGGAAGTGTACGAGCGTCCGGCCAGCCAGTTTGTTGCCTCGTTTATCGGCGCGCCCGCCATGAATTTGCTGCCAGGGCAAATCAGCAGCGACGGCACGCGTTTCACGCTCGATGCGCTCAACAGCTTGCTGCTGGGCGAAAGCAGAGCCAAATGGGCCAATCGTCCGCTGACGCTCGGCATTCGTCCCGAACACATCAAACTCAGCAGCCGCGACGCGGGCGGCATTCCGCTGGTGGTTGAAACGCTGGAGATGCTCGGCGCGGATAATCTGGCGCACGGCCGCATCGGTAACGCGCGCATGGTGGTCCGTTTGCCGCACAGCGAGCGCCCGCAGGCGGGCAGCACCTTGTGGCTGCATCTGCCGTCAGATGCGTTACACTTCTTCGATTCAACCTATGGAAAGCGTCTGGAATGAGTCAACACAACTGGCCTTATCCGCACATTGTCGCGCATCGCGGCGGCGGCAAACTGGCCCCGGAAAATACCCTCGCGGCGATTGATGTCGGCGCGCAGCACGGTCACACCATGATCGAGTTTGATGCCAAGCTGTCGGAAGATAAGCAGATTTTCCTGCTGCACGACGACACGCTGGATCGCACCAGTAACGGTTGGGGCGTGGCGGGCGCGCTGTCGTGGCATAAGCTGTCACAGCTGGATGCCGGCGGCTGGTTTAGCCGCGATTATGAAGGCGAACCGCTGGCGCTGCTGAGTGAAGTGGCCGAGCGTTGTCGCCAGCATCAGATGATGGCGAATATCGAGATCAAACCCACCACCGGGCAGGATGTGGAAACCGGCCGCAATGTGGCGCTGGCCGCACGCGAACTGTGGCAAGGACAAACCGCGCCGCTGCTCTCCTCCTTCTCTTACGCTGCGCTGGAGGCGGCGATGGAGGCGGCACCTGAACTGCCGCGCGGTTTGCTGCTGGATGAGTGGCATGACGATTGGCAGGCGCTGACGGCGCGTCTGGATTGCATGTCGATCCATCTCAACCACAAATTACTCGACGCCGAACGCACCGCGCAGCTGAAAGCGGCCGGTCTGCATATTTTGGTGTATACCGTGAATCAGCCCGCGCGGGCGCGCGAGCTGTTGAGTTGGGGCGTTGATGCTATCTGCACCGATCGCATCGATATTATCGGTCCCGACTTCCGCTAGTTTTGCTGCTGTTTCTGGCCCGGCTGCGACTGAATCACCCGCTGCTGGGCGCTATCCCGCTGTTCCTGCACCTTGCGCTGGACATCCTGACTTTGCTGCTGCTGATTCTGCTGCAACTTGAGCTTCTGCTGTTGCTGCTGATTCTGCATTTGCGACTGCATCCGCTGCTGGCTCGGGTTGAAGCCGGGTTTGTTCGGGTCGTTGGTGCTGTTCAACGTATTTGCCATGCTGCTTAACGGCAGCAATGCTGCGATCACAATTAGCCATTTGTTCATGGTCTTCCTCCATTAATGCAGCCTGCTGTGTGCTGATGCTGCCAATGTGGCAACCCGCGCTGCAGTCATAAGTTTATGCAATATCACAAACTCCCGAACCAGGAGTGCACCTAATTTGGCTTTACTGCTACGCTTTTTACTGTGTTTGCAAACACTTGCATCAATTAATAACAAATGTAAATAACTTAAAAAGGATGGTGGCAGGATGAGGATACAGGGCAACGTGCGTCAGTTCGGCTGGGCATTATTGATGAGTTTTACCGTGGTGCAGGGCGCACAAGCTGCACCGGCCAACGCGCCGCCGGTTTCGTATGGCGTTGATAGCGATACCTTTCACCCGGTAAAAGCCAAACATGGCATGGTGGCATCGGTGGATGCGATGGCGACGGACGTCGGCGTCGATATTCTTAAGCAGGGCGGTAACGCGGTGGATGCGGCCGTTGCGGTGGGTTTCGCGCTGGCGGTGACGCATCCGCAGGCCGGTAACCTCGGCGGCGGGGGCTTTATGCTGCTACGAACCGCATCCGGACGCACCACCGCCATCGACTTCCGCGAAATGGCACCGGCGCGCGCGTCACGCGATATGTTCCTTGATAAGCAGGGTAACGCTGATAGTAAGTTGTCACTCACTTCTCACTTAGCCTCAGGCACGCCGGGCACCGTGGCCGGTTTTGCGCTGGCGGCGCAGAAATACGGCACTTTGCCGCTCAGCAAATTACTGGCGCCCGCCATTAAACTGGCGCGTGACGGCATCGTAGTGAACGATGCGCTGGCCGACGATCTCGCCACTTACGGCAAAGAGACGTTGATCAATCACGACAACAGCCGCGCAATTTTCTACAAAGCCGACGGTAAGCCGTACCAGAAGGGCGAACGTCTGGTGCAGAAAAACCTCGCGCGCAGCCTGCAACTGATTGCCCAGCAAGGGCCGGATGCGTTCTATAAAGGCAAAATCGCCGATGAAATTGCCGGTGAAATGGCGCAGCACGGCGGATTGATCGGCAAGCCAGATCTGGCAGCCTATCGCGCGGTGGAACGTAAACCGGTGAGCGGCACCTATCGCGGCTACGAAGTGTTCTCCATGCCGCCGCCATCATCCGGCGGGATTCACATCGTGCAGATCCTCAATATTCTGGAAAACTTCGACCTGGCGAAATCGGGCTTTGGTAGCGCGGATGCGATGCAGGTGATGGCGGAAGCGGAAAAATACGCTTATGCCGACCGTTCGGAATACCTTGGCGATCCTGATTTCGTCAAAGTGCCGCAGCAGGCGCTAACCAGCAAAGCCTACGCCAAAACACTGGCGCAGCAGATTGACGTCAACAAAGCGCGTCCATCCAGCGAGATCAAGCCGGGCAAACTGGCGCCGTATGAAAGCAATCAAACCACGCACTTCTCGGTGGTGGATAAAGATGGCAACGCAGTCGCGGTGACTTACACGCTGAATACCTACTTCGGCAGCGGCATTGTCGCCGGACAAAGCGGCATTCTGATGAACAATGAAATGGATGATTTCTCGGCCAAACCGGGCACGCCAAACGTCTACGGCTTAGTCGGCGGCGAGGCGAATGCGGTGCAACCGGCCAAACGTCCGCTGTCATCGATGTCGCCCACGATTGTCGCGAAAGACGGTAAAACCTGGCTGGTGACCGGCAGCCCAGGCGGCAGCCGCATTATCACCACCGTGCTACAAATGGTGGTGAACAGCATCGATTTCGGCATGAACGTAGCGGAAGCAACCAATGCACCGCGCTTCCATCATCAATGGTTGCCCGATCAGCTGCGTGTGGAGAAAGGCTTCAGCCCGGATACGCTGCGCCTGTTGGAAGCCAAAGGTCAGCATGTGAAAGTGATGCCCGCGATGGGCAGCACGCAGAGCATTATGATTGGGCCGGACGGCACGCGCTATGGCGCATCCGATCCGCGTTCAGTGGATGATTTAAGCGCGGGTTATTAATCGCTAATGCGCAATAAATTGCGCCGCTACGGTATGTACACGCATTTGTAGCGGCGCGATTTATCGCGCGGTTTTAAAGGTTATTTCAAGCGCGCCATATAATGCGTATCCACCATTTCGCCGTCGCGCATCGCGTGCCGGCGTGCGGTGCCTTCAATCTCAAAGCCAAACTGCTGATACAGGCCAAGCGCTTTGTGGTTATCGGCGAACACCGTCAGCTCAATGCGCGTCACCTGCAGCCAGTTGTCGCACAAATCAATCATCGCTGACATCAGCGCTTTACCGACGCCGCGCCGATGAAAAGCAGAATCGACGCCCATGCCAAAGGTCGCGGTATGGCGACGGCGCGCCACCGATAGCACTTCCACAGTGAGTTGCCCGGCAATCTGATCGTCAATACACGCCACTAGCATATGCACACCCGGACGCAGATTACTGAGGCGTTCCTGCCACAGCGTCGGCGATTGATACGGCAGATGCAGCGTACTGGCCTGCGGTTCAGGCTGGCTGTACATGCGCGTTAAAGCAGCGGCATCTTCGGGAATGGCGTGACGAACAACGATCTGACTCATGAGCGACTCCTTGTGCAAAATGGATAAAATCCCCTTTAACATCAAGGAATTCTCGCTCATCGTCAATGCAAAATAATTCGCAAAAGGGCTTTACAGACGCGAATGATAATGATTATTATTGTCATGCGAGCTCGGAAACGTCTCCTGACAACCGGGTAAGCACGACATTGCTCACATTGCTTCCAAGTATTATTTAGCCAGCTCGGGTGCTGGCTTTTTTTTTTTGCCTTTTACAGGGTGTACCAGGTTGCCGCACCGGGCCCAACCGGCAGATTGAAGACAAACACCCACAGCACAAACAGCAGCGTCCAGCCAATCATAAACACCACCGAATACGGCAACATCATCGCCACTAGCGTACCGATGCCCATGTCGCGTCGATAGCGCGCCGCCACCGCCATAATCAAGCCAAAGTAACTCATCATTGGCGTAATCACGTTGGTCACCGAATCGCCGATGCGATACGCCGCCTGAATCACTTCCGGCGCAAAGCCGACCAGCATCAGCATCGGGACAAAGATCGGTGCGGTCACCGCCCATTGCGCCGAGGCGGAGCCAATCATCAGGTTGATAAAGCCGCAGATCATGATGAAGCAGACAAACAGCAGCGGCGCGCCCATGTCGATTGACGCCAGCAGATTGGCGCCTTTTACCGCCACTACGGTGCCGAAATTGCTCCAGTTAAAGAACGCCACGAACTGCGCAGCAAAGAACACCAGCACGATATACATGCCCATGCTGCTCATACTGGCTGACATGGCGTTGATCACGTCGCGATCGTTGCGCATATTGCCGATCATGCGGCCATAAACCATGCCCGGAATGGCGAAGAAGACAAAGATAAACACCACAATGCCTTTCAGGAACGGTGAGCCCGCCAGCGTGCCGGTTTTCGGGTTGAGCAACACGCCGTAGCCCGGAATCACGGTCAGAATCAGCAGCAGCGTAACGCCCAGAACCGCCCAGCCCGCGCCCTTCAACGCACGACGCTCTTGCGCCGTCAGCGCGCCCATATCACCCCGCACCGCATCGCCTTCGCTGTCGTTATATTTGCCCAGTTTAGGCTCGACGATGCTGTTGGTGATCCAGGTGCCAAGAATGGAAATCACGAAGGTACTGACAAACATGAAGTACCAGTTCACTTCCGGGCCAACATGGTAATTAGGATCGATAATCTGCGCAGCGCTTTGAGTAATGCCAGAGAGCAGCGGATCAATGGTGCCGAGCAGTAAGTTGGCGCTGTAGCCGCCAGAAACGCCGGCAAACGCCGCCGCCAGGCCCGCCAGTGGATGGCGTCCCAATGAGTGGAAAATCATCGCCGCCAGCGGAATCAGCACCACATAGCCCAACTCAGAAGCGGTGTTGGAGATAATGCCAGCGAAGACGATGGTGAAGGTGATGAGCTTTTTCGGCGCGTTAAACACCAGCGCGCGCATTGCCGCCGAAAGCAGCCCCGAATGTTCCGCAATCCCCACGCCGAGCAGCGCAACCAGCACGGTGCCGAGCGGGGCAAAACCGGTAAAGTTGGTGACCAGATGGCTGACGATGCGTTGCAAACCATCTGCACTCATCAGGCTAACCACATGAATTACGCCATCCGGTGCGCGGCCCGCCGCACCCGCCGGGCGCGGATCCATCACGCTCACCCCGAAGGCGGCAGCAATCGCGGAGGCGACGATAATGAACAACGAAAACAGCGCGAAGAGCGTAATCGGATGGGGCAATAAATTCCCCAGCCACTCAACGGTATTGAGAAAACGCTCAATCGGGCGTTTAGCGGGTGTAGAAGTATGGTCCGTCATAATGGTCCTTGTTATGGCATTAGTTGTAATTTGCAGGACTGCCGATGCTCTTTGTTCCTTCTCAGATTAGCTACAAGACCATTCTCGTTAGTGATGAGAAGCCTGATGCGCGTGAATGCGCACCCTACAAAACCCTCCGCCATATAGCCGAATTTCCCGCAAAACCTGAACATGACAAAAAAATGATAAACTCGGGTTATCTCCGATCTCAGGCGCATACGATGAAGAAGAAAAGACCGGTATTACAGGACGTTGCCGATCGCGTCGGCATCACAAAAATGACCGTCAGCCGCTACCTGCGCAACCCGGATCAGGTCTCGGTGGCGCTGCGCGATAAGATTGCCGTGGCGCTGGATGAGCTCGGTTACATCCCCAATCGCGCGCCCGATATGCTCTCCAACGCCACCAGCCGCGCTATCGGCGTGCTGCTGCCATCGCTGACTAACCAGGTTTTCGCCGACGTTTTGCGCGGGATCGAAGCTGTGACCGACGAAGCGGGTTATCAAACGCTGGTGGCGCACTTTGGCTATAACGCGCAGAAAGAGGAGTTGCAGCTGCGATCGCTGCTCGGCTGGAACATCGACGGCGTGATCCTCACCGAACGCACCCATACGCCGGGCACGCTGCGCATGCTGGAAGTGGCGGGCATTCCGGTCATTGAGATGATGGATTCGGTAACGCCGTGCCTCGATATGGCGGTGGGCTTTGATAACGTCGAAGCAGCGCGGCAGATGACGCATGCTATTCTGAAAAAAGGCCATCGCCACACCGTCTATCTCGGCGCTCGCCTGGATGAACGTACTTTGCAGAAACAGCAGGGTTACGAAAAAGCGATGCGCGAAGCGGGGCTCACGCCACACAGCGTGATGATGGAAGATGCCTCCTCTTTCAGCGCCGGTGCGCAACTGCTGTGCGAAGCACAAAAGCGTTATCCGGAAACTGACAGCCTGTTTTGTACCAACGATGACCTGGCGGTGGGCGCGATGTTTGAGTGCCAGCGTCAGGGATTACGCGTGCCGCAGCAGATGGCGATTGCCGGTTTCCACGGCCACGACATTACGCAAGTGGTGAATCCGCGTCTTGCCACGGTATTAACCCCGCGCGAGCGTATGGGACGGGAATCGGCAGCGATGCTGCTGGCGCGCATTGGCGGCGATCGCACGCTGACGCAACCGCTGGATGTTGGCTTTGAAATCTCAGAAGGTGACAGCATCTGATTTTGGCGATTATTTGAGTCAGTTCACACTTTCGTGCTTTTCCGCCTGAGAAGGGTTGCCAGCCTTTCAGTGGGCTCTGACAATGGCAGCTCGATTTGTTATCGGTAACATTGGGCAGAATTCACTGCCGGAGCGCAAAACAATGACAACGCCATCTCCATCGCACCACGTCTTTATCCTGATGGGCGTTTCCGGCAGCGGAAAATCTGCCGTCGCCAATCAGGTCTCTCATCAGTTAAACACTGCGTTCCTCGATGGGGATTTCCTCCATCCGCGCAGCAACATCATGAAAATGGCCGATGGTCATCCGCTGGACGACAACGATCGCCAGCCGTGGCTGCAGGCGCTGAATGATGCGGCATTTGCCATGCAGCGCACGCAGGAGATCTCCATCATCGTCTGTTCGGCGCTGAAAAAGTCCTATCGCGACATCCTGCGTCAGGGCAACGAGAACCTGAAATTTATCTATCTGCAGGGCGATTTCGAAACCATCGAATCCCGCCTGAAAGCGCGTAAAGGTCACTTCTTCAAACCGCAGATGCTGGTGACGCAGTTCGCCACGCTGCAGGAACCCGGCGCGGATGAGCCCGATGTACTGGTGGTTGATATCAATCATTCACTGGATGAGGTAGTTGCGGCCACGGTTGCGACCATTGAGGGTGCAATCAACAAGGGTTAGTCATGAGTACCGCAACGCTAGTGTTAACCGCAGCAGGCTCTGTCCTGCTGCTGCTGTTTTTGGTGATGAAAGCGCGTATGCACGCCTTTGTTGCCCTGATGTTAGTCTCCATTGGTGCCGGTCTGTTTTCCGGCATGCCGCTCGATAAAATCGCTGAAACCATGGAAAAAGGCATGGGCGGAACGCTCGGCTTTCTCGCCATTGTGGTGGCGTTGGGCGCGATGTTCGGCAAGATCCTGCATGAAACCGGTGCCGTTGATCAGATCGCCATCCGCATGTTGAAAACTTTTGGGGAAAGCCGCGCGCACTATGCGATGGGCGTCGCCGGGTTGATCTGTGCGTTGCCGCTATTCTTTGAAGTGGCAGTGGTATTGCTGATCAGCATTGCGTTCGCCGTGGCGCGTCGCACCCAAGGCAATTTAGTTAAGCTGGTGATCCCGCTGTTTGCCGGCGTTGCGGCGTCCGCCGCGTTTCTACTGCCGGGACCCGCGCCAATGCTGCTGGCTGCGCAGATGCACGCCGACTTTGGCTGGATGATTCTGCTGGGCCTGTGCGCGGCGATTCCGGGCATGCTGATTGCCGGTCCGCTGTTTGGTAACTTTATCGCACGGCACGTCAGCTTTAGTGCACCGCCAGAAGATCACCAACCGGAAGTAGAAGAGGGCAAACTGCCGTCGTTTGGCTTTAGCCTGGCGCTGATTCTGTTCCCGCTGCTGCTGGTGGGCCTGAAAACTATCGGCGCACGCTTCACCACGCCGGGTTCCCATCTGTATGAGTGGCTGGAGTTTATCGGCCATCCGTTCACCGCGATTCTGCTGGCCTGTCTGGTGGCGATTTATGGCCTGGCTTATCGTCAGGGTATGGATAAAGAGAAGGTGATGCAGGTGTGCGGCAGCGCGCTGCAACCGGCGGGCATTATCCTGCTGGTGATTGGTGCGGGCGGCGTGTTCAAGCAGGTGCTGGTGGATTCGGGCGTTGGCCCGGTTTTAGGGCATGCGTTGACCGGCGCAGGCATGCCGATTGCGCTGGCGTGCTTCATCCTGTCTGGTGCGATTCGCGTGATTCAGGGTTCGGCCACTGTGGCGTGTTTAACCACCGTTGGTTTAGTGATGCCGGTGATTGAACCGCTGCACTACAGCGGCGCGCAGCTGGCCGCGCTGTCGATCTGTATCGGCGGCGGCTCGATCATTATCAGTCATGTGAATGATGCGGGTTTCTGGCTGTTTGGCCGCTTCACCGGCGCCACCGAAGCCGAAACGCTGAAGACATGGACGCTGATGGAAACCATTCTGGGTACCACCGGCGCGATTGTTGGCATGATTGCGTTTAGTTTGCTGTCGTGATGTAAAACCAGCGCAATAAATTGCGCCGCTACGCGATTTGTAGCGGCGCGTTTTATCACTCGATTCTGAGCTTCTTAATCCTCTTCACGCTCATCATCTGGTTGCCGGAATGTTTTCCTTAGAACGCATTATTCCTGATGCGGAAGGAACGGATGATACGATCCCATATTTCCAAAAGTTCAGAATCACTAAAAGTCGGTGGGGGAAGTGCATTGTTACTCAATGTCAGGTCAAGATTGGGATGCCTGAAGTCCGCTGTTTTCTCATTAGCTATAGCGGTAAACAATAACTGTGCTGACGCGATATCGGGTGATTTTTCTGATGGAGCAGTGGCCAGCCATTCGCTGGCATCGAAACCGGCTATCTGCGTTTTACCCTTACGCAGCGTTCGGGCATTAACTTGATTCAGATAAGACTGAATTTGACCGCTTCGCTCCATCATGGTTGAACTTTCTTTTAATGCGTTATTGCTCCAGACAACAAAAGAAAAGACCGAATTATGCGGATAGACAAAGGTAATATCTTCCTTCGGCGTTCCGCTCCCGTCACGGATAAATCCTTCTGAAATACAGGTTCCCGGCTGCGTCGGAATTTCATTGTCTTTTCGCCCGCTCAGACGGGACATTAAGTCCTGTAACTCCGCCAGCTTCTGAGGCTTGGTGTTGAGTTGATTTTCTCTCATCCCCCCATTCAAATACCCGGCCCGGTCCTGCTTATATTTTGGGTCTGAGACATCTCTTATCTCCGAGGAAATGATGAACGCTACCCCGTCAACGTACACGTGCCCTTCCAGAATGCGACCAAAGCCTGGCACGCTCTCATTTCTATTACGGTCAAAGATCACCGCGTTCTCACTCATGCGGTAAACCTGTTTTAGAAAAGGCTGATCCACTTTTCTCACTGTGTGCCCGTTCTGTAATTCCTGCTCCCGCAGCTGAATATGCTGCTCAAATGCTGGCCGATAGAGCCGCTTGCTGCTGATGCTGACATCATTAATCTGGGCGCGGTCCTTCAGGGTATTTTCAAAAGAGGTAGGAACCTCAAACACGAAGCGCCCCATACACTGGGTTTTCGTGGTGGTAAACAGGGTATCGACCATACGTTTTTCCTTGTCCGTTAACGACGGTGGCGTATGCACAAACGTCACATAGTTGTGAATATAGAATCCTGTCGCCAGCAACACCATTGCCAGCGGGACAAGCAGTTGAAGAGGGGATTTTTTCATGGGGCGGGTACCTGCTGCACAATTTTAACCACTGAGCGGACCGTGAAAACCAGGGCGTCTGACAGGTCGTTGTAAACCGAACGGGAGCGATCCACGGGGTCAACCGCATAAGCACCTTCATGATCAACATCGGTCGCCAGCACCCCATGAATACGAGGGGATGAGGTACGGATCGCCGAGACTGGCACTGTACCATCGCCGGGTGTTCCGGCAGAAATCAGCTCATGGGTTCTTAACGGGGACAACAAAAGAGGCTCTCCGGCATCCTTCCGGACCCTCTGCGCCTCCTTCACGCGCAGAGGGATCTTCTCTTTCCACGTCAGAAACGCATCAGACGGATTATTCGCATTCGCACCATAAAACAGCCAAGTCTGTGGGTGGTATTTTCCATTCAACTCCTCAATAAATATTTTTACATCCAGTCTTATCCTGTCTTGGAAAGCGGTCCACTCACTGTTTGTATCTCCCAACAATAAGTCCTGTTCACACAGCCGCCACCAGGCGGTTTTATTCAGGTAAATTTCCTCATACGGGTCATCCACCGGCAGGGACTGGCGGGGACCGTTCCCCTCTATTTTCAGCCAGCCCGGACCATAAGCACTGCCCGGCAGTAGTTGCAGCGGGCCGGAGGACTGGGCCAGCACCGGCATCAGCTTTTCTGCACTGTCCCCGATAATCATCCCGGTCACGCCGCGCTCACCGGTTTTCATCCGCCGGTACGCCGCCGGCGAGCCGAGGTCCGGCATCACGCCGTGCACAATCCCCAGAATATTTTCTTGCCCGTTCATGTTTTCTGAGTAGTGCCGGGCAACCAGTCCCCCCATCGAGTGGGTGATCAGAATGACTTTGTTCACCGCCAGACGTCCGTGATAATCAGCCAGCACTTTGCTGATATACGCGCCCAGCAACGCCGCAGAGTCCGCATTGGACTGCAGCCAGTTGTAACCAAAAACGTGCAGTGGGTATAAAAATCGGTGGCCGTGGGCTGTTTCTACTTCTGTCAGCACCTGTTCTGCCGGTTCGTCGCCAATCCTGACGCCAGTAAAACGCTGCCGTGCCGTCTTTAGCTGCGCCTCCCTGAAGTAATTATCCATCAGGATGTCGTCGTCGTTGAGCAGGTATTGCAGCCGGTCGAGCGCCTCCCCGTAGCTCTTGTAAAACGCGCTTCCCCATCCGCGATCCCGCCGTGAGGGGAATTTTTTTCCGTCAGCGCCGTCGTTAAAAATGGCTCCTCTGTCGTCAACTGTCGTGGTCTTCGGATCGAGCAAAAATTTCCTTTTATCCGGGCTGGCTAGCGTCCATTTTTTAAGCGACGAGGCACTAAACTGCCAGACTTCGCTCTGTTGGTTTTTTAGGTTTGATCCCATCACGCCCGGAATAAAGATTATTGGGATCACTTTTTCGGGCGGCACAAGGCAAATCGCCACGTGATTATTTTCTTTCGGTTGAGAAATTAATTCGTAATGAAATTGACCGTTGTCATCCCAAATGGGGCGATGCCAAGATTGGTTTTTGTTATCATCCATGCACTGAGGCTCCTGTTATCTCCGTTGAAAACGGCAGAAGCCTCATAGTACTCCGAACAGGACTTAACCCAAATAACCATTGTGTTAGTAGGTCATTTCAAATCAAGTGAGCACAAAGTTTTAACCTAAATGTCCAGTCTGAACGGTAAACCCTTCTTGAGATTCATTCTTTTCGTGAGTTTAATCCTCTTCCCGCTCATCATCCGGCTGATCCAAAACCGTGTACGCCACGGCGCAGAACAGCGAATTCAGACGCTTCATATCGCCCAGCAAGCCAAGGTGCAGCGAGCTGGTTTCAATGCTTTGCACATTCTGCAGATGCAAACGCTCGACGTGCGCGTGGGAGAAACGGCGAATCAGGATGCGGAAGCGATGCTTGGATCGGCGCAGGCGTTTGGCGCTGGTGACATCGTGCGACAGAAACACCGACAAACTCAGACGCAGGTTATACAGCACCTGTTCCTGCAAGGTTTGCAGCTCCTCCAGTCCTTCGGCAGAGAAGGCGCGGCGCGCGGTCAGCGACTTATCCGCCACGTCAGCGCACATGCGTTCGATAATGTCGCCCGCCTGCTCCAGGTTGAGCGCCATCTCAATGATCTCCGCCCAGCGGCGTGAATCATCCTCCGGCAAATCCTCCTTCGGCATGCGCGCCAGATAGAGTTTTATCGCGGTGTAGAGCACATCAACGTCATCATCCAGCCGCCGCACCGCGCGCTCTTCGCGCAGGTCGCCGTGCACCACTTTATTGAATGACTCAATCATCTGCTCGACCACATCGCCGATGCGCAGCGTTTCGCGTGAGGCGTTAGCCAGCGCTAATGCGGGCGTATCCAGCGCGCTGCTGTCGAGGTGTTTGGGTTTCAGGTGCGTTTCGTTTTCAGGATCATCGGCAATCATGCGGCGGCACAGGCGCGCCATCGGATCGGCAAACGGCACCATGATTAAGCAGCGGATCAGGTTGTAGAAGACGTGGAAGAAGATCACCAGCTCTTCATCGTTGACCGGCATTTTATCCAGCACGTCGGCGACAACATTGACGAACGGCAAAATGGCGATGCTGCCAATCAGCTTAAACAGCAGGCTGCCGAGCGCGACGCGTTTGCCCGCTGCATTGGAGCCGCTGGCGTTGATCATCGCCAGCAAGCCGCTGCCGAGGTTGGCACCAATCACCAGACAGAGTGCCACTTTGAAGGAGATAACGCCGGTGGCGGTCAGCGTGGCGGTAATCAGTACCGCCGCGAGGCTGGAGTAACTGATGATGGCGAACACCGCGCCAATCAGCGCATCGAGCATCACATCGCCGGTCAGCGTCGAGAACAGCACCTGAACGCCTGCCGCCTGAGTGATCGGTTTGGCGGCCGCCACAATCAGCTGCAGCGCCAGCAGAATCAGGCCAAGCCCAATACTGGCGCGGCCCAGCTGCCCAATGCGCGTTTGCTTGCGGCTGAGGAAGAACACCACGCCAAAGAAGATAAACAGCGGCGACAGCCACGACAAATCGAAGGTCAGGATACGCGCCATGATCGCGGTCCCGACATCCGCGCCCAGCACCACCACCAGCGCAGGTGTCAGGCTCACCAGATTCTGCGCAACAAAAGAGGTAACGAGCAGCGTGGTGGCGTTACTGCTCTGCACCAGCGCCGTGACGCCAATGCCGGCAAGAAACGCCATCGGTTTTTTTTCAACGCTGCGACTGAGTACGCGACGCAGATCGGCACCGTAAACGCGCATGATGCCGGTGCGCACAATGTGTGTGCCCCACACCAGCAGCGCAACGGCAGAGAGTAGATTAAGCAGAGTTAACACGTATAGAGGCTCCTCATCCGTCAGGCTCAAACCACACCGATTGCCAGCCTGACGGTGAGCACAACCGGTAAAACCTTCGCCGCGTTGTGTCGCCTTTTTTCGTTTAAATTAAGCAACCTGGCGCAACGTCGACATCTCTAACTGTAGCCCAATCTGCATGCCAGCGGGATGCAAATCTGCCACGCTGCGGTTGAGTACATCTATCGAGAGCTCCACGTTTTGCGCACGCACCCGATAGCGAATCACGTTGCCAAGCAAGCTGTGGCTGAGGATGGTGGCGGGAATGCCAGCCTGCGGCGCGCACAGCTGGATCGACTCCGGGCGAATCGCTACCTGGCCGCTAAACGTCTGTCCGGTCAGCTGCGTTGCCTGTTCGGCGCTCAGCAGGTTGTAGTTGCCAATAAAACCAGCGGCAAACAGATCGGCCGGTTGGGTATAGAGCATTTCCGCGTTGCCGTTCTGCACGATCTTTCCCCTATTCATCAGCACGATGCGATCGGACATGGTCAGCGCCTCTTCCTGATCGTGAGTGACGAACAGGGTGGTGAGTTTCAGCTCGCGCTGAATATTGCGAATCTGTTCGCGCAGATGGCGACGAATGCGCGCATCCAGCGCCGACAGCGGTTCATCCAGCAGCAGCAAACGTGGACGCGTCACCAGCGAACGCGCCAGCGCCACGCGCTGACACTGCCCGCCAGAGAGCTGATGTGGATAACGCCGCGCGAAGTCGGTGAGTTCCACCAGCGACAGTACCTCCATCACGCGTTTCTGAATCTCGCCGCTGGCCAGTTTCTGCATCTTCAGGCCAAACGCCACGTTCTTCTCAACCGTCATATTGGGGAACAGCGCGTAGCTCTGAAACACCATGCCGATGGTGCGCTTCTGCGGCGGCAGCGGCACGATATCCTGACCTTGCAGCAATACTTTGCCGCTATCGACTTCGGTCAATCCGGCGATGCAGCGCAGCAGCGTCGATTTGCCGCAGCCGCTGGGGCCGAGCAGCGTAACAAACTCGCCTTCTTCGGCACTGAAATCGATGTTTTCAAAAATGGCGGTCGGGCCGTAGCTTTTATTCAGCTGGGTGACGCTCAAATAACTCATGGTCAGCCTCGTTCAGGATTGAGGGCATTCGCCAGCCAGGTAACCAGCAGGACGACGGCAAAATAGGAGATCACCAGCGCGCTGGTGAAGTGGCCGCTGCCGTTGCGCATGTTAAACAGATAAACCTGCAAGGTTTCATAGCGGGTGCCGACCAGCATATTGGCGAAGACAAACTCGCCAATCAGGAAGGAGAAGGAGAGCAGCACCGCGATAAATACCCCTTTGCGCAGGTTCGGCAGCACCACAAACAGTGCCGCTTGCCAGGTGCTGGCACCGAGCAGCTGCGCGGCATCAATCAGCTCTTTCAGGTTGATGGCCTGCATATTGTTGGAGATGGCGCGATAGATAAACGGCAAGGCGATGGTGAAGTAGCAGCCGATCAAAATCCACGGCGTGCCGGTCAGCATCAGCGGTGACGACGAATAGAGTTGCAGCAGGCCGACCGATGAAACCACCGGCGGAACGGCGAAAGGCATCAGGATCAGCACGTTCATCACCGCATCCAGTTTCGGAAAGTAGTAAGCGATCACAAACATGGCAGGCAGCACCAGTACCAGCGAGAACAACAGCGCACCGAAGCAAACCATCAGCGAATGGCCGAGTGCGGTCAGGAAGCGCGGATCGCTCCACAGCGCGCTGAGCCACTTCAGCGTAAAGCCCTGCGGCAGGATAGTGTCGCTCCAGCTGGTGGAAATGCCGTACAGCAACGTCGCCAGCAGCGGTGCGGCTAAAATGCCCAGCAGCAGCCAGACAATCAGGCGATGGTAAATTTTTTCCGCGCGCGACAAGGTTGGCTCCTCAGGAAGGTTTGGCGTTGAGATAGCTGCGACGCACCAGATACTGCTGCACCACGGTAATCAGCGCCATAATCAGCACCAGCAGCATCGCCAGCGCGCCGCCGGTGTTGGGATCAAGCGAGATATCGCCGGACACCAGCGCGGCAATGCGCACCGGCACCACGTTAAAGTTGCCGGTGGTGAGCGCGTAAATGGTGGCGTAAGCGCCGAGCGCGTTCGCCAGCAAAATCACGAAAGTACCGAGCAGCGCCGGGAACAAAATCGGCAAACCGATGTGCCACCAATAGCGCCAGCGGCCCGCACCCAGCAGCGCGGCGGACTCCTGCCAATCCTGCCGCAGGCCATCAAATGCCGGATAGAGCAGCAAAATGCCGAGCGGGATTTGGAACCAGGTGTAAACCAGCACCATGCCGTCACGCGAGAACAGCTTGAAGCCTTCCAGCACGCCGTAATGGCGCAGCAGCAGCGTCAGACAACCGTTCAGGCCGAGCAGAATGACGAAGGCAAACGCCAGCGGTACACCGGCGAAGTTGCTGGTCATGTTGGTGAATGACATCAAAAAGCGCTGAAAGCGGCCGCTGCCGAGCTGATGCAGCGAATATCCGGCTACCAGCGAAATCAGCAGGCCGTAAATGCTCGACCAGATGGAGATGTCGAGCGACAGGCGAAACGCCTGCAAATAGAACGGCGAGGTGAGGATATCGCTGTAGTTGTCGAAGCCCCAGCGCTCATTGATGTCGCTCCAGAAGCTGTTGATGGCAATCCACAGCAGCGGCGCGAGCTGGAATGCCATCCAGAACAGCGCAAACGGCAGCAACAACAGCGCTGCGAGCGTTTTGCCCTTCATTACTGCGGCTCCGCCAGTAACGCGCGACATAGCGGTTTGTCATGTTCGACGCCGAGCAAGCTGCACACGATGCCGCACAGTTCAGTCTGCTGCGGCTGGAGATCCGGCTGCAGGGAAAAACCTTTGCCAAACACGAACAGCGGCACCTGCGTCTCTTCCGGCAAAATACCGCCGTGCGAGCGATCATCGTTCATGCCGTGATCGGCGGTGACAATCACCTGATAACCGGCCGCCAGCCAGCCCGGCATCCACTGCGACAGATATCCATCGGCCATGCGCGCGCGGTTGCGATACTGCGGCGATGACAGGCTGTGCTTGTGTCCGGCATCGTCAATATTCATCGGGTGGACAAGCAGGAAGTCAGGATCGTGGCGCAAACGCAAACTTTCCGCGTCTTCAAACAGGTGGGAATCCGGATAACCGTCGTCCCAGTAAAAGTGGCCATACTGAATCGGCAGATCGGGCGCGTCCGTGTGGCGGTCGCGCGCTGCGTTGAACGGGGATTGATTGTAGAGCTCACTCACCCAGTGATAGGCGGCGGCCGCGGTGGTGAGACCGGCGGCACGCGCGTAATGGAAGATGCTGCGCTGATTACTCAAGCGACTGACACCGTTGTGAATAATGCCGCTGCGCACCGGTGGAATGCCGGTGAGAATGCATTCATACAGCGGGCGCGACAGCGAAGGCAGTTCGCAGGTCAGCGTGTAATATTGGCCGTTGCCCTGCGCGCATTCGGCAAACAGATAGCCCATCGCGTGCTGCGCCACCTGATTACTCAGCCCATCCAACACCACCAGGATCGTTTTCATCCCTCGCTCCTTACTGCTTCATATTGATGATGACGTTCTCTTGCCACAGACGCGGCAGCATTTTCGAGGTTTTATCCCACGCGGCCTGGTCTTTGATTGGACGGGCATTCTTATACTCAGACTGCGGCAGCAGCTTGGCCTGCACGTCGGCTGGCAGGGTTAAATGCTCGGCACGAATCGGGCGTGCATAGCCTTTCGCCAGGTTGATCTGGCCTTCATCAGACAAGATGTATTCACGCGCCAGCTTGGCGGCGTTCGGGTGTTTGGCGTATTTATTGATGATGGTGCTGTAGCCAGAAGTCACGGAACCATCGGAAGGGATCACCACTTCGTAGCGGTTTTTGTCGATCTGATCGCGGTAGTTCAGACCGTTAAAGTCCCACACCACAGCCACCTGAATTTCGCCTTTCTCGATGTTGGCAATCACCGGATCGGTCACGCCAAGGCGGCCTTCTTTCGCCAGATCGCCGAAGAAGCTCAACGCCGGTTTTACATTCTTCTCGTCACCGCCTAACGCGTAGCTGGCCGCTAACACGCCGTTCGCTGCCTGAGCCGCAGTGCCGACGTCACCGATAGTGACCACATACTTACCTTTCTTCAGATCGGCCCAGCTGTGCGGCACATCTTTGACCTGCTGCTTATCCACCAGGAACGCGATGGTGCCGGTATACGCCAGCATCCAGTTGCCATCCTGATCTTTCGCCCAGCTCGGGATTTGGTCCCAATGCGTTGGCTTATACGGCTGCGCCACGCCTTTAGCGACGGCAATCGGACCGAAAGCGGCGCCCACATCACCGATATCGGCGCTGGCGTTCTCTTTCTCTGCAGCAAATTTTGCCAGTTCCTGCGCCGAGGACATGTCGGTGTCGCTGTGCTTCAGGCCATATTTGCTGTTGAGGTCACTCCAGGTATCTTTCCAGTTGGCCCAGCTATCTGGCATGCCGACGCTGTTAACCTGACCTTCGGCACGCGCGGCTTTTTCTAACGCGGCGAGGTCATTATCTGCGGCTTGCGCGGCAGGCAGCGCAAGCAGTACGGCACTGGCTACTACAGAGGCGATAAACGCTTTCATCTCGATTGCTCCCGGTATATGTTGTGGGACTTCTTGGTCTAGTCCAGCAAGAACCGAGCCAATGTAGCCCGAGTAGATGAAGGTTTTATGACCATGGTGGTGAAATGTGGTGTGGCGCGACGATCCACATGCGATTACAGCGCGCTAAGGCGTGGGTTGGCTCTTGTCACATTGTAGTCATCGAACTGTCATAGTGCAGATTTGCCCCAAAATGAGGCTGAATAATGTTGTCAAAAACGGCGGATGTGATTGCGGCAAAGCTGCGGGAACGCATTGAAAACGGTGAATTCGCCAGCGGTCGTTTGCCCGCCGAACGCAGCTTGAGCGAACACTATTCCACCACGCGCATCACGCTGCGTGAGGCGCTGGGTTTGCTGGAAGCGCAGGGCATTATCTATCGTGAACTGCGTCGCGGCTGGTTTCTCGCACCGCCGCGGCTGGTCTACAACCCCTCTCATCACAGCCATTTTCACGCGATGGCCGCCGAGCAAGGCCGCATTGCCAGCACCGAAGTGCTGGAGGCGCGGGAAGTGCCAGCGCAATTGGCCATCGCGCGTCATCTGCAACTGCTGGAGGGCGATCGGGTTTACCGCATCCGCCGCTTGCGTCGTATTGACGGTCGCGCCGTGTTGTATGTCGAGCATTACCTCAATCCCGCCTTTTTTCCGGGATTGCTGGACGAAGATCTAACGCGTTCACTCACCGATCTCTATGACCAGCGCTATGGCATTCGCTATGGCGGCGCGCGTTTTACCATTTTGCCGGGACCGCTGCCGGTGCGCGCGGCGCCCGCACTTAACGTGGCGAGCGGTACGCCCGGCTTGTTGATCACCCGCATCAACCGCGATCAGCACAAGCGCGTGATTGATTGCGACTGCGAGTTCTGGCGCTACGACGCGCTGTGCGTGGATGTCGAAGTATAAATATTGTGATTTTGATCACACTACAGCATGATAGCGCCAGTGAGTAATTGAGAGCGTGAGGCGCAAAAAATGACAATAAAAACAGGGGTTGGGCAGTACATCTCTTTAGCATTGCAGTGGGTGCTGAATATTGGTCTGATCATTCTGGCCATTATTCTGGTGGTGTTCCTCGGTAAAGAAACCATTCATCTGGCCAATGTGCTGTTGAGCACCGGTGAGCAGACGTCTTCCTATCTGCTGATTGAAGGCATCGTTATCTATTTCCTCTACTTCGAATTTATCGCCTTGATTGTGAAGTATTTTCAATCGGGCTATCACTTCCCGCTGCGCTACTTCATCTACATCGGCATCACGGCGATTATCCGCCTGATCATCGTCGACCATAAAAATCCGTTCGATACACTTTACTACTCGGCGGCGATTTTGATTCTGGTGGTGACGTTGTGGCTGGCGAACAGTAACCGCCTAAAGCGCGAGTAATAATATCGCGTGGCACAACGAGCAGTGCCACGCATTCTCCTCTGCGTTAAACTAGGGCAACTTTTTTTCCGGAGATGTCCTGATGTCGCATCACGCGCTGCGCCAGTTACGCGCACTGCACTGGCTGCCAGCCTCTTCCCCGCAGCTTTCTGCCCCGCTATTTGACTGGTTAATGGAAGAAGACTCCATGACGCGTCGCTTCGAGCAGCATTGCAAGCACGTAACCGTAGAACTGATCCGCGAAGCGTTTATTGGCGCTGAAGAGATAACGGATGAAGCGGAATTTCTGCCCGACGACCCGCGCTTCTGGTTACGTGAAATTGTGCTGTGCGGCGATGGCGAACCCTGGCTGATTGGTCGCACCGTGGTGCCAGAAAGCACACTGAACGGCCCCGAGCAGATGCTGCAACAGCTCGGTACGCGCCCGCTTGGCCGCTATCTGTTCTCTTCATCTACTCTGAGCCGCGATTTTATCGATCCCGGTCAGATTGGCGATTTATGGGGACGCCGTTCCCGCCTGCGTTTGTCGGGTAAGCCGCTGCTGTTAACTGAACTGTTTTTACCGGCGTCGCCGCTTTATCGCGCGCTGGATCAAGGATAAAACCACTGTGCAAAACACCTTACCCATGACCAAATGGCAGGCTTACTGCCGCCTGATGCGTATCGATAAACCGATTGGCACCGTGTTACTGCTGTGGCCCACTCTTTGGGCATTGTGGCTCTCCGGCATGGCGATTCCACCGCTACCGGTGCTGCTGGTCTTTGTGCTCGGCGTTATCGTGATGCGTGCTGCTGGCTGCGTAATCAATGACTACGCTGACCGCAAAATTGATGGTCACGTCAAGCGCACGGCGTCACGTCCGTTAGCCAGCGGCGCGGTATCCGAGAAGGAGGCCAAGCTGCTGTTTGCCGGTCTCGGTTTGCTGGCGTTTATGCTGGTGTTGACCATGAACACCATGACCATTTTGCTGTCGTTTGGCGGCCTGGCGCTGGCGTGGGTTTATCCGTTTATGAAGCGCTACACGCATCTGCCGCAGGTAGTGTTAGGCGCCGCATTTGGCTGGGCGATTCCGATGGGTTGGGCGGCAGTTAGTGAGTCCTTACCTTTGGTCTGCTGGCTGGTTTTCCTGGCGAATATCTGCTGGACGGTGGCCTACGACACGCAGTATGCGATGGTCGATCGCGATGATGATTTGAAGATTGGCGTGAAGTCGACGGCGATTTTGTTTGGTCGTTACGACAAACTGATTATTGGTTTACTGCAGCTGGCAACGCTCGGTTTGATGGCGCTGGTGGGTGTGATGCTCCATCTGAATGGTGCGTTTTACTGGTCGCTGCTGTTGGCTGCTGGCTTGTTTGTGCATCAACAGAAGCTGATTGCCCAGCGCGAGCGCGATCCCTGCTTCCAGGCATTTTTGAATAACAACTATGTGGGCATGGTGCTGTTTCTCGGCATTCTGCTCAGCACCGTGCCGTTTGCGGATTTGCTGTAAACAGAATAGGCGCACCTAGGTGGAATGCTGTTCAGTTAAGTATTGAGCGACTTTCGTTCGCCTTGTACTTGGGCAGTTGCAGCACCTCCGTGCGGCGCCCGAGCAGAGGACGCCTGGCTGCACTGAACCCCGGGCCTTGCGCCAGCCCAATCCGCCGCTGCGCGGTACCTTCACTCATTCACGATTCCTGACGGAACGGTGTCGATTCGCTCCTGCTCAGCGCCACCTCTCGCCGCATCCATGCGGCTCGTCCTGGAATCCCTCACTCGTTCAGCGTGTTGGGATGTCGCCTCAACACCGTCGCTGCAGCAGTCGTGCGTATTCTTAATTCAAAATCGCTACAAATCCCGTAGGGTCGCCATTCATGGCGACCAGGTGCGCATAAATGCGCACCCCACGAAATACCAAACCGGGTGTGTAATCATAGTGGGTGATGTCAGGCACAGAGTGATGACTCAGGATGAGTCAAGAGGGATAAGTGCGAGAACTGCGAGGGCGTGATAGGGCGCACCGAGGTGCGCCTTTCAATTTGCCTGTCGCCGCATTAATCGTGGGCGACGGCACTCTCAATCGTCAGACGCACATCGCTGGTCACCAGCTCCGCCAGCATCTGCCACATCATATGACTGCGTTCGGCATCGGCATCGCCTTTGTCACTGATATAACCTTCATCACGCAGCGTGAGTACCAACGCAGTGAACACCGCTTTATCAAAGAACTCTGGTGCGTTGATGCCGTGCAGCACAGACAGACGTTGAGCCAGCGTGCGGCTCTCTTTCTCCAGCGTGCCACGGTTGATGGCCGGTTTCGCGCTGAGGATAGCGAAGGTAATCGCGAAGCGCTGAAGCGTCTCACGAATACCTGCCGCCAGCAGTTGCAGCGAACGGTGACGTGCCGGCGTCATTTTCAGCTGACCATCTTGTAAGGTAATCAGCCCCTGACGCGCCATCTCCGCACAGAGTGCGTTAAGTAGCGCAGGCAATTCCGCCTTGTCCCAGCGCAGGAACAGCTCGCTCTTCAGCATCGGATACACCAGGCTAACCTGACGCAGCAGCTCTGCTTCGCTGATTTCACGATGTTGCTGCACGATGGCGGCAATCAGCGACGGCATCACCAACATGTGATGAATGTTGTTGCGATAGTAGGTCATCAGCACCGCCTGCTCGCGCGGCAGAATGATGATGTCACCAATGCTGTCTTGCTCGGTCTCGAACTTGTTCATGCCCATGGCGTGATCAAGCAGCGCTTCGGCGCTCATATCAGGCACCGTGGCTTCCGGCGAATAGGGCACATTGCGCAGCAGTTGGGTGTAGCACTCTAACTGCTCAATCAGTTGTTCGCGGGTCAGTGAACGCTGACGTGACGCCAGCAGTGCGGTGACGCAAAGGTTCATGGCGTTGGCTGCACCGGCTTCGTTGATGCGCACCATCAGCTTCGCCGCAATGTCATTCACGGCGGGCGTCATCCAGGCTGGACGTTGCGGTTCGATAGGGTCAATCGCATCACGCCATTCCGGCACATTTTTGTTCAGGTAGTTCATCAACGGCAGCGGTTCGCCGAAGTTAACGTAGCCCTGACCCAGATTGCGCAGCTTACGTAAGCCGCGCACCATCTGCAGGAAGCTCTCTTTCTCTTTGGCCGCGCCACGCAGCTCTTTGGCGTATGTGCCCACTTCCATCACGTGCTCGTAACCGATGTAAATCGGCACGAAGGTGATAGGACGGCTGCCGCCGCGCAGCATTGCCTGCAGCGTCATTGATAGGGTGCCGGTTTTCGGATCCAGCAAACGACCGGTACGCGAACGTCCGCCTTCCACAAAGTATTCAACGGAGTAACCACGGCTAAACAGCTCGCCGAGATATTCACGGAACACGGTGGAATAGAGTTTGTTGCCCTTAAAGGTACGACGAATAAAGAACGCGCCCAGACGACGGAAAATCGGGCCGGCTGGCCAGAAGTTCAGGTTGATACCGGCAGCAATGTGCGGCGGCACCAGGCCTTGATGATAAAGCACGTAGGAGAGCAGCAGATAATCCATGTGGCTGCGGTGGCAGGGCACATAGACAATCTCATGACCATCCTGCGCCAGCTGACGCACGCGCTCACCGCCATGAACGTTGATGCCCTGATACAAGCGGCTCCACAGCCAGCCCATCACGCGGTCAGTGACTTTAATCGCTTCGTACGAGAAGTTCGCCGCCACTTCTTCCATCATTTCAATGGCGTTCTGCTGGGCTTTCTCATGCGAAATCTTTTTGCTGCGCGCTTCATCTTCTACTGCTTTTTCAATCGCTTTGGATTGTAACAGCTTGTTGAAGAGATCCTGACGCGCAGGCAGACGCGGACCGACAGCGGCCAGACGTTGGCGGGCAAAGTGAATACGCGCCACGCGAGCCAGCTTCTGTGCAATCGACTTATCGGTGCCGTGTTCGGTCGCCATCTGGCGCAACGAAACGGTTTGCGAGAAGCGCACAAAGCTGTCGCGGCCGTGCCACAAAATGGCGAAGAACTTCTGCACGCCATTGAGCACGCGCAGATGCGGCGTGGATTCACCGGATGTTTCACGTCCCGGCGCGCGACCAAACATCACCGCGACCGGCAGCATTTGCACATCGAGTTGCGGGTTGCTGCGGTGCAAATCCAGATAATCGTGGAACAGCTTCACCGATTCGGGATTGGCCACGAAATAGGGAATGACGCGTGGGCCATCGTGAATAAACACGTGGCGCGGCAGCAAGGTGCCATCGATCTCCAGCGGAGCCAGCGGATCGGGCAGATCATGTTTCAGGCATTGAGCACGCAGTGTGAGCAGGTCAGCCTTTGAATCATAAGGCAAAACATACATCACCGGACGTGTCGGATCGATCCCGTGTTCAGAGACAGGATCGGTCGGAATGACCTTACTTTTTACCAAAATAGAGAGTGGTAAATTCAATAATTTGTAATAGAGTTTACGCCAACCTGACATAGACAACTTTAAGCCTCTTGTTAGCAAAGCGCGGCAAGCATACCAGAAAGCGCAGCGAAGGTCTGTGGCTCTGCCGCCTCATACTGCCCACACATTGACGTCAAAATAGTTCAAGGGTTCCATAGACATGGCAAATAACGTCACCGGTTTAGTAAGAATAGTGAAAGCCGCCGGTTATTCCTGGCAGGGCCTGCGTGCCGCATGGCAGCACGAAGCCGCATTTCGGCAGGAAGCCATTGCCGGGCTGGTGGCCATTCTCGTGGCTTGCTGGCTGGATGTAGATACCATTTCCCGCATCCTGATGATTGGCTCGGTAGTGCTGGTTATCATCGTTGAGATCCTTAATAGCGCTATCGAAGCGGTGGTGGACCGCATCGGGCAGGAGCAACATCCGCTCGCGGGCCGCGCCAAAGATATGGGTTCGGCTGCCGTATTGTTGACTATCTTACTGGCTCTGTTCGTCTGGATCGCGCTGCTCTGGACGCATTTGAGATAGGGATTCCAGATTCATCAAACCGCTGATTTTTCCCTCTGTTACGGTTTTCATTTCGCGAATACCTGTATATACTCACAGCGACTGTATAAACAACCAGGGGGCGGGATGAAAGCGTTAACTGCACGGCAGCAACAGGTCTATGACCTGATTCGCGACCATATTAACCAGACGGGCATGCCGCCAACGCGTGCGGAAATTGCTGCGCAACTGGGTTTTCGCTCGCCCAATGCTGCTGAAGAGCATCTGAAAGCGCTGGCGCGTAAAGGCGTAATTGAAATTGTTTCCGGCGCATCGCGCGGGATTCGTTTGCTGATGGAAGAAGAACCGAGCGAAGGGCTGCCACTGATTGGCCGCGTCGCTGCCGGTGAACCTTTGCTGGCACAGGAACACATCGAAGCCCACTATCAGGTGGATGCTAATCTCTTCAAACCGAGCGCCGATTTCCTGCTGCGCGTGAGCGGCATGTCGATGAAAGATATCGGCATTATGGATGGTGATCTGTTAGCGGTACATAAAACGCAGGAAGTGCGTAACGGCCAGGTTGTCGTGGCGCGCATTGATGATGAAGTCACGGTTAAACGCTGGAAAAAGCAGGGCGCGATTGTGCATCTGCTGCCGGAAAACACCGATTTCCAGCCGATTGTTGTTGATACACGTGAGCAGTCGCTAACCGTTGAAGGTTTAGCTGTCGGGATTGTGCGCAACGGCGAGTGGCTCTGATCAGTTTCTGATCCTCCTCAACTGCGGCGGTGCGTGTTTGCGCTGACCGCAGTCTGCTGTTTTACTTCTCTGTGACTCTTTCTGCGGCTCACGCTGGCGCCATTACGCTGATTACCGCACACAACGGAATGGGCTGATGCAGCTGTTTTCCTCTTCAGATAAAACACTCTGGCGGCTAGCGCTGCCGATGATCCTGTCAAATATCACCGTCCCATTACTGGGCGTGGTGGATACCGCCGTTATTGGTCATCTCGATAGCCCGATCTACCTCGGTGGCGTCGCCGTGGGCACAACCGCAACCAGCTTCATCTTTATGCTTCTGCTGTTCCTGCGTATGAGCACCACCGGACTCACCGCTCAGGCATTTGGTGCCAATGACAAAACTGCGCTGGCGCGCGCCTTAACCCAACCGCTACTGATTGCACTGGTTTTTGGTGTGCTGTTTATGGTGCTGCGAACGCCGGTCAGCAGCCTGGCGGCAGCTTTGATGGGTGGCAGCCCGGAAGTGCAGCAGCAGGCAAAAATATTCATTGAGATTCGCTGGCTGAGTGCGCCGGCAACCTTGGCCAATTTGGTGATTCTGGGCTGGCTGCTGGGCGTGCAGTACGCGCGGGCACCGATGGTGCTGCTGATCATCGGCAATCTGGTGAATATCCTGCTTGATCTGCTGTTCGTGCTCAAACTGCATTGGGGTGTGGCTGGAGCGGCGGCGGCTACCGCGCTGGCAGAATATGTCACGCTGGGCGTGGGTTTGTGGATGGTGGCGCGTGTGCTGAAAATGCGCGGTATCCACTTCGCAATGCTAAAAAGCAGCTGGCGCGGCGATGCGGCGCGGCTATTCCGCCTCAATCGCGACATTATGCTGCGCTCTTTGATGCTGCAAATCTGCTTCGCGTCGCTCACCATTCTTGGCGCACGCATTGGCCCGGATGTGGTGGCGGTCAATGCGGTGCTGCTGATGTTCCTCACTTTCACCGCATACGCGCTGGATGGTTTTGCCTACGCGGTTGAAGCCTGCTCGGGTGAAGCGGTTGGCGCAAAAGATCGCAGCCGACTGTTGCTGATTTGGCATGCGGCCTGTCGGCAGGCTTGCTTCGTCGCCGCCATCTTTGCGCTGATTTACGCGTTTACCGGTCCGCAGATTGTGGCAATGCTGACGTCACTGGAAGCGCTACGTGACATGGCTGACCGCTATCTGATTTGGCAGGTGATTCTGCCGCTGGTTGGCGTCTGGTGCTATCTGCTGGATGGCATGTTTATCGGCGCGACGCGCGGGCGTGAGATGCGTAACAGCATGGTGATGGCGGCGATCGGCTACGGTCTATCGCTGCTCACGCTGCCGTGGCTCGGTAATCACGGTTTATGGCTGGCGGTGACGGTGTTCCTGGCGTTACGTGGGCTGACGCTGTGGCTGATCTGGCGTGGCCACTGGCAGCGCGATAGCTGGTTCAACGCCTGAATAAGCGAAGCGTAACCTACAGATTAATCTGTATTTCTCTGCAAACTGCGAAGCGGCTACTACAATTACCTTATACGGCGCACATGAGTAGCGCGTTGTCTGGGTATATCGCCAGCTAAGCAGGCAATATATCTATCTCACTCAGGATGTAGTGGAGGATTATTATGAACAAAGACGAAGTGAGCGGAAACTGGAAGCAGTTCAAAGGCAAATTTAAAGAGAAGTGGGGCAAGCTGACCGATGACGACTTTACCGTGATCGAAGGTAAACGCGATCAGTTGGTTGGTAAAATCCAGGAACGCTACGGTTATGGTAAAGACCAGGCCGAGAAAGAAGTAAAAGATTGGGAAACAACCAATAAAGATTACCGCTGGTAATCTCACTTCACGGATGATGCTCCTACCCGCCAATCATTTAGCGTAGTGATTGGCCCGGCACAAGGACGTGCCTCCCTATTTTCTTACCCGCTTTTTACTCTCGACTTGATGGTCATGCTCGCAGCTTTCATGATGCGTGCAAGCTGCCACTTCTGCGCAATTCTCACACAGGCCATGTGCTTCAATCACGGTATGTCGCAGAGAAAATCCCGCCTGATCCGCTAATGCAGCAATGGTCTTTTCCACGCCATGAGCCTGTTTTTCGCTAACTGCCGCACAACCGTCACACACTAGCATCACTGAAGTATGTGCTGGCTCATCAAAATGATGGCAAACCACGTAACTGTTATTCGACTCTACGCGATGAATAAATCCCTGTTCCAGCAGGAAATCCAGCGCGCGATAGATGGTGGGCGGTTTTGCTTGGGGTTCACTGACTCGCAGTTGATCCAGCAAATCGTAAGCGCTTATCGAACCATTCTGCTCTGCCATTAAGCGCAACACTTCGGCGCGCTGATTGGTGAGGCGCACGCCGCGATCAAGGCAAAGTGATTCAGCCTGGGTAAGAAGTTGTTCTGGCGTGAGGTTTGACATAAGCATTCTCCGGGTTGCAGGTGATGTTATTTTATCACACAAATTTTTACGCTGCTGTGATTGCTTATTGTCCTTAAAATCCCTAAGAAAATTCCCCTCAATCAATAGATTACCTTCGTCATTTTCCCATAAATATTGCTGTAACCGTTATGCCTGCAAAATGTGTCCGGCCAGGCAGCGCAACGGCTACACGGATTTTGCTTTGCAACTCACCGGGTTAGCGTCTATGGTTCAAAAGGTCTTAAGTAATTTCTGGTATCAATTTACTCACTGTTAATTTTTCTGCATAAAAACACAGCGGAATGGCGCGTAAGCGTCCAATTCTACGAATAGCAGTGCTATTTCCTTTTAATTCACAGCAATGAAGCGTTAGCCAGGGTTCAGAATAGCGGCTAACTAAACTTTCAGTCGGTGAGTGATTCAGCGACTTTTCAAAGGTGATGGCAGGCTCATGGCGAAGACATTATTCAGGCACAAAAAAGTAGCTTATCTTGTTGGTTTGAATGCAGTATTTCTTTCTTCCTCAGCTCTGGCAGCAGGTACATGGTACGACGCGCGTAACGACGCAATGGGCGGTACCGGCGTAGCCTCTTCCACCTGGAGTTCCGCGGTGCTGGCTAACCCAGCATTGATGACCAAGGCGCAGCCTGAAGACAACGTCAGCATCATTCTTCCATCAGCCGGTGCACAGGTTACCGATAAAGACAAAATGATCGATCGCGTCGACGACATTACCGATACCGTCGATCGCTATCAGGACGTAATCGATAACCTAACCTTTCAGGATTACCTCAATGGTTACCCGCAACTGAAGGCCGCCGCGGGCGATATGGCTAACCAGCTCAGCGATCTGCGTGGTAATAAAGCTCACGCGACAGCCGGTGTGGCCGTGGCCGTCACCGTCCCGAATGAAACCTTACCTTTTGCCTTTGTCACCAAGGCATATGGCACTGCGATTGTGCGTGCCAATGTGGCGGATAGCGATATTGCCTACCTGCGCGCGGTTGCCAATGGCACGAGAGTACCTGTGCCGGGTGATGAAGATAACTTACGTTCTAGCGCCAATGGGCTGGCAGCGTTAGTCACCGATTATGGTGTGTCTGTCGCGCATGAGTTCTCGATTGCCGGCCATCCGGTTTCTGTCGGCGTGACGCCAAAGCTGCAGAAAACCTGGTTGTATAACTACACCGCGAGTATCTACAACTACGACAAGAGCGACATCAACAGCAGCCGCTACCGCAGCAGCGATACCGGTTTCAACATGGATGCCGGTATCGCAACGGATTTCGGTGATAACTGGACCTTTGGCGTGACCGGACAAAACCTGATCTCGCGTGATATCGACACCAAAGAAGTGAACGGTTACCGCGATACTTATCAAATTCGTCCGCTGGTCACTACCGGGCTTTCCTGGAATAACGGGCCGTTCACGCTGGCGGGTGATGTTGATCTGACTGAAACCAAGCGCTTCAAATCGGAAGACACCAGCCAATATGCCGGCGTGGGTGCGGAATATCGTGTGCTGGATTGGCTGGCGCTGCGTGCCGGTTATCGCGCCGATCTGAAGTCAACTGATACCGACGTGTTCACCGCCGGTTTGGGTGTGTCACCGTTCAACAATACTGTCCATCTGGATCTGGCCGGTTCTGTGGGTAAAGACAATACTGTGGGTGCGATGCTGCAGCTCGGATTTAACTTCTAATTCCCCGTCTGATAACGGGCGGCTGTGCCGCCCGTTTTGCTGTGATATGATTGCGCAGTTTCTCATCACTTAACTTACTGCGGATTTACTGCGTTTCATGACCGATACTTTCTCCTCGCAACGTTTTTCCATCGCCCCAATGCTCGACTGGACCGATCGTCACTGTCGTTATTTTCATCGTAAGCTGAGCGGTGACACGCTGCTGTACACCGAAATGGTGACGACCGGCGCGATCATTCACGGTAAAGGCGACTATCTGGCCTACAGCGAGGAAGAGCATCCGCTGGCGCTGCAACTGGGTGGCAGCGATCCCGCCGCACTGGCGCAGTGCGCTAAGCTGGCAGAAGAGCGTGGCTACGATGAGATCAACCTCAACGTGGGTTGTCCGTCCGATCGCGTACAGAACGGCCGTTTTGGTGCCTGCCTGATGGGTGATGCAACGCTGGTTGCCGACTGCATTAAAGCGATGCGCGATGTGGTGAGCATTCCGGTAACGGTTAAAACCCGCATCGGCATTGATGAGCAGGATAGCTACGAATTCCTGTGTGATTTTATTGGCACCGTGGCGCAACAGGGCGGCTGCGATACCTTTATTATCCACGCGCGCAAAGCGTGGCTGTCGGGTTTAAGTCCGAAAGAGAATCGCGAGATCCCGCCGCTCGATTATCCGCGCGTTTACCAGCTGAAGCGCGATTTCCCGGCGCTAACTATGGCGATTAATGGCGGCATCAAAACGCTGGAAGAAGCCAAACTGCATCTGCAGCATATGGATGGCGTAATGATGGGGCGCGAAGCCTATCAGAATCCGGGCATTCTGGCGCAGGTTGACCGCGAGCTGTTTGGCCGCGATACGCCACGCGTCGATCCAGTGGCGGTGGTGCGCTCGATGTATCCGTACATTGAAGCTGAATTATCTAAAGGCATGTATCTCGGCCATGTGACGCGCCATATGCTTGGCCTGTTCCAGGGCATTCCGGGTGCGCGCCAATGGCGTCGCTATTTAAGTGAAAATGCCCATAAACCCGGCGCCGATGTGCGCGTGCTGGAAGCGGCGTTAGCGCTGGTTGCGGATAAGATCCCGCAGGAAGTGGTGTAATTATTGTTTTGGCAAGCCGGAGCGGTCCGGTTTTGTAGGGTGCGCATTAATGCGCACCGGAATTCAGATAAGTGGTTATTTCTACGCCTCAAATTAGTTTTTTTCATCACCTCATCAATCCTCAATTCAGCCCTTGTCCATTGCTTTCAAGCATTTAGCCAGTTTTATAACCTGGCACGCATCTTGTAATGATCCTGATGTTACTTACACAGGAGAGCCTTCATGGAAATTCTATTTGTTATCGGCTTTTTTCTGATGCTGCTGTTCACCGGCGTTTCGCTGCTGGGCGTTATCGCGGCATTAGTGGTGGCGACCGCTTTGATGTTCTTTGGCGGATTGCTGGCAATTGTTATTAAAGTGTTGCCTTGGCTGGTATTGGCGGTTGTCGCTGTCTGGCTTTATCGGGCATTTACTACGCCATCAGGTGAGGCAAAATTGCGCAGGCTGAAAAGAAAAATCAGCGACTTAGATAGAAGGGACTGGCGCTAATTGCGGTGACGATCACAGACTCGGAAATTGCTTAGAATAATTCCGCATTTAAACATATTTTTTACTTATGTTTTCTGTCAGGATGATTGGCGTTGTTTCAAACGAATTCATCGCCGCTGTCCCTACACCAGCGCGAACTATAAAAAAGAAAGAAAAAGGGGCTTCCTACGGGAAGCCCCGTTTGCATTTAACGATCAGGGAATTAGCAGGCTGGAACCCTGAGTTGCGCGGCTCTCCAGCACCTGATGCGCGCGCACTGCGTCACTTAAGGCAAATTTCTGCTGCTCGGGCACGTTAAGCTGAATCGCCCGGCTGGCAATCAGTGAGAACAATTCATTGCTGGCGGCATCCAGTTCTTCGCGGTTAGTGATGTAACCGAACAGCGAAGGGCGAGTAACGAACAGCGAGCCTTTCTTGTTCAGAATGCCGAGATCAACGCCGGTTACCGGCCCCGATGCATTACCAAAGCTGACCATTAATCCGTGGCGACGCAGGCTATCCAGCGAAGGTTCCCAGGTATCTTTCCCCACCGAGTCATACACCACGGCCACTTTCTCGCCATTGGTCAACTCGCTGACGCGCTTCGCGATATTCTCTTCACGATAGTTAATTGTCGCCCAGGCACCGGCATCTTTGGCTATCTTCGCTTTCTCTGCGGAACCTACCGTGCCAATCAGATGTGCGCCAAGCGCTTTGGCCCATTGGCAGGCGATCAACCCCACGCCACCCGCAGCGGCGTGGAACAGGAAGATTTCATCAGCTTTCACTTTATAGGTTTGGCGCAGCAGATACTGCACGGTTAAACCTTTGAGGAAAGAGGCCGCTCCTTGTTCAAAGGAGATGCTGTCCGGCAGGATCACCAGACGATCTTCCGCCACATTGTGCACTTCGCTGTAGGCGCCCAGCGCGGCCTGACAATAGACCACGCGATCGCCCGCCTTAAACCGCGTCACCGCCGATCCGACGCGCTTCACCACGCCGGCGGCTTCGGTGCCCAAACCGGAAGGGAAGCTGCTTTGCGGATACAAGCCGCTGCGCACGTAGGTATCAATGTAGTTAATGCCAATCGCCTTGTTTTCCACCTGCACTTCATGTTCGGCGGGATCGGCCAGTTCGAAATCGACCCATTGCAGTACATCTGGGCCGCCGTGTTGGTTGAACTGAATACGCTTTGCCATTCTGACTCCTGTGATTGTTCATCCTGGGACGGTATACTTGCGCGTCCCTTTCACGATCGGTAATGCATTCACTATGGCAGGAAATAAACCCACCAACAAATCGAACGAACCCCGCGATCGGCAGCTGGAAGGCGTGAAAATGCCGCCGCATTCCATAGAAGCGGAGCAGTCGGTGCTCGGTGGGTTGATGCTGGATAACCAGCGCTGGGACAACGTTTCTGAACGCGTCGTCGCCAGCGATTTCTTCAACCGCTCGCACCGTATGATCTTCACGGAAATGCAGCGTTTGCTGGAAGCGGGTCAGCCGATCGACCTGATTACGCTCTCTGAATCGCTGGAAACGCTGGGCGAATTAGAGATGGCCGGCGGTTTCGCCTATCTGGCCGAACTGGCAAAAAATACGCCAAGCGCCGCGAACATCGGTGCTTATGCCGATATCGTGCGTGAACGTGCGGTGGTGCGCGAGATGATCTCGGTGGCGAACCAAATCGCCGATGCCGGTTATGATCCGCAAGGACGTAGCAGTGAAGATCTGCTCGACTTCGCCGAATCCAACGTTTTCAAAATTGCTGAACAGCGCGCCAATAAAGATCAGGGCCCGCAGAATATCGAACAGATTCTGGAAGCCACGGTATCGCGCATTGAGTCGCTGGTCTCAACGCCGCACGACGGCGTCACCGGCGTGGATACCGGTTATCAGGATTTGAACAAAAAAACCGCCGGTTTACAGGGCTCGGATCTGATCATCGTCGCGGCGCGTCCTTCGATGGGTAAAACCACCTTCGCCATGAATTTATGCGAAAACGCCGCGATGTTGCAGGACAAGCCGGTGCTGATATTCAGTCTGGAGATGCCCAGTGAACAGCTGATGATGCGTATGCTGGCGTCGTTGTCGCGCGTGGATCAGACGCGTATTCGTACCGGCCAGCTGGAAGATGAAGATTGGGCGCGCATTTCCGCCACCATGGGGATTTTGCTTGAGAAGAAGAACATGTTTATCGATGACTCTTCTGGCCTGACGCCCACCGAAGTGCGCTCACGCGCGCGCCGTATCTTCCGCGAAAACGGCGGGTTGAGCCTGATCATGATCGACTACCTGCAGCTGATGCGCGTGCCTGCACTGTCGGACAACCGTACGCTGGAGATCGCCGAGATCTCGCGCTCGCTCAAAGCGCTGGCGAAAGAGCTGAATGTGCCGGTGGTGGCGCTGTCGCAGCTGAACCGCTCGCTGGAACAACGTGCGGATAAGCGTCCGGTGAACTCCGATCTGCGTGAATCAGGCTCGATCGAGCAGGATGCCGACTTGATCATGTTCATCTATCGTGACGAGGTGTATCACGAAAACAGCGATCTTAAAGGCATCGCCGAGATCATCCTCGGTAAGCAGCGTAACGGCCCGATCGGTACGGTACGTTTGACCTTTAATGGCCAATGGTCGCGCTTTGATAACTACGCTGGCCCGCAATACGACGACGAATAACCCTTTCAATCCGGATGCATGCACGTTTTGTGCATGCATTTCACGTCATCAGAAAATAGTGTTGGACAACCCCGGCTTTAATCAGGTTATCTGTAGCAAAGCGCCCCTTATTACGCTGTGGAAACAGAATGACTCAGGTAGACGATCACGACCTTAAGATATTGACATTATTACAATCTAACGGACGCCTCACCAACCAGGAACTCAGTGATTTAGTCGGACTTTCAGCGTCGCAATGTTCACGCCGCCGCATCAATCTTGAGCAAGCCAATCTCATTCTCGGCTATCACGCACGCCTCTCGCCCGACGCGGTGGGCCTTGGCATGGTGGGATTAATCGAAGTGCGATTGAAAAACCATACGCCGGATTATGAAGAGAGTTTCCATCGCATGGTGGAAGAAGAAGCCGCGATTGTTGATGCGTTCAAAACCACCGGCGATGCCGATTATCTGCTGAAAGTGGCGGTGGCCGATCTGGCCTCACTGAGCGCGCTGATTAGCCAGTTAGTCGCTGGCCATCAAAGCGTGGCGCACGTGAAAACTTCCGTGGTATTGAGCCGTTTGAAAGAGAACGGTTTGATGATGATCCCGCAGCACAAAACGCGCCAAAAAAGTGCGTGATGTGCTAATCTGGTGCAATTATTGCCTTAATAATGCAAAAAACGCGCACCAGAAAACAGATTTGTGCATGGGTTGATGGTTTGAGTCTCAATTGATGCACAAAAAACTGCAATAAAGCGCCTTAGTTATCAATTGGATAATCACTGGCACCCATCGGCGGCGAGCATACGTCGCCGATGTGGTGCGTTTTTTGCATTTGAACCGCATCATTTGCAATGAGATTAACCCATGGATAACGTTGTTCAACCTACCAAAGTTCCCCATTCGCTGATTGAAGATGCGCTGGCGATCGTCCTCGGTACGCTAATGGTCTCTTTCGGCGTCATTATGCTGAAACAGGCTGGCGCACTCACCGGCAGTTCTGCAGGTATTGCCTTCTTAATCAGCTATTTGTCGCCGCTCTCCTTCGGTAGCGCTTTCTTCCTGATCAACCTGCCATTTTACTGGCTGGCCGTACGACGCATGGGCTGGGAATTTACCCTGAAAACCTTCTGCGCGGTTGGCCTGGTGTCGCTGTTCACCCATCTGCATCCGCTGTTTGTGCATTTTTCTGCGCTAAATCCGTTTTATGCGACACTGTTCGGTAACGTGGTGATGGGCATTGGGTTTATAGTGTTGTTCCGTCACAAAGCCAGCCTCGGCGGCATTAATATTTTGGCGCTCTGGCTGCAGGACCGCATCGGTCTGCGTGCCGGAAAACTGCAAATGGCGGTCGATACCTGCGTGGTATTAGCGTCGCTGTTTGTGGTGTCGTTACCGATGCTGTTTGCTTCAATCGCGGGCGCGGTGATCCTCAATCTCATCATCGCAATGAATCATCGTCCCGGCCGCTACATGGTTTGATGACGCATCTTTACCTCTTATTTATGACCAATCATGGAGATCTGCACCGTGTTTCAAAACGTTGATGCCTATGCCGGCGATCCGATTCTGTCGTTGATGGAAACCTTCAAACAAGATCCGCGCGATAACAAAGTAAACCTTAGCATTGGTCTCTATTACAACGAAGCGGGCATCATTCCTCAGCTGCAGGCGGTTGCCGCAGCAGAAGAGCGCCTGCAGGCACAGCCGCATCAGGCGTCGCTCTATCTGCCGATGGAAGGTCTGAACGCTTATCGTAACGCCATTGCACCGCTGCTGTTCGGCAAAGCGCATCCGATGCTGCAAGCGGGTCGTATCGCATCCATCCAGACATTGGGCGGTTCGGGCGCGCTGAAAGTCGGTGCTGATTTCCTTAAGCGTTACTTCCCATCCTCAAACGTGTGGGTGAGCGATCCAACGTGGGAAAACCATATCGCGATCTTCAACGGTGCCGGTTTCGACGTGGATACTTATCCGTGGTACGACGCGGAAACCAACGGCGTGAAATTTGATGCGTTCATCGCCAAGCTGAAAACCTTGCCGAAGCAGTCCATCGTGCTGCTGCATCCGTGCTGTCATAACCCAACCGGCGCCGATCTGACTAATGCGCAGTGGGATGAAACCACCGAAGTGCTGAAAGCGCAGGAGCTGATTCCGTTCCTCGATATCGCTTATCAGGGCTTTGGTGCGGGCATGGAAGCGGATGCTTATGCCATTCGCGCCATTGCGGCTGCCGGCTTGCCAGCGCTGGTGAGCAACTCGTTCTCCAAGATCTTCTCGCTGTACGGCGAGCGTGTTGGCGGCCTATCCATTGTCTGCGACAGCGCGGAAGAGTCTGCTCGTGTGCTGGGCCAGCTGAAAGCGACCGTGCGTCGTAACTACTCCAGTCCGCCAAACTTTGGTGCACAGGTGGTATCTTGCGTATTGAATGACGAGGCGCTGCTCAACAATTGGCTGGCAGAAGTGGAAGCGATGCGTCTGCGCATTATCGAAATGCGCCAGTCGTTGGTGAAGGTGCTGAGCACCAAGCTGCCGGGGCAAAACTTCGATTACCTGTTGAAGCAGCGCGGCATGTTTAGCTATACCGGTCTGAGCGCGCAGCAGGTTGATCGTCTGCGCGATGAATTCGGCGTGTATCTGATTGCCAGCGGCCGTATGTGCGTTGCCGGTCTGAACAGCCGCAATGTCAACCAGGTTGCCGAGGCGTTTGCCGCAGTGATGTAAGCCATGGTTTGATGATAAAAACCGTCAGCGCAGGTTGGCGGTTTTTTTATATCTCATTAGTTAAGTTTAAATGAGACCGGTCTTGTAAGAGCTTAACTCCTTGAATGTAAAGATTCTCCTGCCGAAAAATGGCCGAGCGCGACAACTTCATCGCGAATTTTTATGCACAAGGAAGCATGCTCATGACCCTGACAGCCCGTTCTTATTTACTCAAACCTACGGCTATTGCGCTTGCGTTAGCCTTCACTATCCCGGCTTACAGTACCGAACTCACGCGCGATAACGGCGCGCCAGTCGGTGATAACCAGAATTCACAAACCGCAGGCGAGCACGGTGCGGTGCTGCTGCAGGACGTGCAGCTGATCCAGAAGCTGCAACGCTTTGATCGTGAACGCATTCCAGAGCGCGTGGTTCACGCACGCGGTACCGGCGCACACGGCGAGTTCCGCGCCAGCAAAGACATCAGCGACTTAACCATTGCCGAAGTCTTCAAGCCGGGCAGCGTGACGCCGGTATTTGTGCGCTTTTCGTCCGTAGTGCATAGCAAACATTCACCGGAAACGCTGCGCGACCCGCGCGGTTTTGCCACCAAGTTTTACACCAGCCAGGGCAACTGGGATTTAGTCGGTAACAACCTGCCGGTGTTCTTTATCCGCGACGCGATTAAATTCCCGGACATGGTGCATGCGTTTAAGCCCGATCCACGCACCAATCTTGGCAACGACGCGCGCACCTTTGATTTCTTCTCTCACGTACCAGAAGCCACGCACGGCCTGACCATGCTGTTCTCCAACATGGGGACGCCAGCAAACTATCGCCAGATGGATGGCAACAGCGTGCACGCCTATAAGTTCGTCAACGCCAAAGGCGAAGTGCACTACGTGAAATTCCACTGGAAAACCCTGCAGGGCGAGAAAAACCTCGACCCAAGCGAAGTGGCGGCCATTCAGAGCGGCACCTTCAGCCACATGACCGAAGATTTAGTGGCATCGATCAACAACAAAGCTTTCCCGAAATGGGATCTCTATATTCAAACCATCAAAGCCAGCGATCTGGATAAGTTCGACTTCAACCCGCTGGACGCCACCAAAATCTGGCCGGGTATCACAGAAGTGAAAGTCGGCCAGATGGAACTGAATCGCAACGTGGATAACTTCTTCCAGGAAACCGAGCAGGTGGCGATGGCGCCATCGAATCTGGTGCCGGGCATTGAGCCATCGGAAGATCGCTTGTTGCAAGGTCGTTTGTTCTCTTACGCCGATACCCAGATGCACCGTTTGGGCGCCAATGGTCTGACGTTGCCGGTCAACGCGCCGCGCGTGCCGGTGATTAACGGTAATCAGGATGGCGCGATGAACAGCGGCAAAGCTGACGATCATGGCGTGAACTATCAGCCAAGCCGTATCTATCCGCGTGAAGAGCTGCAGAGCGCACGTTATAGCCACAGCTCGCTGAGCGGCACCACGCAGCAGGCGATGATCGCTAAAACGCAGAACTTTAAGCAGGCGGGCGATCTGTATCGTTCCTTTAACGACAAAGAGAAAACCGATCTGATCAATTCTCTGGGCGGCGCGCTGAAAGGTGTGGATGTGCAGAGCCGCGCCATTATGCTGTCGTACTTCTACAAGGCCGATAAAGAGTACGGCGAGCGTCTGGCTGCGATCACTAAAGATGATGTGGGCAGCATCAAAACCATGGCCGCTAAGCTGAGCGACTAACCTTCAGGCGGCAGACTTCACGCTCTGCCGCTTTTTCCTCTCTTCAGGGTTTACCTTTCGCCGACATGCTGCACACTTAAACGGTGTGATTACTTTTAGGATTCTGGCATGTGGCATCAACAAACGCTTACGCTTGGCGCTAAAGCGCGCGGCTTTCATCTGATCACCGACGAGATTGTCGGACAGCTTAATGGTCTATGGGACGTGCGCGTCGGCCAATTGCATCTCCTGCTGCAACACACATCGGCGTCTTTAACGCTGAATGAGAATTGCGATCCCACCGTGCGCAGCGATATGGAGCAGCATTTCTTACGTCATGTTCCGGAAAGTGCGCCTTATCAGCACGACTACGAAGGGGCTGACGATATGCCCGCACACATCAAATCGTCGCTACTCGGCGTTTCACTCCTGATTCCGGTCCACCGCGGTCGCCTGATGTTAGGCACGTGGCAGGGAATCTGGTTGGGTGAACATCGTGTACAGGGCGGTGCGCGACGTATCGTAGCGACCTTACAAGGGGAATAAAAAATGAATACTTCGGATTTACTGACGTACTGCATGGGCAAGCCGGGCGCGGAGCAAAGCTTTAAAGAGTGCTGGCAGGCGACGCAGATTAAAAGTGAAGGCGTGCTGTTTGCCATGCTTTATGAGGTAAAAGGGCGTCCGGCCTTGTCGCTGAAGGCATCACCCGCGCTGGCGGAATTATTACGTGAGGAGCATGACGATGTGTTTCCCAGTGAACATTTAAATAAGTCGCACTGGAGCACGCTGTGGCTGGACGGGTCGCTGAAAGATTCGCAGATTTACTATCTGGTGGATGCTTCCTGGCAACAGGCTGACGCCACGCGTGCGGCGGGCGTCAACCATGATGAACACTGAGGCGGATTAAGCCGCAGATTCCTCGCGCAGGGTATTGATATCAATCACGAAGCGGTATTTCACGTCGCTTTTCAGCATACGTTCGTAGGCGTCGTTGATTTGATTCATCGCGATCAGTTCGATATCTGAAGTGATACCGTGCTTGCCGCAGAAATCCAGCATTTCCTGGGTTTCCGCGATGCCGCCAATCAGTGAACCGGCAATGCTGCGACGTTTGAAAATCAGGTTGAAGACTTGCGGTGCCGGGTGATCGTGCTCCGGCGCGCCGACCAGCGTCATGTTGCCATCACGCTTCAGCAGGGCGATGAACGGGTTGAGATCGTGCTGCGCTGCAACGGTGTTCAGGATGAAGTCAAAGCTGTTGGTGTGCGCGGCCATTTGGTCGGCATCTTTCGAGATCACCACTTCATCAGCGCCCAGACGTTTACCATCTTCAATTTTTGACGGTGACGTGGTGAACAGCACCACATGTGCGCCCATCGCATGAGCCAGTTTCACGCCCATGTGACCAAGGCCGCCCAAACCGACGATACCAACTTTTTTACCCGGACCGACATTCCAGTGGCGCAGCGGAGAGTAAGTGGTGATACCGGCACACAGCAGTGGCGCAACGCCCGCCAGATCGAGATTTTCTGGTACGCGCAGCACGAAGCTTTCATCTACTACCATGCTGGTGGAGTAACCGCCGTAGGTGATGGCTTTGGTTTCACGGTCTTCACCGTTGTAAGTACCAACGAAGCCATTCTCGCAATACTGCTCCAGCCCTTCCTGACAGCTTGGACAGCTGCGGCAGGAATCAACCATACAACCAACACCGACCAAATCACCCACTTTGTAGTTGTGGGTGTGAGGGCCAACGGCCGTCACGCGACCGACAATTTCATGGCCAGGCACCACAGGGAAAATGGTGTTGCGCCATTCGTTGCGCGCGGTATGCAGGTCAGAGTGGCAGACGCCGCAGTACAACACTTCAATCTGCACATCATGAGCGCGCAGTTCGCGTGGCTTAAAGTCGAACGGGGCGAGTTTTGCTTTCGCGTCCTGTGCGGCATAGGCATGCGTAATATTCATGGTGTCTCCAGTAGGATGTGTCGTGAGTTTTATGCGGGATCCCGTTCAGCGCACTGAAGGGATAAAGGGCGTAAGGACGCCAAAAGGAACGTTGTAAGGATAGTCAGCAGGAGGGAATGCGTATATGCCTGAAGTTGTCTGATTCTTGCCTGTTCCTGCATTTCGTTGCGGAATTCGACAGAAAAAAAACAGGCCCGCAATGGCGGGCCTGAGAGAAAATTACTTCTTCAACATTGGCTTAAGGAAACGCGCCGTGTGTGATTTTTCACACTCCGCCACCGTTTCTGGCGTGCCGGACACCAGGATTTCACCGCCGCCGCTGCCGCCTTCCGGGCCGAGATCGACAATCCAGTCTGCGGTTTTCACCACGTCGAGGTTGTGCTCAATCACCACGATGGTATTGCCCTGATCGCGCAGCTGATGCAGCACTTCCAGCAGTTGCTGAATATCCGCAAAGTGCAGGCCGGTAGTAGGCTCATCAAGGATATAGAGCGTTTGGCCGGTACCGCGTTTTGACAGCTCACGCGCCAGCTTGACGCGCTGGGCTTCACCGCCAGAGAGCGTAGTTGCCGACTGACCCAGGCGGATATACGACAGGCCAACATCGATCAGGGTTTGCAGCTTACGCGCCAGCGCCGGAACCGCATCAAAGAACTCGCGTGCTTCTTCAATGGTCATATCCAGCACTTCATGGATGCTCTTGCCTTTGTACTTAATCTCCAGCGTTTCGCGGTTGTAGCGTTTGCCTTTGCACTGATCACACGGCACGTAGACATCCGGTAAGAAGTGCATTTCCACTTTAATCACGCCGTCACCCTGACAGGCTTCGCAACGTCCGCCGCGCACGTTAAAGCTGAAGCGGCCTGGGTTGTAACCGCGCGACCGTGCTTCCGGCACACCGGCGAACAGCTCGCGCACCGGCGTGAAAATACCGGTATAGGTTGCCGGGTTCGAACGCGGTGTACGGCCAATTGGGCTTTGATCGATGTCGATCACTTTGTCGAAATGCTCAAGACCGGCGATCTCGCGATACGGTGCCACTTCGGTTGTTGTCGCGCCATTGAGCTGGCGCTGGGCAATCGGGAACAGCGTATCGTTGATCAGCGTCGATTTACCCGAGCCGGATACGCCGGTGATGCAGGTAAATAAGCCGACCGGAATCGTCAGCGTCACATCTTTGAGGTTGTTACCGCGCGCACCGGTGAGTTTCAGCACTTTGGCCGGATCGCCTTTCACACGTTGTTTCGGGATAGCGATTTCGCGCTTGCCACTCAGGTATTGGCCGGTCAGGGAATTTTCATTCGCCATAATCGCGTGCACGTCGCCTTCCGCCACCACCTGGCCGCCGTGGACGCCGGCGCCTGGCCCAATATCGATCACGTGGTCAGCAGCGCGAATCGCATCTTCATCGTGCTCTACCACAATCACGGTATTACCGAGATCGCGCAGGTGAATCAGCGTGCCGAGCAAGCGTTCGTTATCGCGCTGATGCAGACCGATTGATGGCTCATCCAGCACGTACATTACACCAACCAAGCCGGCACCAATCTGGCTCGCCAGACGAATTCGCTGTGCTTCACCGCCGGACAGCGTTTCCGCCGAGCGTGACATCGACAGGTAATTCAAGCCAACGTTGACCAGGAAGCTCAGACGGTCGCCGATCTCCTTCAGGATTTTCTCGGCGATTTGCGCGCGCTGGCCGCTGAGTTTCAGATTGCGGAAGAAATCAGTCGCGTGACCAATACTCATCTCTGAAATGGTCGGCAGGTCGGTATTTTCCACAAACACATGACGCGCTTCGCGGCGCAGACGGGTGCCATCACAGCTGGTACAGGAGCGATTACTGATGAACTTCGCCAACTCCTCGCGCACCGCGTTGGATTCCGTCTCTTTATAGCGGCGCTCCATGTTATGCAGCACGCCTTCAAATGGATGGCGGCGCACTGACGTGTCACCGCGATCGTTGATGTATTTAAACTCGATGCTCTCTTTGCCGGAGCCGTACAAAATCACGTCGCGCGCTTCGTCGCTCAGGCTGTTGAACGGAGCTTCGACATCGAATTCCAGATGTTCTGCCAAAGAACGCAGCATTTGGAAGTAATAGAAGTTGCGGCGATCCCAGCCGCGAATCGCGCCGCCGGCCAGTGACAGTTCGGGGTTTTGCACCACGCGATCGGGATCGAAATACTGCTGTACGCCCAAACCGTCACAGGTAGGGCAAGCACCGGCCGGGTTGTTGAACGAGAACAGACGCGGTTCCAGCTCGCTCATGCTGTAGCCACAAATCGGGCAGGCAAAGTTTGCCGAGAACAGCAATTCTTCCGCCTCAGGCTCGTCCATATCGGCGACGATGGCGGTGCCGCCGCTCAATGCCAATGTGGTTTCAAACGATTCGGCCAGACGCGTCGCCAGGTCTTCGCGCACGCGGAAGCGGTCAATCACCACTTCGATGGTGTGCTTCTTCTGCAATTCCAGCTTTGGTGGATCCGACAGATCGCACACTTCACCGTCGATACGCGCACGGATGTAGCCTTGCGCGGCGAGGTTTTCCAGCGTTTTGGTGTGTTCGCCTTTGCGATCTTTCACCACTGGCGCCAACAGCATCAGGCGACGGCCTTCTTCCTGCGACAGCACCTGATCAACCATTTGGCTGACGGTTTGCGCCGCCAGCGGAACGTCATGATCCGGACAGCGCGGTTCACCCACGCGTGCAAACAGCAGGCGCAGATAATCATGAATTTCGGTAATGGTGCCGACAGTGGAACGCGGGTTATGCGACGTCGATTTCTGTTCAATGGAAATGGCGGGCGAAAGACCTTCAATATGGTCCACGTCCGGTTTCTCCATTAATGAAAGAAACTGGCGCGCATAGGCCGAAAGCGATTCGACATAGCGACGCTGGCCTTCCGCATACAGCGTATCAAACGCCAGCGAAGACTTACCGGAACCTGACAGACCGGTGACCACAATGAGCTTATCGCGAGGGATGATCAGGTTGATGTTCTTCAAATTATGGGTGCGAGCACCGCGGACTTCGATCTTATCCATTCACCTTTCCCGGATTGAACAACACTCGCCATGCCTTGCCAGCACGACCAGCAGAAACGCTCCATTATGGCACAAAAAATAACCTGAATAAATATCCAGTGTTTTTTGCTATTCTGTCCGCCATTAAAATTGGAATCCCGCTCTAAAGTGGGCACACGACAATGTGACGTGATACAATTTTTCGCTTAGACTTTTAGCATCAACTCATCGGGAGACAGCAACATGGCCAGTCGTGGCGTAAACAAAGTGATTCTAGTCGGGAATCTGGGTCAGGATCCGGAAGTGCGCTACATGCCAAATGGTGGCGCGGTAGCCAACATTACGCTGGCCACGTCAGAAAGCTGGCGCGATAAGACAACCGGTGAAAACAAAGAGATCACGGAATGGCACCGCGTTGTGCTGTTCGGCAAGCTGGCGGAAGTGGCTGGCGAATACCTGCGTAAAGGTTCTCAGGTTTACATCGAAGGCCAGCTGCGTACCCGCAAATGGACCGATCAAGCCGGCCAGGAAAAATACACCACTGAAGTGGTGGTCAACGTTGGCGGCACCATGCAGATGCTGGGCGGACGTCAGCAGGGCGCGAACGCAGGTGGTGCACCTGCGGGCGGCCAGGGTGGCGGCAATAACAACGGTTGGGGCCAGCCACAGCAGCCACAACAGCAGCCGCAGGGCGGTGGCAACCAGTTCAGCGGTGGTGCACAACAGCGTCCCCAGCAGCAGAGCGCGCCAGCCAATAACGAACCGCCAATGGATTTTGACGACGATATTCCGTTCTGATATTCCGCCTGAGCTATCTCAGGCCGGACGTTATCGAATCCAGAAATGCCATTCCGGGAGGAGTGGCATTTTTTTTGTCTGAAGCCGAACAAGGTGCAGCCTTAATGCGGTCGCCATTCCCTCAACAGCGCTTCCGTCTCACGCACCAGCACCGGGTTACCTGGAATAATCAAATCTGCCCACACTTCGTTGTGCTGATTGATCTGCTGTTGCGCCGATACATAAGTGCGGTCGGCGGTGGTATGCGCATCGGCGGCGACCGTGATGTGATAGCCAAGGCTGGCGCCGACTTTAATGGTGGTATCGACACAGTAATCGGTCGCACAGCCGCAAATGACGAAGCTTTTAATACCGAGTTGGTCGAGTTGAGCGGCAAGATCGGTTTGCCAGAAGCTGTCGCAGGCGGTTTTATTCACAAAAATGGCATTGGCCGGCTGCTGTAACTCGGGGACGATCGCCCAGCCTGCTGAATTGACTTCTAAATCGGGCCCAACGTGCTGGATGAAGATCACCTGATCGGCCGCGGCGATTAACTGATTGATACGCTCGCAGCATCCGGCACGATCAAAACGCGGCGTTGCCAGTACGCCATTTTGCATATCCACTACCACAACCACACGATTAGCCATTTTTATCTCCTGTTAAGTCTTGTCAGTGTCCGGTGAACTGGCAAAGAGGTAAAGCAAATCCGCTTTGCATTTATCGCCACTGCCGCGCATGCTTATAAGCGCGTTTATTCCGGAGGTGTGTCGTGAAGGTGGTTCCTGAAATCTTTCCATGTGAGCGAGATCGTGCGCAGTTTCAGCATTTTGCTGAGCTGCCGGGCATCGAGCTTTATCAGGCGCACATCTCCCGCTACGCTTTTGAACCGCATACCCATGAAGCCTTTGGCATCGGCACTATCGAGTCCGGCGCCCAGCGCTTTCGCTATCGCGGCGCCAATTACACCGCGCCGCAGCATTCGTTAGTGATGATGAATCCCGACGAGCTGCACACCGGTGAATCTGCCTGCGACGAAGGCTGGCGCTATCGCATGATCTATATCGATCCGCAGGAAATGGATCGTCTGACCGGCGATCGTCATTGGTGGTTCACCGACGCGCTACGCACCGATGCGCGTCTGGCGCAGCCGTTCTCTCAACTGCTGGCGCAGATGTGGCAGGCGGAAACCTCGCTGGAACGCGAAAGCATTCTACTCGAGCTGCTGGAATTGATGCGTCCGCTGGCGCGTCAGGGACAGCCGCGATCTGCTGAAGGTACACATCGCTTCGATGCGGTAAGAGACTATTTGCGTGAAAATCTTGCCGAACCGGTGCGCCTCGAAGAACTTGCTGCGCTGGCATCACTGTCGCCGTGGCATTTCCTGCGCAGTTTTAAACAACACTTCCACGTTACGCCGCATCAAATGCTGATGGCTTTTCGCCTGTTCGCAGCAAAACAGCAGCTGGCGCGCGGCGACAGTGCCGCAACCGTCGCGGCATCGGTTGGTCTTACCGATCAGGCACATCTTACCCGCGCCTTCGCGCATCGCTACGGCATCACGCCGGGCCGCTATCAAAAACAGGTGTTCCCTTCACGCTAACCGCAATCTGCTACAAGCCTTTATCCTGCGCCTGCGTCACACTGCAGCGGAATGCATATAAAGGAAGAGTTTATGTTTGCTGGAATACTGTTTGCGCTGGCGGCGGGACTGATGTGGGGATTGATCTTTGTGGGCCCGCTGCTGATACCGGATTATCCCGGCACCTTACAATCGGCCGGACGCTACGTCGCCTTTGGTTTGGTGGTGTTGCCACTTGCCTGGCTGGATCGCCGTCGTTTGCGTCAGCTGGCGCGCAAAGACTGGATTGAAGCGCTGAAGCTGTCGCTGATTGGCAATTTGCTCTATTACGCGTTTCTCGCCAGCGCAATTCAACGTACCGGCGCGCCCATCTCCACCATGATTATCGGCACCTTGCCGGTGGTGATTACCGTGACGGCCAATCTCTGTTATGGCCATCTTGAAGGGCGCTTGCCGTGGCGCAAACTGACGCCGGCGTTGCTGATTATTGCTGCCGGCCTGGCTTGCGTGAATGCCGCCGAACTTCAGACGCAAGGTCCCGATTTTGATTGGTCGCGCTATCTCACCGGTTTAGGGTTAGCGATTCTGGCGGTGGCATGCTGGACATGGTATCCGCTGCGTAATGGTTTATGGTTACGCGCGCATCCCCAGCACAAGCCATCCAGCTGGGCGACGGCACAAGGTTTGGTGACGCTGCCGCAGGCGTTGGTGTTCTATCTATTAGTCTGCGTGCAGCTCCACTGGCAGCAACCTGCGTTTGCGCTGCCATTCGGGCCGCAGCCGCAACGCTTTCTATTATTGATGTTAGGTATCGGGCTGATTTGCTCATGGCTGGGCACACTGTGCTGGAATGCGGCCAGCCAACGCGTGCCGACGGTGATCATGGGGCCGCTGATTGTGTTCGAAACCTTAGCCGGTTTGCTGTGGACATTCCTGTGGCGACAAAGTTGGCCGCCGCTGTTAACCGCTGTCGGCATTGGTTGTCTGATTATTGGCGTCATCTACGCGATGCGTATTAAACCGCAGCCGCACATCACTGCAGTATAAGTGATCAAAATAGCGCTGCTGAATAATCATTTCGGCAGCGTACTACGCTGTATTTTAAGAATTTGACCAACCCCTTTCACCTGCCTCAACGCCCATCCAGGCGCTCGCCTGGCCGTCGATATAACATTTCGGCTAATTTCAGCCGCCTTTTTAGCCCTGATTTGTCATAACAAGTCATACCGTTACGTCCGGTGCCTGAGCGTTTAAGGGTAATAAGCCTCCCTAAACCTTCACTAATCTCCGATCTTCCTGGCTATCGCAGGCCCTAAAGCGGAAAAAAGCGGCGCGTTAAGGCGGAAAAACATGCATCTAACCTACCGTTTATTGCCGTTTGGCACTGAAGATTGGCACTCGAAAGCCACTTTTTGCTTAAGGGAATCGGGCGATGTTAAGAAAGATTCCATTAACCGTTGGCCAAAAACCATTAAGCGTAACGATGAATAGGGTGCAGGAATTTAACTTATCTCCCGCTTTTTGGCTGTTATTGTTTAGGGTAGATAACCTTTCTTATCAGGATTATTCCTGGCAACAGGATAGGGAATTATGGTCTACGCGCGTCAACCAGATGACCAATGAATCTCAGAACAGATCCAGTTAAAAACAGAGGTTGTGTGTGAACGGTTACACGACGTTGTTCATTAATGCTTAACAGAATTGTCTGCATTCAGGACTGATGATTAATGTTGGTAAAGTAATAATCGAAGCGCCAATCTCACCGAAATGAGATTGGACTTCGTTTGAATGGCTTGAATAGAGAGACTTTTGCTGATGTGAATCTATTTTACCGCAAAAAAGGAAGCAATTCCGCGATGGTATTCATCAGGAAAAATTGGTGCGAATTGTTATGTTGTGAACGCCGTATTAAATGATCTTCATATCTTCTGGTAAGAACAAATCTCAGCATTAAGTCAAATAACATCGGCCTTAATGGTGTTAGCGATTATCTGTTCCTGCAGGATAATGATAAACGCTACGGCTAATATCCAATAAACGGCAGCTACGACGGGTACCTATGTCGAATGTCGTTTGCAGAAAGTTAACCGCCTGGCGCTTTTCATTGGTGGTGAAGAAGTTTTTCAATACGCTTTGTAGCATCTCTTTATCGGAACTCAGTGATTGCAGTTCACGCGTGAGGTTAAGTAGCTGATCTTCCAGCTCCTTGATTTTGCGACCTTCTTCGGAAGAGAGCCCAGAAAACTTCTTCTTCCAGCTATAGAAAGTGGCCTCGGAAATGCCTAGCTCCTCACAAATCTCCCTGACTTTCACTCCCGTTTCAGAAGCTTTAATGGCATTTGTGATTTGCTCTTCGCTATATCGTGACTTTCTCATAAATGCTATTACCTTTCTTATCAATTAGTGGATGAGAATTACTGTATTAATATCTGGCACTGCAAAAACACTATTAATGCAGTATTAAAGTGCGCGATTTGAATTGCGAGGGTTAAATTAAGATATTTAGAAGAAATATCATCATGGGATAAATCTTATTTTATTCCGAATGGCATTGAACGCCTTCCTGGCTTTAGGTTTTTGATATAAATTCTCTCCATCCCAAATGCAGAAAAATACTACATTCATTGGAAAATCGGCATAAACCACTTGCAGAAATGTCAGGGTATGCCAGTAAACTTTTGCTTAGAATTTAGGCTGAAATCGTTTACATCCACAGAGTTTCGCACCGGATATAATCGGAATTTTCCTGAATATAATTCCTAATTACTGACGCGAGTCTCATTTTTCGGACCAGTTTGGTTTGAAGTTAATAAATTAAGTCAGGCCCACTAAGCGCTTGTTAATTCATTTCAAGGACGTTGTACCGAAAGTTGTTGTAGTTCGTAATACTAAGGATCAGTCAATGAAATTGAGCGTAATGTCGAATGCCGCCTGGATGATGTCTGAAAAGATTGTCTCCGTGTTCGGCGTCATATTTGTGACCTCCTACGTGGCAAAATCCTTTGGTCCAACCATCTTTGGCCAAATGGCGTTTTCGACCTCGCTGTTTTCCATGGTGCAGACCGTGGCGATTTTCGGTACGGAAACCATTCTGTTTAAACGTATCAGTAAGAGTGCGCCGAAAGGGCTGCGCCTGATGACCGTAGCGCGCAACATGCGCATGGTTTTGCTGTTGCTCACATCGCTGCCCGTCTTGATTTGGGTCTGGTACAACATGCAGGAAAACTTCCTCGCTTTTGCACTGGCCTCGTTTATCTCATCGGTTTTCGTGACGCAAGACACCTTCAGTGTCTACAACAATGCGCGCTTAGCGTCGCGGCTGAATACCATCGCCAACTCTGTCGGATTGCTGCTGGGCTTCAGCTTAAGTTTCGCCATTGCCTGGCTGCACCTCAATCCGCTGTGGCTGACCGTGTCGATTGTCGCCGTCACGTTGGTGCCGTACGTCATTAAGCGTTTTAACTTTTATCGCGAAAATCAGGATGTGGCGCCGCCGCAGGATAAGCGCAACACCTATCTGCGCTATTTGCTGTACGCCGGATTGCCGCTGGCCATCTCCAGCATCTTTATCTCGGTGCAGGTGAAAGCGGCACAGATGTTCCTGGCAGGCATCGCCTCAGCGCGCGATCTCGGGCTGTTCGCCGCCGCCAATACCATTTCGGCCTCCTGGATTTTTATTCCGGTCGCCATCATCACTTCCTGCTTTTCGGAAATCTTCCGCGAGCGTGGAGAAGCCGCCATCAAGTTGACAGCACGGCTTAATGGCTATGTCATGGGTGTTTCATTGTTGTTGTTAGCGGTGATCGCGATGTACGGCGAAAAAATCATCATCGCTTTGTATGGTCACGAGTACACACAGTCAGGAAGTCTCATTACGTTGTTGTCGTTAGCAACCTGCTTTTCGGCGATGGGGACCGTGGCGTATCGCTACATGGTCAAAGAAGGCGGGTTTAATTATCTGTTAAAGAAAATCGTTTGCCTGATGGTCATCAGCTTGCCGCTGTCGTGGTGGCTGATCCAGAGCTACGGCATCATGGGTGCCGCGTGGAGCGTTTTCATCTCAGAATTGCTGTCTCTTACCGTAATGAATTACTTCTTCAAAAACGGCGTCATTCAAAAAATCCAGGTTTCCTCACTCAACTACAAAACCTACAAATGAGGTCAGATATGCTCAAGTTGAAAGATGAACTCAGAAGAAGCGTTCAGTACTTCATCAAGAAGATGCCCTGGGCATACCAGGATCGTATCTACTATTTTCATAAGTTCCGCAAATTGCCCAATTTGCGCGAGCCGAAAGTGTTTAATGAGAAGGTGCTGTACCGCAAATTCGTCCATGGCGATTATCAGATCTATGGCCGTCTGTCGGACAAATATTCGGTGCGTGAATATATCGCCGAGAAAGTGGGCAGCGAATACCTGATCCCGCTGGTTTACGAGACCAGCGATCCAAGCTCGTTGCACACGCTGCCGAGCTGGAAAAATACCGTTATCAAGCCGAATCACGCCTCCAACATGGTGGAGATCCTGCTGGAAGAGCCGGATGCGCTGAAGAAGCAGCAGATTATTAGCGACTGCCATCGCTGGCTGAAGACCGATTTCGCCAACGAAGCGCGTGAGATTCACTATCGCTACATCAAGCCACGCATTCTGGTGGAGCAGTACATTGGCGATGGTAAATCGGCACCGATTGACTACAAGTTCCACATGTTCAACAAGCGCGACGGCAGCTTTGAGTATGTGCTGCAGGTGATCTACAACCGCTGCAATCCGCTGTTGTCGATGAACTTCTATGTCAACAACCTCAACGAGGCGTATCACAAAATTCGTGATACCGGTCTGGACGTGACGCCGCAAATGGCCTCGTTGCAGCACGCGTTGGCGTTGAGTAAAAAGCTGGCGAGCGATTTCGATTATGTGCGCGTGGATTGGTACATCGATAACGAGCAGATCTACTTCGGCGAATTAACCTTCACGCCGGGCGCGGGTTTGGTGACCGGTTTGGATCGCGGGCTAAATCAGATGATGGGTGATATGTGGATTCAGGATCGTCGCGGTACGAAGATACCGGGCATCACGGTGGCGGAAGTGACCATTCCGGCCGTATTGAAGAAAATTTAGAATCACACAGCAAAATAAAAAACCCCGCTTCGGCGGGGTTTTTTATTGGCGGCGATTAAGGCATTGGCCAATCGGTTGGCGTCTGGCTCATCACTTCAATAAAGGCGTTTTTGGAGATTTCCATAAAGTTATGCAGATTCTCCATGCTCAGCGTGATACCGAGCAGGCCAGTAACAAACCAGCATGACATGCCAACGCCGATGCCACCGCACAGCAGCGCCATCACGTGATGACTGTTCTGACGCAGTCGAATTTTCATGGTGCTGGCGAAGAACATCATTACCGCACTCAGGAGTTCCCAGCGCATTACAATCAAACTGGTGGTTAAGGTGGCCATCTGCAAAAACCTCTTAGAATCAGTGATATCCCCGACATTCAATCGACATCACTGGCGGCTAAGAAGGAAGGTCAGGGAAGTCCTTCTGGCCGTCTTACTGAATACAGGAAAGTGTGACTTGGCTCACATTATATCACTCGATTTTAAATTTTGAACAAAATTTATACCTGGTATGGTAGAAAGATTTTTATCGAAAAAAGAGGGGAAAGCGGGGAGTGAAAAGAGGTGCGCCCGCAAGGGGCGCGCAGAAAGGGTTAGCTAACCGGGCAGCACTCGCCGGTTGTACGCTGGGCAAAACTGGTCATGTTGTTGTCTGCACAGTCAAAACTGAGCAAGCGCGGACGCTGAATCATCGCCTGGCGACGCATGGTGTGACGATAAGCGGTTGGCGTTTGCGAGAACTGACGGCGGAACACGCGCGAGAAAGTCTGCTGCGAGTCGTAACCGTATTGCATCGCGATATCGAACACCGGACGCTGGGTTTGACGCAGCGCTTCCGCGGCCAGCGTCAGACGACGTTCGCGAATATAGCCACCCAGCGTTTGTTTCGTGACAGCACGGAACATACGCTGCAGATGCCATTTTGAGTAACCTGATTTTGCCGCGACTTCATCAATAGACAGCGCTTTATCCAGATTCTGATCGATCCAGTTGGACAGCGAATGAATGATTTCCTGTTGCATCATAGCCTCATCCTTCTGATGTTTTTTGCCTGGTGAGAAATTCGAAGTTTTGCTGGGGTGCGAGTATAATTCCTCAAGTTAACTTGAGGTAAAGGCCCTAAATGAAAAAAGAACGCAATTACCCGAAGCCGGTTTTGACGCCGGGTGAAGTGGCGAAGCGCAGCGGCGTGGCGGTGTCGGCGCTGCACTTCTATGAGACCAAAGGATTGATTTTTAGCTCGCGTAACGGCGGCAATCAACGTCGCTACAGCCGTGACGTGCTGCGTCGTGTTGCCATCATCAAAATTGCGCAACGTATCGGCATTCCGCTGGCGACGGTGAGCGACAGCCTGACGCATGTGCCGGCTAATAAACGGATGTCGACGCAGGAGTGGGACGCGTTGACGCAACACTGGCGCGAAGAGTTGGATAAACGCATCGAAACCCTCACGCGCTTGCGTAACGATCTTGATGGCTGCATTGGCTGCGGCTGTTTATCGATGCGCGATTGTCCGCTGCGCAATCCCGGTGACCGGCTGGCCGAGCAAGGTTCGGGCGCGGTGCTACTCGATCCGGAACAGGACGAGCAAAAACGCTGATCGACTATACTTGGCGGAACACTTTTACCGGCAAGGAAACCGTATGATCACCGTTCACCATCTGGAAAATTCCCGCTCGCATCGCGTGTTATGGCTACTGGAAGAGCTCGCGGTGCCTTACCAAATCAAACGCTATCAGCGTGAAAACAGCCTGCTGGCACCTGATTCCTTAAAGAAAGTGCATCCGCTGGGCAAATCCCCGGTGATCACTGACGGCAATCGCGTGATTGCTGAGTCAGGCGCGATTCTCGAATACCTGCAACTGAAGTACGACAGCGAGCATCAGCTGGCGTTGAGTCATGAAGATGAGCAGATTCAGGCGCGCTACTGGCTGCACTACGCCGAAGGTTCACTGATGCCGCTGCTGGTGATGAAGCTGGTGTTTGCCCAGTTAGGTAAGAAGCCGGTGCCGTGGCTGCTGCGCCCGGCCGGCATCGCACTGAGCAAAGGGATTCAGAAAGCCTGGCTGAGCAAGCAGCTGGCTTTGCACGGCCGCGTAATTGAAGAGCATCTCACGCAGCATGCGTTTTTTGCCGGTTCACGATTTAGCATCGCCGATGTGCAGATGAGCTTCCCGCTGCTGGCGTTGCAGTTGCGTGGCTCGCTACGCGATACGCCCGCCACCGTCCGCTGGCTGGAAACCATGCAGCAGCGCGCTGCCTGGCAACGTGCGATCCAGCAGGGCGGCGCGATTCAATTGCAGAGTTGATTGCAGCCAGGTCGCCATGAATGGCGACCCTGCGGGGCGAATGCCTGGCTTTATCCTGTAATGCCCGCGATTAGTAGTTGAAAACCCCATGGCAAACGCCAGATAATCGTTTGCCTTTTTTCCGCGTCCCCCTTTACGGCCTGGAATACGCGGCGACGTAAACGATTGCCTGGATTTTCATCATGAAAAACCGCCATCAGGGAACGGCAAACGTGCGCCGCGCGGCGACTCACATCACAAAAAAATTGAGGAAGAATTATGTCTGGCGAATCGCGCCCGGCCAGTGGAAAACTGGACGCCTGGTTCAATATCTCTGCACGCGGCAGCAGCGTGCGTCAGGAAGTATTGGCGGGTCTGACAACGTTTCTGGCGATGGTGTACTCCGTCATCGTGGTGCCCGGCATGCTGGGCAAAGCGGGCTTCTCGCCAACGGCGGTGTTCGTTGCCACCTGTCTGGTCGCCAGTTTTGGTTCGATCATCATGGGTTTGTGGGCCAATCTGCCGATGGCGATTGGGTGCGCCATCTCGCTGACCGCCTTCACCGCCTTCAGTCTGGTGCTCGGCCAGCACATCAGCGTGCCGGTGGCGCTTGGTGCGGTGTTCCTGATGGGCTTGCTGTTCACGCTGATTTCGGTCACCGGCATCCGCGCATGGATTCTGCGGAACTTACCGATGGGCGTGGCGCACGGAACCGGCGTAGGTATTGGCCTGTTCCTGCTGCTGATCGCCGCTGACGGCATTGGTTTAGTGGTGAAAAATCCGGCTCCGGGCTTGCCGGTGGCGTTGGGGCAGTTCGCTTCGTTCCCGGTGATTATGTCGCTGGTGGGACTGGCGGCTATTTTTGGTCTGGAAAAACGCCGTGTGCCGGGCGGCATTCTGCTGACCATCATCGCCATCTCGATTCTCGGCCTGATTTTCGATCCGGCAGTGACCTATCAAGGTCTGTTCGCCATGCCGAGCCTGAAGGATGCCAACGGGCAATCAGCGATGTTCAGCCTCGATATCATGGGCGCGCTGCAACCGGTGGTGCTGCCAAGCGTGCTGGCGCTGGTGATGACCGCGGTCTTTGATGCCACCGGCACCATCCGCGCGGTAGCGGGGCAGGCGAATTTGCTGGATAAAGAGGGGCATATCATCAACGGCGGTCGTGCGTTAACCACCGATTCCGTTAGCAGCCTGTTTGCCGGTTTAGTCGGCGCTTCGCCAGCTGCAGTCTATATCGAATCGGCGGCGGGCACGGCGGCGGGCGGAAAAACCGGTCTGACGGCGATTGTGGTCGGTTTGCTGTTCCTGGTGATTCTGTTTATGTCGCCGCTGGCCTATCTGGTTCCGGCTTACGCGACCGCACCGGCGCTGATGTACGTTGGCTTGCTGATGCTGAGCAACGTGGCAAAAATCGACTTCAACGATTTCGTTGATGCGATGTCTGGCTTGCTGACTGCGGTGTTCATCGTGCTGACCTGCAACATCGTCACCGGCATCATGCTCGGCTTCGCTTCACTGGTGATTGGTCGCCTGTTTGCCGGTGAGTGGCGCAAGCTGAATGTGGGCACCGTGGTGATTGCTGTCGCGCTGGTTGCGTTCTACGCCGGTGGCTGGGCCATCTGACTTTAAAGCGAATAAATTTCGAGATTATTCTCTTTCTGCCCCACGCCGCACATCGGGTTGCCCCGCTGTGCGGCGTTTTGTTTTACACTTTCCCACGCAACAACATCGCTTTAATGAAATTGATTCGCCTAAGGAAAGCATGGAAATCTTCTTTACTATTCTCATCATGACGCTGGTGGTTTCACTCTCCAGCGTGGCGGCACGTATTCTGCCGTTTCAAATTCCCCTGCCGCTGGTGCAAATTGCCGCCGGTGCATTACTCGCATTTCCCGTCTTCGGCCTGCATGTCGATTTTGATCCGGAACTGTTCCTCGTGCTGTTCATTCCGCCGCTGCTGTTTGCGGATGGCTGGAAAACGCCGATCAACGAGTTCCTCCATCACGGTCGCGAAATCATGGGGCTGGCGCTGGTTCTGGTGCTGATCACCGTGGTCGGGATTGGCTACCTGATTTACTGGCTGGTGCCGGGGATTCCGCTGATTCCCGCCTTTGCGCTGGCGGCGGTGCTTTCGCCAACCGATGCCGTGGCGCTGTCCGGCATTGTCGGTGAAGGACGCATCCCGAAAAAAATCATGTCGATTGTGCAGGGCGAAGCCCTGATGAACGACGCATCGGGCCTGGTATCGCTGAAGTTTGCTGTCGCGGTGGCGATGGGCACCATGGTGTTTACGTGGGGCGGCGCCAGCGTTGAGTTCCTCAAAGTGGCGGTCGGCGGTTTGGTCGCCGGTGTGGCGATATGCTGGCTGTATGGCCGCTCACTGCGTCTGCTGAGCCGCTGGAGCGGGGATGACCCGGCAACACAAACCGTGCTGCTGCTGCTGTTACCGTTCGCCTCGTACCTGATTGCGGAACACCTTGGCGTGTCGGGCATCCTCGCCGCCGTCGCCGCCGGTATGACCATCACGCGCTCCGGCATTATCCGCCAGGCACCGCTGGCGATGCGTCTGCGTGCGAACAGCGTGTGGCAGATGCTGGAATTCGTGTTCAATGGCATGGTGTTCCTGATGCTCGGCCTGCAGCTGCCCGACATCCTTTCCACCTCGATTGCGCAGGCCAACGCCGATCCTAACGTGGAACTGTGGATGCTGTTTACCGACGTTCTGTTGGTGTACGCCGCGCTGATGGTGGTGCGTTTCGGTTGGTTGTGGATCATGAAGCGCACCAGCATGCGTCTGCTGAAGAAGAAACCGCTGGAGTTTACCAACTACTCGCTGCGTGAACTGCTGATTGCCTCCTTTGCCGGGGTACGCGGCGCCATCACGCTGGCCGGTGTGCTGTCGATTCCGCTGTTCCTCAGCAACGGCGATCCGTTCCCGGCGCGTTATGAGTTGGTGTTCATCGCTACCGGCGTGATTCTGGTGTCGCTGCTGGTTGGCGTGGTGCTGCTGCCGATTCTGCTGCGCGACGTAGAAAGCATCGATAAGGTCGGCCATCGTCGTGAGATTCAGTTTGCGCGAGCCGCGATGGCGGGCGTGGCGATTGAGAGCCTGCATAAAATGGAGCAGCGTCTCGAAACCGACACCGAAGAGAACATCGATCCTGAGCTGCTGAAAGAGGTCAGCCTGCGCGTGATTGGTAATCTGCGTCGTCGCGCGGAGGGGAAAAACGATATCGAGCAGGCGCAATTTGCCGAAAACCTCGAGCGTCGTTTCCGCCTCAATGCGCTGCGTGCCGAGCGCGCCGAGGTTTATCATCTGCGCGCGACGCAGGAGATCTCCAACGAGACGATGCAGAAACTGCTGCACGATCTCGATCTGCTGGAAGCGCTGCTGATCGAGAAAGAGGAATAGCAGCAAGCCATATTTTTCACCTGTAGCGGCGCAATTCATTGCGCAATAAATTGCGCCGCTACATTAATGCGCTGCGGCCGTTTTCACACCGACAGCCGTGGCGCACTATCCGGCCAGTGTTCACGGCAGCACTCAATCCACGCCTCGGCGCTGCGCGACAGATAACTGCCTTCGCGCCAAATCAACCCTAAGCTCCACTGCAGCTCCGATTCCAGCGGCAGCCACAGCAGTGATTGCTTATCCAGCCGCTGACAAATGGGCTCCGGCAGAATCGCCAATCCCATGCCCGCCTGCACCATCGCGGCGAGAAAATCCCACTGCGCGCTGCGCAACGCAATCGTTGGCGTCAGGTTGTGGCGTTGAAACGCTTTGCGAATCTGGCGATTCAGCGCGAACTCTTCATTGAGGATCAGCAGCGGATGTTCGACTAATTCCGCCAAACCGACTTTACGGTGATCGCGCCATTTTTCGCTGCGCGGCAGCAGCACGCACAGCGGATGGTGCATCAGCTCCAGCGTATTGAGCGGCTGTTCTGACTCAATCGGCAGCGCGGTGAGGGCGATATCCAGCGCGCCACTCAGCACCGCTTGCTGCGCCGTCAGTCCGCCGAACTCGGATATTTTCAGCTGTACACCGGGATAACGGCGGCGAAAGGCAGAGATCGACCCGGCCATCTGCATGCCGACCATCGGCGGAATACCCAGCCGCAGCTCGCCGGTTTTCAGCTGGTTGATGTCGCCTAACTGCGCCTCGAGCTGGTGGAACTCTTGCAGAATCACCAATCCGCGCTGGTAAACCGCCTGACCGCTATCGGTAAGATGCAGTTTACGGCCTTCACGCAGTAACAAGGTGCAGCCGAGCTCCTCTTCCAGCTGGCGCAGCATTTTGCTGATAGTCGGCTGCGTCACGAACAGCTTCTCAGCGGCGCGGGTGAAGCTTTGCTGGCGCACCACTTCAGTGAAGTAGCGCAGGGCGCGCACATCCATAAACATTCCTTTTTGGCATAGTTTTAATGATTTTAATTCATTTCTTTCACAGTTTGCGGCGGATTTATACTGGGCACCTCAATTCTTCCTCAGGGTGCAAGGCAATGATGGCATTAAGTCCGCGCAGAACGGATCTCCTGCAACGTACGTTTGTTCCGCTGCAGCTGGTGCTGTATGTCGGTTTGTTTATTTTCAGCGACAGGCTGGTGAGCTGGCTGCATCTGCCGCTGCCCGCCAACGTGGTGGGCATGGTGCTGCTGCTGGTGTTGATCATGACGCGCATCGTGCCGCTGCGCTGGGTGAAAGCCGGCGCCAACTGGCTGCTGGCGGAAATGCTGCTGTTCTTTATTCCAGCGGTGGTGGCGGTGGTGAACTACAGCGATTTGCTGCGCAGCGAAGGCTGGCGCATCTGCGTGGTGATCGGCGTCAGTACCTTGCTGGTGCTGGCTTCGACTTCACTGGTGGTCGATCGTTTGTATCGCTTCGAACTGGCGCGCGCCGCACGCAAGCAGGCGCATCATGAATGATCTGCTGATTAGCCTGCTGTGTCTGGCGTTTACGCTGCTGGTTTATTATCTCAACAAAATTCTCTATCGTCGCTGGCGCACGCTGCTGTTGATGCCGCTGGTATTGACGCCGCTGGTGCTGGTGGCGCTACTGCTGCTCACTCACGTCAGTTGGAAAAATTACATCGCCGAAAGCCACTGGCTGATTTGGTTGCTCGGCCCGGCGACGCTGGCGTTTGCCGTGCCGGTGTATGAGAACCTCGAAATCATCAAGCGTCACTGGCTGTCGCTGAGCGTGGGCGTGCTGACGGCCACGCTGGTGGCAGTGTGCAGTTCGGTGTGGCTGGCGCGCTTGCTGACGCTGCCGGAAACCATCCAGCGCAGCCTGGCGGTACGCTCAATTACCACGCCGTTTGCGCTGGCGGCCGCACAGCCTATTGGTGGCCAGCCGGATCTGGTGGCGCTGTTTGTGGTGATCACCGGCGTATTCGGTATGGCGGTGGGCGATGTGCTGTTTCTGCGTATTGCCATCAAACAGGGCGTGGCCAAAGGGGCGGGTTTTGGTGCCGCATCACACGGCGCAGGCACCGCGCGTGCTTATCAACTCGGCCAGCAGGAGGGCGTGGTCTCCAGCCTGGTGATGATGCTGTCTGGCGTAGTCACCGTTATTCTCGCGCCGCTGTTAAGCCATTTATTGTGGGCGGCGTAAAGGTCCAATTACAAGCCACGGCTTATTTTGGTTAGCAGTCACTTTGCTTATTGTTTGGGCACGCAAACAATGAAAGGAAGCGACGATGAAAAAGCATTATTTAGCATTAGGTCTGATACTGGCCTCCACTGGAATCAATGCTGCAGAAGTTGGCATTAAAGGCGGTAGTGATTTTATTTCTGCCGCCATCACCACCGAAAAAACCGCACCGGGCATGCAATATGGCGTGCAATACCTCAGCGGTGAGCAGAAGTCACAGTTTGTTGAAGGTCATTTTGGCTACGGTTTTGCGCTGGGTGCCTTGCAAATCGCACCGCGTGTGGGTTTGTTCTGGGCCGATGTCGATAACGATAAATCCAATGCTCGCGGTGTGAATGCTGGCGTCCGTTTCATGGCACCGCTACCGATCGTCGAACAAACCTGGCTGTACCTCGATTACAGCATGGCCCCGGATTTCGCCACGCGTCATGTGCACCACCTGTATCAGTTTGAGGCGGGGATTCAGTATCAACCCGTCAATTGGCTGATCCTGCGTTCCGGTTACAGTTATCTGTCAACTTATGGAAAATACGGGCACAACGACCATCGCTTAATCAATGGCTTGTTTGCTGGTGCTGCCGTCAGTTTTTAATCATTTGAACGGCTGTAACCGGCCGTTTTTTTGAGTCATTGCTCATACTGCAACCCCATCGCTTTGCTTATTGTTTGCCCGCTTAAACTATAAGGAAGCGAAAAATGACAAGTCAGTATTTTGCAATGGGGCTCCTGTTGGCCTCCGCTGGGGTAAACGCTCAGGAAATCGGCGTGAAGGGTGGCAGTGATTTCTTTGCTGCTGCGATCAACAGCCAAAAAACCGCGCCAGGCCTGCAATATGGCGTGGAATACGTGAATGCCAAACATCAGTCAGAATTGCTGGACGCCAATCTGGGTTACGGCGTGGCTTTGGGCGCAATGCGCATTGTGCCGCGCGTGGGCTTGTTCTGGGCTGAATTGAACCACGATAAATCCTCCAGCTATGGCGTTAATGCCGGTATCCGCGTGATGGCGCCACTGCCAGAAGCGGGGCATACCTGGCTTTATGTTGATTACAGCATGGCGCCTAACTTCAGCACCTATAAGCTGGATCATCTGCATCAGTTCGAAGCGGGTGTTTACTACCAACCGGCCAAATGGCTCACGCTGAGTTCCGGTTATCGCTATCTCGGCAGCGGCTTGCACGGTTATAAAACCCACCGTTCAATTGATGGCCTTTTCATGGGCGCGGCCTGGCGTTTCTAGTCTGACAAGTGGCCTTGCGGGGCCACTTTTTTCTCCGCCGTAATCCATTTTTACGTAAAGCTTTCCAAATAATGTTGTCTCTCGTCGCCAGGCTGGTACCCTTGCCGCCGAATTAATTGTCCTTCATGGAGTGGAATCACATGTTAAAGCAACTTGTTACTGGAAGCGTATTGGGTCTGGCACTGCTGAGCAGCGGCGCACAGGCAATTGAGGGCAGTGTTGACGTGGGTGAGCATAGCACCAACCTGAACCTTGGCCTCGGCACCACTTCACCGGGCCTGTTCCTGAAAGGCAACTGGCTGCGCAGCGATCACGATGGCAGCACCTACGGTGCGGGCCTCGGCTATAACATCGACGTGGGCGATTTCCGCATTGCACCTACCGCGAAAGCGCTGTTCACCCATCCGGAGGATGGTCGTGACGGCTTCACCGTGGCAGTCGGTGGCGCAGCGCAGTACAGCTTCAACAGCATGTGGGGCCTGTACGGTGAATATTACTACGCGCCAGAAGCTTTCTCCGATCGTCTGGATAGCTATCAGGAAGCCTCAGGCGGCCTGAGCTTCACGCCGATTTCGCTGCTGAACCTGCGTGTGGGTTATCAGTACATCGAACTGAACAACAAAGGCAGCCGCAAAGATAACGTACTGGTCGACGGCCCGTATGTTGGCGCGTCACTGCGTTTCTAATTGTTTAAATTAGAATGAAAAATGGCGGCCCAATGGGTCGCCATTTTTGTTTGGGTGCGGTCTGTCCCTCATCCCGGCCTTCTCCCGCAAGCGGGAGAAGGAGAAAAACGCGCCGATCGGTTCCCTCTCCCATTTATGGGAGAGGGTTAGGGTGAGGGAAAGCCAGCACGGACTTAATGCGATTTCCCCTGCGAAATCCCAATCCCCGTCTGTGAGCGAATAAACTGCCCACGGAAGCGGGCACGTTCCTGCGCACCGCGTGCTGAATGATCGGTAATCGAGAACAGCCAGATACCAATAAACGCCGCCAGCATCGAGAACAGCGCCGGATACTCATACGGATAAATCGGTTTCTCATGCCCCAACACCTGCACCCAAATCGTCGGGCCAAGGATCATCAGCAGAACGGCGGTAATCAGTCCCAGCCAGCCGCCAATCATCGCGCCGCGCGTGGTGAGTTTCGACCAGTACATCGACAGCAGAATAATCGGGAAGTTACAGCTGGCCGCAATCGAGAACGCCAGGCCGACCATAAAGGCAATATTCTGTTTTTCAAACAAAATCCCCAGCGCAATCGCCACCACACCTAACACCAGCACGGTGATCTTCGAGATGCGCAACTCATCGCGTTCCGTCGCTTTACCTTCGCGGATCACGCTGGCATAGAGATCGTGTGAAACCGCCGACGCCCCCGCCAGCGTCAAACCTGCCACCACCGCCAGAATGGTGGCGAAGGCCACGGCTGAGATAAAGCCGAGGAACAGGCTGCCGCCGACCGCGTTCGCCAGATGCACCGCCGCCATGTTGGTGCCGCCGAGCAGCGCGCCGCTGGCGTCTTTAAAGGCCGGATTTGATCCCACCAGTAAAATCGCGCCGAAGCCGATGATAAAGGTCAGGAAGTAGAAGTAGCCCATAAAGCCGGTGGCCCAGAACACGCTTTTACGCGCTTCACGCGCATCGGCCACGGTGAAGAAGCGCATCAGAATATGCGGCAAACCGGCGGTACCGAACATCAAACCAAGTCCCAGTGACAGCGCCGAGATCGGATCTTTCACCAGCCCGCCCGGCTGCATAATTGCCGCGCCTTTCGGGTGCACCGCCATCGCTTCGGTAAACAGCGTGTTGAAGCTGAAGCCGGTGGCTTTCATCACCATAATCGCCATAAAGCTGGCACCAAACAGCAGCAGCACCGCTTTGATGATCTGCACCCAGGTGGTCGCCAGCATGCCGCCAAACAGCACGTACAGCACCATCAAAATGCCGACCATCACCACCGCGATATGGTAATCGAGGCCGAACAGCAGTTGGATCAGTTTACCGGCACCCACCATCTGCGCGATCAGATAAAGCGCCACCACCACCAGCGAGCCGCAGGCTGACAGCGTACGAATCGGTTTTTGCGCGAGGCGATAGGAGGCGACATCGGCGAAGGTGTAGCGTCCAAGGTTGCGCAGACGTTCGGCAATTAAAAACAGAATCATCGGCCAGCCGACGAGGAAGCCGAGCGAGTAGATCAACCCGTCGTAACCGGAGGTGTAAACCAGAGCAGAAATACCGAGGAAGGAGGCGGCAGACATAAAGTCACCGGCGATGGCGAGGCCATTCTGGAAACCGGTGATGTTGCCGCCTGCGGTGTAGTAATCGCTGCGCGAGCGGGTGCGTTTCGAGGCCCAATAGGTGATGCCGAGCGTCGCCGCGACAAACACCACGAACATGATAATGGCTTCATAGTTGGTGGCTTGCCGTTGTACTGCACCGGTAATGGCATCGGCGGCAAACACGCTGGCGGGCACGATGGCTAAAAACATCGAAAGCAGGCGCTTCATGATTTCACCTCGCTCAGGATCTGTTTGGTCAGACGATCAAACTCGCCGTTGGCGCGCCACACGTAGACGCCGGTCAGCACGAACGACATCACGATTAAACCGACACCAATCGGAATGCCGCGCGTGACGTTAGTGCCCGCGTGCAGCGGCGTACCGAGCCAGGCGGGCGCAAAAGCGATCAACAGAATAAAGCCGATATAGAGCACCAGCATGATCACGCTGAGCAGCAGCGCAAACGCCTGGCGCTTGTGCACCAGCTCATGGAAGCGCGGATTATTCTCGACTTGTTGCCAGACTGCTTCCTGTTCAGGGGTTTCGTTCATCACATTTTTCTCCAGAGGCAAGGCGGCCAGCATACTCACGATTAAATGATTTAACTGGCTGAATATTCTAGTTTTATAAGTTGTGCGAACTCAGAACTACGTGGCATATAAGGGCGGCCAAATGGCCGCCCTTACAACAGAAGCCGCTTACGGCATCGAAATGGACTGTTTCTCCTCCAGCAATTTCTCTACCACGCCCGGATCGGCCAGCGTAGAGGTATCGCCGAGATTGCTGGTATCGCCCGCGGCAATTTTGCGCAGAATGCGGCGCATAATCTTGCCGGAGCGGGTTTTTGGCAGCGAGTCGGTCCAGTGCAGCACATCCGGCGTGGCAATCGGGCCAATCTCTTTACGCACCCAGTTACGCACTTCGGTATACAGCTCTGGCGACGGCTCTTCGCCGTGATTGAGCGTGATATAAGCGTAGATCGCCTGGCCTTTGATGCTGTGCGGAATGCCCACCACCGCGGCTTCGGCAATCTTCGGATGCGACACCAGCGCCGATTCAATCTCGGCGGTGCCGAGACGATGGCCGGAGACATTCAGCACGTCATCGACGCGGCCGGTGATCCAGTAATAACCATCTTCATCACGGCGCGCGCCGTCACCGCTGAAGTAGCGATTTTTGAAGGTGGAGAAGTAGGTCTGTTCGAAACGATCGTGATCGCCATACAGCGTACGCGCCTGGCCCGGCCAGGAATCGACAATCACCAGGTTTCCTTCGGTGGCACCCTCGAGCGGATTGCCTTCGTTATCCACCAGCGCCGGCTGCACGCCGAAAAACGGTTTGGTGGCGGAACCGGCTTTCAGTTCGGTCGCACCCGGCAGCGGCGTGATCATGAAGCCGCCGGTTTCGGTTTGCCACCAGGTATCGACGATCGGGCAACGACTGTCGCCAATCTTTTTGTAATACCACTCCCAGGCTTCCGGGTTGATCGGTTCACCCACCGAACCCATGATGCGCAGGCTGCTGCGATCGGTGCCTTCAATCGCTTTATCGCCTTCAGCCATCAGCGCGCGAATCGCGGTTGGCGCGGTATACAGCAGCGTCACCTTATGTTTATCCACCACTTCCGCCATGCGGCTCGGTTTTGGCCAGTTCGGCACGCCTTCAAACATCAGCGTGGTCGCGCCGCACGCCAGCGGGCCGTAAATCAGGTAGCTGTGGCCGGTGATCCAGCCGACATCTGCGGTACACCAGTAGACGTCATCAGGATGATAATCAAACACATACTTAAAGGTGCTGGCGGCATACACCAGATAACCGCCGGTGGTGTGCAGCACGCCTTTCGGCTTGCCGGTGGAACCGGAGGTATAAAGGATAAACAGCGGATGTTCGGCATCGACGGCAACCGGTTCATGCTGATCGCTGGCCTTCGCCACCAGATCGTGCCACCACAGATCGCGGCCTTCGCGCCAGCCGGTATCTTTACCGGTGCGCTTAAACACCACCACATTTTTCACCGTGGTGACGTTTGGATTGTTCAGGGCATCATCGACGTTTTTCTTCAGCGGAATGCTGCGTCCGGCGCGCACGCCTTCATCGGCGGTGATGATCAGTTTGGCGTTGGAATCGACCACGCGCCCGGCGACCGCTTCCGGTGAGAAGCCACCGAAGATCACCGAATGCACCGCGCCAATGCGCGCACAGGCCAGCATCGCAACGGCGGCTTCGGGCACCATCGGCATGTAGATCGCCACCACGTCGCCTTTCTTCACGCCCAGGCTGTCGAGCACATTGGCAAAGCGGCAGACGTCCGCATGCAGTTCGCGGAAAGTAATGGTTTTGCTTTCGCTGGCGTCGTCACCTTCCCAGATGATGGCGGGATGATCGCCACGCGTGGCCAGATGGCGATCGAGGCAGTTAGCGGCGAGGTTCAGCGCGCCATCTTCATACCAGCGAATCGAAATATTGCCGGGGGCAAAGGAGGTATTTTTCACTTTGCTGTAAGGCTTAATCCAGTCGAGGATTTTGCCTTGCTCACCCCAAAAGGTGTCGGGATCGTCAACCGATTGTTGATACAGCGCCGCATACTGATCGGCATTAATGAGAGCATTCGCTGCAATGGCAGCGGGTACGGGATGCTTATGTATTTGGCTCATGGCTGACCTCCTTGAAGATGTTAATCATATGTCAATCAATGGTTAATTGAAGACCACGACAGGGCTTTGTTTCTGTTTTGTAGTCTGGATCACGGCCTTTGATCACCCGCAAATCCTCGGCGATCGGCGGGTAAAAACGCCGCGCCAGCAGCGTGATCTTCTGCTTTAAGCCTAAGAAATCTCTGCCTCTGCTGTGCAAATAATCAGCAAACGAGCCGGGCCGCTTTTTGCGCAATATTGCATAGCTATGCTGAAACTTATCGAATTAACACTTTTCATAACAGCGAGTTATGGCTGTTAACCTTTGTCAGCATTTTATGCTACTAACCTGAATAAGATTTGCGCTATCGCGCCGGGGGTTGCATTTACCGTAGTGAAAATGGTACTTATCTCGGCCCTGTTCAGCAGGTATCAACTCAGACTGCATCACCCCGCAGGCGCAAAATGCCTGCACAGCTGTAACCGACGTAGTCATAAATAACCCTCTATTTTATCGGGCTTTTGCTCACTTCCCTGTGTGACATTTCTCCTGCACCTTCGCAGCAGAGCAAAGGGGTTTTTAACTGAGGAAATAACGCGTTATGAAAGGTTTTAAGTTCACCCTTGCATGGCAGATTTTAGTCGCGCTGATTCTGGGCGTGATTGTGGGAACCGTGCTGCATAATCAGCCCGACGATCGTGAATGGTTAATCACTAACATTCTGACGCCAGCGGGTGACATCTTTATTCATCTGATCAAGATGATTGTGGTACCGATTGTTATCTCCTCACTGATTGTCGGCATTGCTGGCGTGGGTGATGCGAAAAAGCTCGGACGTATTGGTGTCAAAACCATTATCTATTTTGAAGTGATCACCACCCTTGCCATTGTGGTCGGCATCACGCTGGCCAACGTATTCCAACCCGGCAGCGGCATTGATATGTCAACGCTGGCAACGGTGGACATCTCTAAATACGAAGCCACAACGGAAGCCGTTCAGGGCGCACCGCACGGTCTGGTCACCACCATTCTGTCGCTGATCCCGCAGAACATCTTCGCCTCGCTGGTGAAGGGCGACATGCTGCCGATTATCTTCTTCTCGGTGCTGTTTGGTATGGGCTTGTCGGCGCTGCCGAAGGAACATCGCGATCCGCTGGTCACGGTATTCCGTTCGATTTCCGAAACCATGTTTAAAGTGACGCACATGATCATGCGTTACGCGCCAGTCGGCGTGTTTGCGCTGATTGCAGTCACCATTGCTAACTTCGGTTTTGCCTCGCTCTATCCGCTCGCCAAGCTGGTGCTGCTGGTGTACGTGGCGATTCTGTTCTTTGCTTTCGTGGTGCTCGGCACGGTGGCGCGCTTCTGTAAGCTGCGTATTACGACGCTGATGCGCATTCTGAAAGACGAGCTGATTCTTGCCTATTCCACCTCCAGCTCAGAAACCGTGCTGCCGCGCATTATGCAGAAGATGGAAGCCTACGGCGCGCCGAAAGCCATCACCAGCTTCGTGGTGCCGACCGGTTACTCGTTCAACCTCGACGGTTCAACGCTGTACCAGAGCATCGCGGCGATCTTTATCGCCCAGCTGTATGGCATTGACCTGTCGCTGACCGACGAGATCATTTTGGTGCTGACGCTGATGGTGACCTCGAAAGGCATCGCTGGCGTGCCGGGCGTCTCCTTCGTGGTGCTGCTGGCAACGCTGGGCAGCGTGGGCATTCCGCTGGAAGGTCTGGCATTTATCGCCGGTGTGGATCGCATCATGGACATGGCGCGTACCGCGCTGAACGTGATCGGAAACGCGCTGGCGGTGCTGGTGATTGCGCGCTGGGAAGACCAGTTCGACACCAAACAAGCCGCCGCCTACGAGCAGCAGCTGCGTACGCAAAGCGCCAGCTAATCTTCCAGGTGCGCATGAATGCGCACCCTACGAAAACCTCGCCATTCATGGCGACCGCTATGACTGAAACCCGCTTCGGCGGGTTTTTTTATGCCTGCTGCAGACAAGTCTTATAACCCTGTGTCACAAACCCTTGCTTAAATCCATACCCACTATAACCACCTGTGCTTTCTAAAAATCTTTTTTAAAATCATTTTCAAGTGAGGGCTCAACATGAGATTCCCCGTTTATCTTCATAAGACAGAAAGCAACACCTATTCTGGCTTTGTACCGGACGTTGTTGGATGTTTTTTTGCTGGCGAGACAGTGGATGATGCATTAACCGATGCTTCTGCTGCGATTGATGCGCATGTGGAGTCGTCGACTGATGCGGGTTACGAGGTGCCGGTGGCAACGAACATTGAAACGCATATTGATGATGAAAATTGTCAGGGTGGTTATTGGGCCTTTGTCGATATCGATCTCAGTCGCTATGAAGGCAAAGCGGTAAAGCTCAACATCACCTTGCCGCAGAATCTGTTGACTAAAATCGATAGCTATGTCGATCACCATCGTGAATATGGTTCCAGAAGCGGTTTTTTGGCCGCATTAGCGCGCAAAGAATTAGCAAACGCCTGAGCCACGAAAACGACCCGCTTCGGCGGGTTTTTTTACGCCTGCTGCGGCAAAAAGCAAAAAAATCCCGCGCAGCAGAGGAATTAACAATTCTGTGTGATATATAGTTTTACGAATAAATTATTCTCTCACAGGAGTGTCTCATGCAGATCGATCTGAGCCAGATGATCACCGAAGGGCGTAATCCCGCCAGCCAGAACATTGATGAGCTGACCACCGAAGCGATGCTGCGGGTGATTAATGATGAAGACAAAAAAGTGGCGCTGGCGGTGGAAGCCATCGTGCCGCAGATTGCACAGGTGGTGGATGCCATCACTGCTGCCTTCAGTAAAGGCGGTCGCCTGATCTATTGCGGCGCGGGCACGTCGGGTCGTCTGGGGATTCTGGATGCCAGCGAATGTCCGCCGACCTTTGGCACGCCGCGCAGCCAGGTTGTGGGGCTGATTGCCGGCGGCCACACCGCGATTTTGCAGGCGGTGGAAAACGCCGAAGACAATGTGGAGCAGGGCGCGCAGGATCTGCGGGATATCCAGTTCAATGCGAATGATGTGTTGGTCGGGATTGCCGCCAGCGGCCGCACGCCCTATGTGCTGGGCGCGCTGGCGTATGCGCGTCAGCAAGGCGCATTTACCGCAGCGTTAACCTGTAATCCCAATAGCCCAATGTCGCAGGCCGCTGATGTGGCGTTGACGCCGGTGGTCGGCCCGGAAGTGGTCACCGGTTCTTCGCGCATGAAAGCCGGCACGGCGCAGAAGCTGGTGCTGAATATGCTCACTACCGGCGCGATGATTCGCAGCGGCAAGGTGTATGGCAATCTGATGGTCGATGTGGAAGCCACCAACCAGAAGCTGGTGCAGCGCCAGGTGAACATCGTCAAACAAGCTACCGATTGTGACGATGCCACCGCGCAGCAGGCGCTGGCGGCGTGTAATGGGCATTGTAAAACCGCGATTGTAATGGTGCTGGCGGGATTAACGGCCGATGAAGCGAAATCGCTGCTGAGTCAGAATCAGGGCTTCATTCGCAATGCTTTGCGTGACGCAGGAGCGCAATAATGGCGGCCATTACTGAAGGTCTGGTGCGCGATATTCTGCAAGCGGTGGGCGGTGCCAGCAATGTGGTGCAGTGCGGCAACTGCATGACGCGCCTGCGTCTGACGCTTGCCGATGCCACGCGAGTGGATAGCGCCACACTCAAAACACTGCCGGGCGTGCTGGGCGTGATCGACAGCGATGCGCAGCTGCAAATCGTGCTCGGTCCCGGCAAAGCGCAAACCGCAGCGGAGAAGATGCAGGCGCTGCTTAATCAACAGGAGCCGGGCGATCTGCAGGCCATCGCCAGCGCGCAAAAGCAGCAGATGAAGGCGAAGCAGACCAGCGCGCTGCACCGTTTTCTCTCCTGCTTTGCCACGATCTTTACGCCGCTGATCCCCGGTTTTATCGGTGCCGGTTTACTGTTGGGTTTCGCCACGCTAATTGAGCAGATCTTCCACCTCAATCAACCTGGCGATCATGCACGCTGGCTGCTGGATACCGTGGCGTACATGAAGGTGTTTGGTAAAGGGCTGTTCACCTTCCTGAGTATTTTGATCGGCTACAACGCGCAGAAAGCCTTTGGCGGTACTGGCGTCAACGGGGCAATTATCGCCTCGCTGTTTGTGCTCGGTTATGTTCCTGACGCGAAGGTTGGTTATTACAGCGGGATGCAGGATTTCTTCGGCATGGTGATCGATCCGCGCGGCAATATTATTGGCGTGCTGCTGGCGGCGATATTTGGTGCCTGGGTTGAGAAACAGCTGCGGAAAATGATTCCCGATAATCTCGATATGATCCTGACATCGTTGCTGACGTTATTAATTACCGGCGCAGTGACTTTCCTGGTGATTATGCCAATCGGCGGCGAATTATTTAAAGGTATGTCATGGTTGTTCATTCATCTGAATAACAATCCGTTTGGTTGCGCTATTTTGGCCGGACTGTTTTTGATCGCAGTGATGTTTGGCATCCATCAGGGCTTTATTCCGGTCTATTTCGCGCTGATGGAAACCCAGGGCTTTAACTCGCTGTTCCCGATTCTGGCGATGGCCGGCGCCGGGCAGGTCGGCGCGTCGCTGGCGTTATGGTGCAAAGCGGATAAAGACTCGCTGCTGCGTAAACAGATCAAAGGCGCGATTGTGCCGGGCTTGCTCGGTGTCGGCGAACCGCTGATTTATGGCGTCACGCTGCCGCGCCTGAAACCCTTTATCACCGCCTGTTTTGGCGGCGCGCTGGGCGGCTTCTTTATCGGGCTGGTGGCGTGGCTGGGATTGCCGGTGGGAATGAACACCGTGTTTGGCCCTTCAGGTTTAGTCACGCTGCCGCTGATGACCTCATCGCAGGGCATTTTTGCCGGCATGGCGGTGTATCTCGCCGGGCTGATCGTGGCGTGGATTGGCGGGTTCGCCTTTACCTGGTGGGGCGGCACCCGCAATGTAGATTTGAGTTGAGTGCAGTGCGGATATCGACCAGGTCACCATAAATGGCGTCCCTACAAACCAACTCCCCGTAGGGTCGCCATTCATGGCGACCTGTTTAAAACGAGACTCCGATCACAGTTTTAAAGTCTCTCGTATCGCTTATCCTGGCACAGCCCGATTCACCACTTAAGTACCGTTTGTAAGTAAAGCGTCAGCAAAAAATAAAGGATTTATTAAGGAGATAGAAAGCTAGACCTAAAATTTTAATTGGTCTCAAATTATTTCGAATATCCAATCCGCCTCGCAATTATTTATCCATTATCACAATAAGTTACCCGAAATTGCCTTTTGCATTAGCAAGCAAAACTGTCTATACCTAAAGCCAATTAATCTATAACAACGATTCCATCCCTTTTTTCGCTGCACCGTATTTCTTCACACAGTTGTTCTCAAATTAGATTGCTACACGGGATTGGTATTAACCTGCCGTTTTATCCCCTCGCGATGAATTTAACGCTGTTGCAAAAACAGCGCGGACGCTGCACGCCCACTGGAGGAAGTATGAGGTTTAAATTAAATCCTATCGCATTAGGGATGTTGGCGGCGCAATTGCTGATCTATCCAGCAATGCAAAGTCAGGCTGTAACTTTGGGGACTTACACACCAGAAAATAATGACAACCAAACCGGTAAGATTACCGTCAGTAGCGGCAATGAAACCCTGACCGGAAATCAGGCCTTCACGGCAGGAACGGACGGCGCGGTCACCACCACGCTCGGGCAAGTGGCGATCACGGCGGGATCGCAGTATCTCAATCAGGATCGCCTTGATCCCGGCCCGCAAAACTTCGCCATTACCACGCCCGATGCGGCCACCGGCACCAACAGCACTTTCCAGGTTTATAACTCTGCCAGTCTGGTCGCGTTAGCGCCCGTCACCAGCACCACCAGCGTACCGGATGTACAAAATGTCAATGATGCGCAGTACATCGATGCGCGCATTGCCGATGTCACCGGCGGTACACTGGACGTGAATATCGGCCAGGCCAATGCACTCAGCAGCGCCAGCACCAACAGCTGGACCATGGCAGCCAAACAGACGCAACTTTTTGATGTGAGCGGCACCGGCACGGTCAACTGGAACAGCAATAACCGTATCAGCTTTTTCGGTGCTACCGCCACGCCAGACGGCGCGGGATCGGCCACCAGCAGCTATCAGGTACAAAACCTCGCCACCTATAACGGCGCTTTCAGCGTGCAGACGCTGGATGGCAAAAGCACCAGCTTCACGGTCACCAACGCCAGCCAGCTGCAAAGCTACAACAACTGGCTGATCAGCCAGCTGCAGGCGGGTAATCTTGATAAAACCCGCTACCTGCCCGAGTTCAACAAAGCCGTCACCTTCACCAATGCCAACATCGTCTACAACGTCAGCGCCACTCCGCCAGACGAGGTGACGCAAGCTATTGGCAATCGCATTGTGATAAATGCCAATGGCGCGGGTGCGAGAGTCAATCTGGCGGCGGGTAAAACGCTGGAAGTGGTGGGCGCGACGGGCGGCGCGATTAAAGCCTCCAACGGCGCACAAGCGGTGATTGATGGCAAACTGGCAAGCCGCGGTAGCATCACCAATAACGGTACGGCGCTGGTATTAACTGACAGCAGCAGCGGCATCAACAATGGTGTGATTAATGGCGGTTTCCTCAATCGTCAGGATGGCACCGGCATTGGCTCGACCGGCTACGGCGCTAACGGCGTATCCGTGCAAACCGGCAGCACCTTCAACAATAACGGTATCCTCAATTTCGCCACCACCGGCAGCAATTCGCAGTATGGCGTGGCGGGCATCAATCTTGGCGTGTCATCCACCGCCAATAACAGCGGCAATATTAACGTCGGCGTTAACGGTTCCAGCGCCCGCGGCACCGCGTCTGGCGTGTTACTGACCGATGCCACTTCCAGCTTCACCAATAACGGCAGCGGCAATATTTACATTGGTCGCGGACCGCAGAACAGCCTGGGTGAGGCGACGGCTGATACCGCGATGAACCAAAGCGGGCTGACCAGCGGTATCGCCCTGGTCGCCAATGGCAACGCGGTTAACGATGGCAGCATCACCATCGGTACTAAAACGCAGAACGCGGCGGGGATGTCAGCGACCGGCGCCAATAACGCCACCATGATCAACAACGGCACCATCAATGTGAACGGTGCGGCTGCCACCATTCCGCGTGAAAACGTCGGCATGCTGGTGACCAACAGTGCCGGCAACATCAATAACGCGGGCACCATCAACCTGAATGGCGTGAACGCCACCGGCGTGAAAGTGCTGGCAACCAACGGCAACACCGCCAGCGCCACCTCAACCGGCACCATCAACGTGGCGGGCGGCGCCGATCCGGCCAGCGGCACGCGCAACTATGGCGTGTGGGTGGAAGGGCAAGGTGCGACCGGCACGGCGCAGGCCACCGTCGATGGCCCGATCAATCTCAGCGGTAATGGTGCGATCGGTGTGCACGCGCGTGGTAATTCCACGGTGACCGTGGATCCGGCTGCAGTACCTACTTTCTCTAGCGGCACCAATCAGATAGCCTTCTTCGCTTACGGCCCCAATGCGCTGATTAACGTGCTGGGCAATAATCCGTTTGATGTGACGACGCAGAACTCCACGCTGTTCCGCGTTGAGCAGGGCGCAGATTTCCACGGTAATGCGTTGTCGCTCACCGCATCGGGAGCCGGTTCTACCGCCGTGCTCGGCAGCGGCGCTGGCACCGAAGTCAGCAGCGATGCGGCGGTGATCAACGTCAGCGGCAGCGGTGCCAATGGCATCACCGTTGAAGGTGGCGCAACGGGTGTGATTGATGCTGCAACCAGCATGAATCTCACCGGCAGCAACGCGATTGGCGCGATCGTTGACGGACAAAAACACGATATCTTTGGCAAAAACAGCGGCTCGCCGGTTACCAGCACCAGCCTGAACTCCGCAGCGTCACTGAATGCTTCGCAGAGTGGATTGACCGGCTATCTGGCACGCAATCGCGCGCAGCTGACTAATACCGGCGATATCACCTTCAGCGGCGCCAACTCCACCGGCATTCGCGTCGAAAGCGGCGCGACCGGTACCAACAGCGGCAACATCAACATCAATGACGGCGGCACCGGCATCGCGGTAAACAGCGGCAGCAGCACCTTTGCCACCACCGCCAATAACACCGGCACCATCAACGTTAACGGCGGCAGCACCAGCAACCGCAGCCGAGGCGTCAGCGCCAGCGGCAATCGCGCAGTAGCCAACCTGAACGGCGGCACGCTGAATCTCAACGGCACCGGCGCGATTGGGGCGGAAGCGCTCAACGGCGCACTGGTGAATATCGCCGCCGGTTCAGCGCCGGTATTTAATAACAGTGACCAAATTGCCTATCACGCGGCGGGCAGTGGATCGCGCATCAGCTCCGCCACCAACGCGTTAAATATCAACAGCAGCGGCTCAACCGGCTATCGCATTGATGACGGCGCGGCGCTGAGCTTCACCTCTCCGACCACCATCACCTCCAGCGCCAGCAACAGTACCGGCGCGATTATCTCCGGCAGCGGCAGCAGCCTGAATAGCAGCAACGCCAACTTTACCGCCAGCGGTCAGGGCAGCACGGCAATCCGTGCGGAAGGCGGCGCGAATGCCACGCTGGATAGCGGCAGCAACATCAATCTCAGCGGCAGCAACGCAGTCGGTGTGCTGGTCAACAATCTGCGTACCGATCTGAGTAACGCGCTGGATGGCAGCGCAGCGGCCACCAGCGTCACCAGCAACGGCAACGTGAGCGGCGCGGGTAATGGCGCGATAGGTTTTGATGTCACTAACGGCGCAGAGCTGGTCAACAACGGCAATGTGAATCTCACCGGCAGCAACAACATCGGGATCCGTTCGCGTGCCGGCAGCACGCTGACCAACAACGGCGTGGTCAACGTAGCCAACGGCACCGGGCTGGATGTCTCCGGCAGCGGCAGCACGCTGGCGAAAGGCGGCACTATCAATGTCGATAACGGTATCGCGGGCGTGCGCATCAGCGATGGCGCGCAGCTGGCGCTTACCGGCAGCGACACGGTGATCACCACGCGCGGCAACGCACACGGCATCTTGCTGGATAGCGGCGCAACCGCACTCAGCGCCAGCGACGCCACGGTGAACGTGCTGGGCAGCGGCAACGGTATCGAAAACCGCGCCGAACTGAGCAACGTTGGCTTGAGCAATCTCACCATTAACGTCGGCGACGGCAACGGGATTCGCACCGCCGTGCCATTTGATCCGGCTTCGACGGTGACCACCAACGTCTCCGGCAGCGGCAGCGGCTTGAATATCGCCAATGCCGATGGTTCCACCACCAGCGGCGATTTGACGCTGGGTTCGGGTTATCAATTCAACATTACCGGCGCCGGCGGCACCGGTATTCGCGCCAATACCACGGGAAATGTCACCACCGCAGCCAACGTCAATATCGATAATGCGGCGGGCGGATCGGCGCTGGTGTCCAGCACAGCGGGCACCATCGTCAATACCGGCAACTTCACCTCCAACAGCCTGACTGCGCCGGTGGTGGATCTGCGCGGCGGTAAAACCATCTTCGAGAACCTCGGCAACATCATCACCGCCAATCCACAAACCGTGGCGGTGGCGGGCAGCAACGCCGACGACGAAATCCTGCTGACGGAAGGCGCAGTGCAGGGCGATATCAATCCGGGCGGCGGATCGGATCTGTTCCGCTGGACGGGCGGCACGCTCAACGGCAGCCTGACCATGGGCAACGACAACAACAACCGTGCCGAAGTGAGCAATGTCGATCTCGGCACCACCTACCATCTCACCAGCGGTAGCGGCACCGGCAACACCTTGACCTTTAACCAGATCGACTCGCGCGGCGGCAGCTTCAGCGCCGACGATCTCAGCAAAGGCGTTAATCTTGGCAGCGGCTGGAGCACCATCAACTTTGCCAACACCAGATGGACGTTGACCGACAACCTGCAGCTGGCGCACAGCACCATTAATGTCGATGCGGATTCCACGCTGTATGCCGGCGATAACGTGCATCCAACGCTATCCGGCGGCAGCGCCGATTCGCTGGTGGTGAATAACGCCGGTACGCTGGATCTCACCAACGGTGCGGGTTCGCCGGGCAACACGCTGGATATTGCGGGTTCACTGGCGTCGAGCGGCGGCCAGCTCAATCTGGTCACTAACCTCAACGAAGGTGGCGCGCTGAGCAATCAGTTCACTGACCATCTCAACGTCACCGGCAATGCCAGCGGTACCACGCTGGTCAACCTGAAGCTGGCCGATGCCAGCACCGGCGCGCTGACCGATCTCAATCGCAACGGCGGTATTGAAGGCAACGAAGGTATTTCGCTGGCGCAGGTCGGCGGCAATGCCAGCGCCAACAGCTTCGCGCTTAAAGATGGCTATATCGGCGCCGGGCCGTGGCAATATCGGCTCTACACCTTTGCGCCGGGCAGCAGCGATCCTAACCAGCGTTTAGTCAGCGGTAGCGGTAATAACTATTGGGATTACCGTTTGGCGAACTACTACGTGTGCGAAGACAGCGCCAGCTGTCAGCCGACCTTTGTCACCGATGCCTTTGGTACGCCGCAAAGCTACGATGCGCGTCCAGCGGTGGTGCCGCAGGTGCCATCCTATGTTTCGGCACCGGTTGGCCTGGCCTACTACACGGCGGCGATTATCGATGATCTGCATAAACGTCTCGGCGAACTGCGCCACGAGCAGACGCGTCCGGAAGGCAACGGCGGCGAGATGTTCCTGCGCTATATCGGTTCGAATTTGAAGTACAAGAGCGATAAGAGTTTCCGTGACTTCGGTTATGACTTTGACCTCGATTACAGCGCGGTGCAGGTGGGCGGCAATCTGCTGCGACTCGACGGCGAGCAGGATAGCCTGCGCGGCGGTGTAGCCTATACGCGCGGTAATACGCGCATTCGTCCGCATGCGGCCGACGGTTACAGCAGCACCACCTTCGACAGCGACAGCCTGGCGTTTTACGGCACCTGGCAGCGTCAGAGCGGTTTCTATCTGGACGGCGTGCTGTCATTTGACTGGCATCGCGGCGAAACCGACATTGCCCGCACGCAAAAGGTGGCGAAGCTGAAAGGCAACGGCTGGACGGCATCGCTGGAGAGCGGCTATCCGTTTGAGTTGGGTGATGGCTACAAGCTGGAGCCGCAGGCGCAGCTGATGTACATGAAGCTGAATATGAACGACTTCACCGATGAAGACGGCAACAAAGTGCGTTACGGCGACTACAACCAAACCATTGGTCGTCTCGGCGCACGCCTCGATCGCACATGGACCGACGACAGCAATCGCCAGTACACGCCTTATCTGCGCGCTAACTACTACAAAGGTTGGGGCGGCAGCGCAGATACCTCGGTGTCATCAGTGGATAATCCGGCGTTTGGCGCAAACTTCAGCAGCGGACAGTTTGGTCAGATGTGGGAAGTGGGCGCAGGCGGCACCGCGACCGTGCAGAAAGATGTGTCGCTGTACGCGGAAGCCGATTACCGCAAAGAGATCGACGGCAATGGCGCCAAAGGCTGGCGTTATAACGTTGGCGTGAGGTGGCAGTTCTGAGGCAATAAAAAAGGTGCGCATAAATGCGCACCCTACAAAAATTCCCGTAGGGTCGCCATTCATGGCGACCTTTTTACGGGTGATTTACTTAGCGTTAGATCGCCTGATACTGCTCATCCTGCAACGCTGCATTCGCGACAGCAACGCTCTCAACCACACCAGAAGTACTGGTGACAGCGAGGTCTGCTTGGGTCAGTTGCAGTGCGGTAGCCGGTTGTGCTGCCACTTCCACTTCTTTGCCCAGCAGCGTCTCTTCGCTATCGCTTAACAGCTCAACAGCGGAGATATCGAACAGGTTGAAGGTCTCTTCCTGATTCTCGCTCGCTGGACGCTCACCGATGTGGAAAATAAAGGCTTCGCTTGCCACGCCGTCAAACTTAGCAATCACGCTGTGCATGCCATCGTCAAAGCGGCTATCAACTTCGATATACCACTTACCGCTAGCCGCAACACCAGTGAAGCCCAGTGAACGACCGTCAGACGTTAACAGTTCAACCACGGCGTCTGGCTGGCCAGAGCCATAAATCACCACGCGGTTGTCCTGAATCGCTTCGCCGTCTGATGGCTGCACGTTGTCGTAATCAGAGTAGCGACCAGAGACTGAATCGATGGTGCCTGACGCGGTTTCCGTTTCCGCTTCAACATTGAATTTACGGGCAATGCTGGAGTTGTACTCGCCTTTCACCACAATGCTATGCGGGCCATCGCTCAGCTCCAGGTTATAAGACCAGCTACCATCCAGACCGGTACGTACGCTACCAATCTTCATATCGTTATCGTAAATATCCAGAACGATATCCTGACCGGCGATACCGCGCAGCAGCGGCGTCGCATCGTTGGTGATCTCCTGATGATTAATCAGTGACTCACCCACATCGTCGGCATAGACGTTGAAGCTGATATTGAAGTTTTCAGGATCAACCAGTGAGAAGCTCAGCGTTGCGCCTTTATTGCCCAGCGCATCGGTGGCCACGACTTCATGTCCACCAGCCGTTAACGGTTCGGTAGTCTGGAAGCTCCAGCGACCGTAAGCATCAGCAACGGCGCTGCCTACGGCTTTGCCGTCAATCTCGATGAACACTGTTGAGCCTACTACCGCGACACCGCTCAAAATCGGCGTGTTGTCGTAAATGTCGCTGTTATAAGCGAACTCCTCAACACCATCGAACTCGCTAATGCCACCCAGTACCCAAGGTGCGAAGACGTTGGCGACAACCACGTTGAAGCTAAAGGCAGCGCTGGCATTATCGGCGTTTTCACCCACGGTGATGGTATGTGCACCGAGGTCGAGAGCGGTTTCTGGTTTGAATTCCCATTCGCCGTTGGCATTAGCTACCGCAGTACCAATTTCCTGACCGTTGTCGAAGATGCGAACCAGCGTATTTGCCGGAGCACTGCCGGTCATTTTCGGACGGTTGTCATCTGTTGCGTCGTTAGCCTTGATGATGCCGGTGTCGATAAAGAACGCATCGACCACTTGGTTGATTTTGAAACGACTTTCAGGCTCAACCGGTACTTCTGGCTCGACGGGTACTTCAGGCTCAACCGGTACTTCAGGCTCAACCGGTGTCTCTGGTGCGGTGATGCTGAAGTCAAACTGCGCGCTGACGTTGTCATTACCGAATTTCGCGACCACGCTGTGCGCGCCAGTAGACAATGCCTCGGTGATGTCGATTTTCCAGCTACCATCCTGAGTGCTGGTTACAACCGAGCCGATCTCTTTATCCCCTTCGTACAGACGAATCAGGACGCCTTTCGGGCCGTAGCCGCTGAAGAATGGTGTGGTATCCGCAGTGGCGTGATCGCCCGTCTCTTCGCCGGAGTTGCTGCCAACGAAATCAACGCTGACTGGCACTTTGATGATGATGTCCCAGGCGGCACTTTCGGTACCGTTGCTGCTCTTCACGACCAGGCTGTGTTTGCCGTTAGACAGGTAAGCTGGATTCACCGGGGTGAATTCCCAGAAGCCGGTTTTTGACACCTGACGTACGCCAATCTTGATGCCATTGTCGTAAATCTCTACCAGGCTGCCCGGCTCAGCGGTACCTGACAGTTTTGGTGTGTCATCATCGGTGGTGCCGTTCTTCTCAACGTAGCCGCCTTTGCCGACGTTATCGAGGATGAAATCAATCTCTGGCGCTTGTGGTTCAAGCGCTTCTGGCGCAGCGATGGTGATAACGAAAGGTGTGCTGGCGGTGCCTTCCGCAGTTTTGAACACCAGATTATAGCTACCAAACGGCAAGGTAGGCGTCAGGGTCCAGTCGCCGAACTGATTCGAGGTGGTTGAGCCAATCTCTTGCTCGCCATTGAAGAGGCGAATCACTACATTAGCACCCGCTCGGCCAATGAAGCGCGGCGTAGTGTCGATTGAAGTCGCACCAGAACCGATCGACACGCTGTAGCCCGCAGAGTTATCCAGCACGTCAGTAACGACGACCGGCTCGGCTGCTGCAGAAACAATGGTTACCGGGAATGGCTTGGTTTCTGAACCTTCACCGGCTTTGAACACCAGATTGTAGCTGCCAGACTGCAGCGTCGGCGTCAGGCTCCAGTCGCCGTAAGCATTAGCCTTGGTTGAACCAATTTCTTTGTCGCCGTTATAGAGGCGGATAATTACATTGGCACCGGCTTTACCGTAGAAGTACGGCGTGGTGTCTTTGATGGTTGAACCTGGTGCGAGGTTACGGTTGTAACCATTTGAATCTTCTAACGCAGCATAAATTTCGATTGGCTGTGAATCAGCAGAAGCGATGGTCAGTGCAAACGGTTTGCTGACCGAACCTTCACCGGCTTTGAACACCAGGTTGTAGCTGCCTGCAGGCAGGTTTGGCGTCATGTTCCAGTTGCCATTTGGGTCAGAGTAGGTTGAACCGAGCTCTTTATCGCCGTCGAACAGGCGGATCAATACGTTGGCGCCGGCTTTACCGTTGAAGCGTGGCGTGGTGTCCTGCGTGGTATCGCCGGACTTAATTGGTTTGTAGTAGTAGCGATCGGTGTCATCGTAGGCATTATAGATTTCAATCGGCTGTGCATCTGCTGAGGTGATGTTCAGGGCGAATGGCTTACTTTCTGAACCTTCGCTGGTTTTGAACACCAGATTGTAGCTACCCGCTTTAATAGAAGGCGTCAGGCTCCAGTTACCCCACGGGTCGGCCTGAGTAGAACCAATCTCTTTGTCGCCGTTATACAAGCGGACGATCACGTTAGCACCGGCTTTACCATCAAAACGTGGTGTGGTGTCTTGCGTGTTATCACCAGACTTCAGGATTTTCGGCAGGTAAGGATTGCTATTATCGTAAACCGCAGTGATGACGATCGGCAGGGCTTCTGGTGGCAGAATATTCAAAACGAACGGTGCAGTAGAGGATTCACCCGAAACAAATACCAGGCTGTGCGAGCCGCTATCCAGCTTGGTAATGAAGCTCCACTCACCGCGGCTGTTAGCCTGTACCATGGCGATTTCACGGCCACCATCCAATATTTTGATCAGCGCATGGGGTTGAGCTGTGCCCGAGAAACGCGGGGTGCTATCGGCAGTGCTGTCACCTGAAGAGATGGCTTGTGCGTAGCCTGCCGAGTCATCAATCACAGATAAAACGGCTACCGGCTGCTCTGCCACAGGGCTTACAGAAACATCATAGCTTTCTGAAACCGGATTATCGGCACCCACAACCTGCACGGTAAAGTGGTGATCACCACTGTTGAATTGATTTGAAGACCATACCCAGGTACCTGAGGTATGGACGACAACACGGGCTATTTCAACGCCATTATCAAAAATAATGATCTGCTTATTGGCTGTCGCGCGGCCCTCAAAGATCAGGGTGCCGGTATCAACTTCTGCACCTGATTCAATCGGGGTAAGTTTGTTATTAACCGGCGAACGAATGGTGTCGATAATGGCTTCATTGTATTTAATAGGAACAATGGGTGGCAGCGTATAAGTTGCTGCGGTGGCAATTGATGCCGAGTTGGTACCGGATTGTGCGGTACGCGAATTATTTTGGTTTTTAGATGTGCTCATACTTTAAGTCCTTTTGTCTTACTGCGCTCTATGGGGAAAAACAGGGCGCAGTATTCACAGTTAAAAGTATGAAAATGACAAGAAATGTCCCAATCGGATTTAAAGTGCTGTAAAGGTCAATATTTTCTTTTTTTGCATAATAAATTCATTGGGTTAGGTTTGGTCTTTGAGTTAAACTTTTTGTTATAAACGTATTTAAATGTTTATTTGTTACCTGCATTCGGAGTATTTAGAACATTCTTATGCCAGGCCGTCAGAAACTTTTTTTCCGCTGCGCTGCGGCAAAGCCTTCTTATAATATTTACTCTCGCGATCCAAACCTGCTTTTTGTTTACTCTAAATAGAATTTTATCGTTCAACAATTACCCACAAAGTGTGCGTCGCTTCCCAGTCCAGCCATACAAGGGATAAAAAAACCAAGACCACGCTAAAGCCAGGCTCTTGCGCTGCCGAAAAGGTAAAAAAGCATAATCGATTTTTCTTTTCGCCTGCATCTTGCAAGGACATACACATGCGTAACAACCAGCCCATCACTCAGCGCGAATTTGCATTTGAGGATGACGCCACATTGATGTCGACCACCGACCTCAACAGCTATATCACCTACGCCAACGATGCCTTTATAGAAGTTAGCGGGTTCAGCCCGGAAGAGGTAAATGGTCAGCCGCATAACATGGTGCGCCACCCGGATATGCCGCCGGAGGCCTTTGCTGATATGTGGGCGACGCTCAAACAGGGCGAGCCGTGGACGGCGCTGGTAAAAAACCGGCGTAAAAATGGCGATCACTATTGGGTGCGCGCCAACGCCATTCCGGTGGTGCGTGATGGCAAGGTGCAAGGCTTTATGTCGGTGCGCACCAAGCCGTCAGCGGAAGAAGTGCGTCAAACCGAAGCGCTGTACCGTGATTTCCGCGAAGGCCGCGCCAAAGGACGTCGCTTCCATAAAGGTTTGATCGTAGGCACCGGCTGGCGTCGTCTTGGATCGATTTTGAAAACGCTGCCATTGCGCTGGCGTATTCGTACTACCTTGCTCACGCTGCTGCCGCTCTCGATTCTGGGCGTGTGGCTGCTGGGCATGGCACCCTTAGCGATGGGCTGCTTTACCGGCGGTATGGCGGGCCTGCTGTTGCTGGCGAGTCTGTGGCTGGAGCAGCAAATTTCCCGTCCGATGGAGCGCATGTGCCGACAGGCATTAAGCGTGGCGACCGGTGCCAGCCATAAAGTGGAACAAATTGATCGCGTTGATGAGATTGGTGTCACGCTGCGCGCCATCGGTCAGCTCGGCCTGATGTTCCGCTGGCTGGTGGATGATGTCAGCGGCCAGGCGATTAACGTGCTGAGCGCCAGCGATGCCATTGCGCGCAGCAACGACGAACTGAGCCGCCGCACCGAACAAGCTGCCGCCAACGTGCAGCAAACCGCCGCCACCATGAACGAAATGACCGCCACGGTGAAGAGCAACACCGACACCGCCAAAGAGGTGAATGGTCTGTCGGAAAACACCAGTCATGCGGCGATCAAAGGCGGCGAAGTGATGCAGGAGATGGTGGGCATGATGGCGGAGATCGCCGATAGCTCGAAGCGCATCGCCAACATCACCAGCGTGATTGACGGCATCGCCTTCCAGACCAATATTCTGGCACTCAACGCGGCAGTGGAAGCGGCACGCGCCGGTGAGCAGGGCAAAGGTTTTGCGGTGGTGGCAGGTGAAGTGCGCAGCCTGGCGCAACGCAGCGCCAAAGCCGCCAGCGAAATCAAACACCTGGTGGAAACCAGCGCCAGCCGCGTGCAGTCCGGTAGCGATCACGCCGATGCGGCCGGTCACACCATGCAGGAAATTGTCGATCAGGTGCAGAACGTCACCGCATTGATTGCGCAAATCAGCGGGGCGACCGCCGAGCAGGCCATCGCGCTGACCCAGGTCAGCACCGCGGTAGAAGATCTCGACGATATCACCCATCAAAACGCCGCGCGCGTGGCCGAGAGCGCCGAAGCCTCGGGCCGCATGAAGCATCAGGCCAATCGCCTGGTGGAAGCGATCAGCGTGTTCCGTTAACGCATTTCTCGTTCGGCGCGCAGTGCGCCGGGCGGGGTGCCGACAATACGTTTAAACGCGCGGCTAAACGCTGCCAGCGAACCGTAACCGAGGTGGAAGGCCACGCTTTCCACCGCTTCGCCCTCATTCACAATACGTTCCACCGCCAGCCGCATGCGCAGTTCGGTGAGATAACGCAGCGGCGTCATGCCGGTTGCCGTCTGGAAACGTGCGGCAAATACCGAGCGCGAGCTGCCCGATTCACGTGCCAGCCGCTCCACCGTCCAGTTTTCGCCGGGCGCACGGTGCATTGCTGCCATCGCCTGGCTAAGACGCGGATCGCGCAGCGCCTGCACCAGCCCGCTGCCTTTGCCGCAGCCGTTTTCCACCCAACCGCGTACAATCTGCGCCGCCACCACATCCGCCAGCCGTGACAGAATCCCGGCGAAACCGGCTTTGCGCTGCCGCGTTTCGCGCTCCATCGCATCGAGAATCGGTTGGATTTCCGGGTATTGCGCCAGCAGCGTGCTCACCAGCATCACATCCGGCATGGTGTGTACCAGCGGCTGCATGCCGCCCAGCTCAAACGCCATGCAGGCGCTGAACAGAATCACATCGCTGTTATCCGGGCAGAGTTCGGTGCTGTCGTCGATGGCGCAGACGCTGGCGCAAATCGGACGGCTATTAAACGTCGAAATGGGTTCGCAAACGGCCTCTTCGCTGGAGATCAGCGCGTGCGGTTTGCCGTGCGGGATCAGCAGCGCATCGCCGGCCTGTAGCGGATAGATCACGCCCGACGCCGAACGGATCAGTAACGATCCGCGCCCAACAAAATGCAGCTGCGCGCGACCAGGCGCATCGTCGTATTGCAGGCCAAAGGGCGCGTGCAGCGCGATACGCTGGTATTTGACGCCGTACAGGCGCATGCCCATCAGCAATTCACTGGTCAGATCTTCATAGCGGCTCATACCAATCCCAGACGAATAATCAAAAAACAAAGTTTCTGCATCATAGATCGTCTGATGATCAGTCACTATGCTTAACGCTAAATATTTTGTGATGGGGATCACAGATGAGCCTGGATACTGAAATAGCTGAAACACCTTTAGACGTGGAGAAACCGGCGTGGGGCGCGGTGTTTGCCATGGCCTTTGGTGTGTTCGGCCTGATTACCGCAGAATTTCTGCCGGTGAGTTTGCTGACGCCGATTGCTGACACGCTGCACATCAGCGAAGGGCAGGCGGGACAAACCGTTACCGTCACTGCGCTGGTGGCGCTGCTCACCAGTCTGGTGATTGGCAACGTGACGCGTCAGCTTGATCGTCGCGTGGTGATGCTGGCGTTTACGCTGCTGCTGATTGCCTCCGCGCTGCTGGTGGCCTTTGCCGAAAATCTGCCGATGATTCTGCTGGCCCGCGTGTTGCTGGGCGTGGCGATTGGCGGTTTCTGGACGCTCTCCACGGCGATTACCATGCGTCTTGTGCCGAGCGATCAGGTGCCGCGCGCGCTTTCCATCGTGTTCAGCGGTATTTCGCTGGCGACCATTATTGCTGCGCCGCTTGGCAGCTATCTGGGCGGTATTATCGGCTGGCGTAACATCTTCATTCTGACCGCTGCATTGGGCGTGCTGGCGCTGCTGTGGCAGTTCTTCACCTTGCCCGCGATGCCGCCGGTTAATAAAGCGCGCAGCGGTGGCGTGCTGGATTTGCTGCGTAAAAGCGTGATGCGCTGGGGCATGCTGGCGGTGATCATGATGTTTACCGGCCACTTCGCCTTCTTTACTTATCTGCGTCCGTTCCTCGAAGGCAGCGCGCAGCTGAACGTCAATCAGCTGTCGCTGGTGCTACTGGCGTTTGGCGTAGCGAACTTCTTCGGTACTTCGCTGGCCGGTTATCTGGTGACGCGCAGCGTATCGTTGACGTTAACCGCGATGGCGCTGGTGATGAGCGTGACCGCGCTGCTGCTGGTGAGCTTCGGCGATGTGTCGTGGCTGGTCGCGGCGGGTGTGGCGTTGTGGGGCCTGGCATTTGGTTCGATGCCAACCGGCTGGTCAACGTGGATTTCCCGCGCGGTGCCGGACGATGCGGAATCGGGCGGCGGTTTGCTGGTCGCCACCATTCAGCTGGCGATCACCGCCGGTGCAGCAGCCGGTGGCTGGATGTTTGATCTGCAAGGCGCAGGCGGCGTATTCCTCGCCAGCGGCGTGCTGATGCTGCTCGCCGCCATCACCATCTTCACCCGCGTCCGTCATCACGGCTGATGCGTCTGCAATCCGTAGCGGCGCAATTTATTGCGCGTCTTTGACCTTATATAAGGCAGAAAGGTGCGCGATTAATCGCGCCGCTACAGAGATGTGCGCTCTGCCTATCGCAGCCATAAATCCTGCCTTTTAATTAAATGTCAGATTTTTAACCCTTTGCACAAAGGTTAACCCAAACGTGCTTTTTATGTTCAAAATATTCGAACAACAACGGCAAATCTCTCCGCTTTTTACTGATCAATTCTGCGCCTATTATATCTCTCAACAAGGCGATGACGCCTTACTCAATCAAACGTACATTAAGGAATTGACCATGAAATCTATCAAAACTTTTGCTGCTGTTGTTGCTCTGACCGTTCTGCCATTCGCTAGCTTTGCGCAAAGCATCACTGCAACCGCTTCAACGCTGGATGGTGCAGAAGCGCAAATCGCTGCTCAGGCGCACGAAGCTGGTGCTTCCTATAAAGTGACCGAAGCCAACTTCAACAACGGCGTGCACATGACTGCCGAACTGACCAAATAAGTTGCATTAACGTTCTGTGCTGACAGGGTGCCTTCGGGCGCCCTGGCGGCGTTTGTAAGCGGATAAAATCCTGTCACTTTCCCTTCGAAATGATTACTATTCTCAAAAAGTAGCATCCTTCGTCGGCTCGCCTCGGGCTGTCTTTTTAACATTGGTTGTAATGTCGGGCTTTCACTTCACTGCCATCAGGCGGTGTTTTTGCTATGGAGAAGTTATGAAGGCGAATAAAAAATCGTGGGCGCTGCGTCCACTGCTGTTGGCAACGGCGCTGTTCTCAACCTCTGCGGTGATGGCGGCGGAGTCTCAGCCGTTGAACCAGGTAATCTCAAAAGGCGCATACGAACTGGCGTTCAGCAACAGCGATAACGCGCTGTTCCTGGCGACCGCGCAGAGCACCACCGATAAAAAAGGCGGCACCGTTTATCGTCTCGATCCGCAGGATCTGGCGGTAAAGCAAACCATCAACACCGATCTGCCGACCTTTGGCGCGGCGATCAACCAGAAAACCAACATTCTCTATTTCGGTAACACGCGCGATGCTGCACTGACTGCAGTGGATGCCACCAGCGGCAAAGTGATCAACACGCTGGTGCTGGATGGTCGTAAGCGCAGTGAAACTGTGCGTCCGCTGCAGCCGCGTCAATTGGCGGTCGATCCGGCTACCGATCGCGTCTACATCACCGGCCTCGGTGAGCAGAGCGTGGTGTGGGTGGTGGATGGCAAAACCCTGCAACTGATCAGCACCGTGCCGAACACCGGCAAAATGGGCACCGGTTTGGCGATCGATTCTGCGGCGCAGAAACTCTACGTCACTAACTCCGATGGCGAACTGGTGACCATCAATACGCGCCTGAATGCGATTGAAAAGCGTCAGAAAATCGATGGCGATAAAGATCACTTCTTCCTCAATATCTCGCTGGATACCAAAGGCCATCGCGCCTTCCTCAGCGACTCAAAACAGGCGCAGGTGCTGGTGCTGGATACCCGCACCCAGCAGGTGATCCACAAGATCGATGTGCCGGAATCGCTGGCGGTATTGTTCAATGCCGATCGTGATGAACTTTACGTTACGCACCGTAAAGCGGGCGAAATCAGCATCATCGACGCCAATAGCTACAAAGTGAAACGCACGGTGAAAGCGCCGGGCCTGCCAAACAGCCTGGCAGTTTCCGCCGATGGCAAAACCCTGTTTGTCAGCATCAAGCAGCCGGGTTCACGCAAAGAACCACCGAAGAATCCGGACAGCGTGCTGCGTATCGCTTTATAAGCGGTAATAGTCTGAATTAAAGGGCGGCTTGTGCCGCCCTTTGCATTTCCGCACTTCGCTGCGCCTCTTCTGTGCGCACATACGCTACCTTGTAGGACGACAACACCAATGGAGAGGATGCAATGAGCCAGTTTTTTATGCATGAGAAAAACGATCTGGTTAACGAAGCCATCGAAGGGGTTTTGCTGAGTACGCCGTGGCACAACCTCAGTCGCCTCGATCTCGGTGATGAGATTCGCGTGGTGGTGCGTTCGGACTGGGATAAAAGCAAAGTGGCGCTGATCTCGGGCGGCGGTTCCGGCCATGAACCGGCGCATGCCGGATTTGTCGGCAAAGGCATGCTGACGGCGGCGGTGTGCGGCGATATCTTCGCCTCGCCGAGCGTCGATGCGGTGTTGAACGCCATTGTTAACGTCACTGGCGATGCCGGTTGCCTGCTGATTGTGAAGAACTATACCGGCGATCGCCTCAACTTTGGTCTGGCCGCCGAGAAAGCCAAAAACCTCGGCTACAAAGTTGAGCTGGTGATGGTGCAGGATGATATCGCGCTGCCGGAAAACCCGCAGCCGCGCGGCATCGCCGGGACCGTGCTGGTACACAAAATTGCTGGCTTTGCGGCGGAGCAGGGACAATCGCTGGATGAGGTCAAAGCGCTGGCGCAGCGCGCGATTGATGCCACGTCGTCCATTGGTTTGGCTTTTGCCACTTGCCATGTGCCGGGCGAAAAACGCGATGAGCGCGTCGCGCCTGGGCACAGCGAGCTCGGCATGGGCATTCACGGCGAGCCGGGCGTGATCACGCTGGATACGCAGGACAGCCGCCAAATCACCAGCATCATGACCGATAAACTGGCGCAGGCGCTGCCGGACGGCAAGCAGGCGCTGCTGCTGATCAACAATCTCGGCGGCTTCTCGCAGCTGGAGCTGGCGCTGCTGACGCGTGAAGTGTTGCAGTCGCCGCTGGCGGCGCGCATCACGCATCTGCTGGGGCCGGCAACACTGGTCAGCGCGCTGGATATGAAAGGTTTCTCGCTGACGCTGCTGGCGCTGGAGGAGCCGTTCCTTGAAGCGTTAAACGCGCCGGTTCAGGTGCTGGGTTGGGTGCCGGTATATGACTTTGCGCCGATCAGCCTGCAACGTGCGGAGAAAATCGGCAGCGTGCTGGATTTTGATGCCTCTGAGAATGCGGAGGTGGCACACATCGTCGCCAGCGTCACGCAGACGCTGATCGATCTGGAAAGCGAGCTGAACGCGCTGGATGCCAAAGTGGGCGATGGCGATACCGGCTCAACCTTTGCCGCCGGGGCGAAGAAAATTCAGCGTGGCCTGCAGGAAAAACAGCTGCCGCTGGATGAGTTGCCAACCTTGCTGGCGTTGATTGGCGAGCAGCTGGCGACGGTGATGGGTGGATCGAGCGGCGTGTTGATGTCGATTCTGTTCACCAGCGCCGGTCAGCAGCTGGAAGAGGGCAGCGCACTGCCGCAGGCGTTGATGCACGGGCTGGAACGCATGAAGCATTACGGCGGCGCACAGCCGGGCCATCGTACGTTGGTGGATGCACTGCAACCGGCGCTGGAAGCGTTAGTGGCGGGCGAGTCGCTGGCTGCGGCGGCAGAAGCGGCCCAGAAAGGCGCCGACGCCACCGCGCAGATGCAGAGCGCCAAAGCGGGGCGTTCAGCGTATCTGAATCAGCAGAGTCTGGATGGCGTGAAAGATCCGGGCGCGTATGGGATTGAGAAGGTGTTTGCGGTGTTGGCGGGTTAAACAGAGTGCGCCTGGCCCCTCACCCTAACCCTCTCCCGCAAGCGGGAGAGGGGACTGACCGAGCACATATTTAACATTTGGCAGCGTCTCCCTCTCCCCGTGGGAGAGGGCCGGGGTGAGGGCACCAGACCGCACCTTACTCCGCGGCTTCGCGCATCATCTCTTCGTGCGGAATATCCTGCAAAATCTGCTCGAAACTGCGCAGACGTTTGTAGATCGACATCAGCGTAATCAGCGTTGACCACGACGTGATCAAATACTGGAACGACGAGCGCACCTGATCAAACACGTTGGTGATCTGGTTCAACAGGCCCAGCGTAATGGTGCCCGCTACAATCGACGGGAACAGCACAAACAGCCCGAACACGTTATCCACCTGCAGATACATAATGCGGGTGATATTGAAGTACAAATAGTGGAAATAGAGGCGGAAATAGTTCTGACGCACGCGGCTAAACAGCTCATGCACCGTCGGCGGTGAGGCGCGTTCAGGATCGTCTTCACCGTACACCAGCTCTTTACGGTAGGCCGCTTCCACGCGCTGATTACGAAACTCCAGCCCCGGCAGTTTAATCCCCACCAATGCCAGCAGCGCGGTACCAAACAGCGACCACAGCAGCGCGGCAATCACCAATGCATACGGAATGCTGCCGAGAATCGGCACCTCTTTCACATGGTGCGACAGCGTGACCAGCACCGGCAGAAACGCCACCAGCGTCATAATCGCCTGAATAAAGTTGATGCCCCAATCCTGCAACGTACCGGCGAAGCGCATGGTGTCTTCCTGCACACGCTGTGCCGCACCCTCAACCAGACGCAAACGCTGCCAGTTGTGCATGTAGTAATTGTTCATCGCGGTACGCCAGCGGAACACCCAATGGCTGACAAAGAACGAGTTCATCACGCCAATCACCACCGCAATCAGCGCGATACCGAGAAACGCCAGCACTTGCACATAGAACTGGTGGATGGCGACGGAACCGGCTTTGGTCAGCGCCTGTTGAATCATGTCGTAGAACGGGCCGTACCAGGCGTTAACGCCCACGCCGACCTGCACACCAAACCAGGTGACAAAGATGATCAGAATCGATCCCCAAACCGACCAGCGCTGCCACGGATGGTTATCAATCACGCGCCACGCCAGGCCAAAAATCCCGGCAACGATCCAGTAATAGGCATAAAACCACAGTTGGCTGATGTGAATAAAACGGCTGGCATTGGTTGGCAAAGGTTCGTGCATCGCCGCCTGCAGTGCAGGCCAGCGCGCCGGGAAATCACTGAAAAAACCAAACCAGGCAAAAATCGCCAGCAAACTCCAAATCGCAGCTGAGCTGAAAAACAGCGTTGGCCGCGGAAAAAAGGACTTAAACATAGGCACTCCGCTGTTGTGTGTACTCTTTTATACCGCTTCAGACATCTCTCTGTCTGTTGTTGGTTGTATCTGACGATGACAGCTTCGCCGCTGCGATGTAAAGCGACAGCGACAATTGTTAAGTAATTAGTGCGAATTTGTTTCTAAGAACTAAATTATCCACAGCAATGGTGTTACAATATTTGCACTGTTACCGGTAACAGTGCTGCTGTATCCCTTAAGCTATCAATAAAAAAACAATACAACGCAACTACTTAACTTTCATGCCGCATTATATGTGGTACTGAGGCAATGTCATGTCAGAACAAAAAAATGGTCACACTCGCAGGGATTTTCTGCTGAGAACCATCACCCTGGCGCCGGCAATGGCGGTGGGCAGTACGGCGATGGGCGCACTGGTGGCACCGATGGTCGCTGGGGCAGCAGAACAAAACGCATCACCACAACAGGCGCGTAGCTACCAGCCAACCTGGTTCACCGCCGAAGAGTTTGCCTTTATCACTGCGGCCGTGGCGCGCCTGATCCCCAACGACGAACGCGGTCCTGGCGCACTTGAGGCCGGTGTGCCGGAGTTTATCGATCGTCAAATGAACACGCCGTATGCCACCGGTAACAACTGGTACATGCAAGGCCCGTTCAATCCCGATCTGCCAAAAGAGTTGGGTTATCAGCTGCCGCTGGTGCCGCAGCAGATCTACCGTCTCGGCCTCGCCGATGCCGATGGCTGGAGCAAAAAACAGCATGGCAAAGTGTTCGCTGAATTGACGGGCGAACAGCAGGACGCGCTGCTCACCGCATTTGAAAGCGGTACCGCTGAGTTCCCGCAGCTGCCGGCTAAAACCTTCTTCTCCTTCCTGCTGCAAAACACCCGCGAGGGTTATTTCAGCGATCCCATCCACGGCGGCAACCAGGGCATGGTGGGCTGGAAGCTGATTGGCTTCCCAGGCGCACGCGCTGACTTTATGGATTGGGTGGAGCGCGGTGAACGTTATCCGTTCCCGTCAGTGGATATTCGCGGGGAGAGGACGTAAGCGTGGCAAATGAATTGAAAAAAGTGGATGCGGTGGTGGTTGGTTTCGGTTGGGCGGGCGCCATCATGGCGAAAGAGCTCACCGAAGCTGGCCTGAATGTAGTAGCGCTGGAGCGCGGTCCGCATCGCGATACTTATCCAGATGGATCCTATCCGCAGTCGATTGACGAACTGACCTATAACATCCGCAAAAAGCTGTTCCAGGATCTGTCGAAAAGCACCGTGACCATCCGTCACGATGCTTCGCAAACTGCCGTACCTTATCGCCAGCTGGCGGCATTTCTGCCCGGCACCGGCACCGGCGGTGCAGGTTTGCACTGGTCAGGCGTGCATTTCCGCGTTGACCCGGTCGAGCTGAATCTGCGCAGCCATTACGAGCAGCGTTACGGTAAAAACTTCATCCCGGAAGGCATGACGATTCAGGATTTCGGCGTCAACTATGACGAGCTGGAACCCTTCTTCGATCAGGCCGAGAAAGTGTTCGGCACCTCGGGCAGCGCCTGGTCAATCAAAGGCAAGCTGCTGGGCAAAGAGAAGGGCGGCAACCCGTACGCGCCAGATCGTTCCAGCGACTTCCCGCTGCCGGCGCAGAAGCGTACCTACTCGGCACAGCTGTTCGCGCAAGCGGCGGAATCAGTGGGTTATCACCCTTATGATATGCCGTCGGCCAACACCTCAGGCCCGTACACCAACACCTACGGCGCACAGATGGGCCCGTGCAACTTCTGCGGTTTCTGCAGCGGTTACGCCTGCTACATGTATTCCAAAGCCTCGCCGAACGTCAACATCCTGCCCGCGCTGCGTCAGGAACCGAAGTTCGAGCTGCGCAATAACTCTTACGTGCTGCGCGTTAATCTGACCGACGATAAAAAGCGCGCCACCGGCGTGACCTATCTCGATGGTCAGGGCCGCGAAGTGGTGCAGCCAGCGGATCTGGTGATCTTGTCGGCGTTCCAGTTCCACAACGTGCACCTGATGCTCCTCTCCGGCATCGGCAAGCCGTATAACCCGATTTCCAACGAAGGTGTGGTGGGGCGTAACTTCGCCTACCAGAACATCTCGACGCTGAAAGCGCTGTTCGACAAAAACACCACCACCAACCCGTTTATCGGTGCCGGTGGCGCAGGTGTGGCGGTGGATGATTTCAACGCCGACAACTTCGATCACGGTCCGCACGGCTTCGTTGGCGGTTCGCCATTCTGGGTGAATCAGGCCGGTACCAAGCCGATCTCCGGTTTGCCGACGCCGAAGGGCACGCCAAACTGGGGCAGCCAGTGGAAATCGGCGGTAGCCGATACCTACAACCATCACATCTCGATGGATGCGCACGGCGCGCACCAGTCTTATCGCGCCAACTATCTCGATCTCGATCCGAACTACAAAGATGCCTACGGCCAGCCGCTGCTGCGTATGACCTTTGACTGGCAGGATAACGACATCAAGATGGCGCAGTTCATGATCGGTAAGATGCGCAAAATCACCGAAGCGATGAACCCGAAAATGATCATCGGCGGCGCGAAAGGGCCGGGCACGCATTTCGATACCACCGTGTATCAAACCACGCACATGAGCGGCGGGGCGATCATGGGTGAAGATCCGAAAACCAGTGCGGTGAACCGTTACCTGCAGAGCTGGGATGTGCCGAACGTGTTTGTGCCAGGTGCGTCGGCGTTCCCGCAGGGACTCGGCTACAACCCAACGGGCATGGTCGCCGCGTTGACCTATTGGTCAGCCAAAGCGATTCGTGAACAGTATCTGAAAAACCCCGGCCCGCTGGTACAGGCATAAGGAACACGGCGATGATCAAAAGCATTTTAGCCCTGTTTCTGGGCACCATGACGTTCGCCGCAGTGGCGGACGAAGCAGGTTCGGACGCGTTGGTGAAGCGCGGTGAGTATCTGGCGCGCGCCGGCGACTGCGTAGCGTGTCACAGCGCGCAAGGCGGCCAGCCGTTTGCCGGTGGACTGCCGATGGCGACGCCGATCGGCACCATTTATTCCACTAACATCACGCCGGATAAAGCTACCGGGATTGGTGACTACAGCTACGACGATTTCCAGAAAGCGGTGCGTCACGGCGTAGCGAAAAACGGCGACACGCTCTATCCAGCGATGCCGTATCCGTCTTACGCGGTGGTCAGCGATGACGACATGAAGGCGCTCTACGCCTACTTCATGCACGGCGTGCAGCCGGTGGCGCAGGCCAACAAAGAGAGCGACATTCCATGGCCGCTGTCGATGCGTTGGCCGTTGTCCATCTGGCGCGGCATCTTCGCGCCGGACGTGAAAGCGTTCCAGCCGGCGGCACAGGAAGATCCGCAACTGGCACGTGGTCGCTACCTGGTGGAAGGTCTCGGTCACTGTGGCGCTTGCCATACGCCGCGTAGCATCACCATGCAGGAAAAAGCGCTCAACAACGGCGAAGGCAATAACTATCTCGCTGGCAGCAGCGCGCCGATTGATGGCTGGACCGCCAGCAACCTGCGTGGCGATAACCGCGATGGCTTAGGCCGCTGGAGCGAAGAGGATCTCAAGCAGTTCCTGCGCTTTGGCCGCAACGATCACACCGCGGTGTTTGGTGGCATGACCGATGTGGTGCAGCACAGCCTGCAATATCTGAGCGATGACGATATCAGCGCGATTGCTAAGTATCTGAAATCCCTCGGCGCGAAAGATCCGAATCAGGCGGTGTTTAAGCAGGATGATGCGGTGTCTCAGGCGTTGTGGAAAGGTGACGACAGCCAGCCAGGCGCATCGACGTATGTTGATAGCTGCGCGGCGTGCCACAAAACCGACGGCAGCGGCTACCAGCGCTTCTATCCCGCGCTGCGCGGCAATCCGGTGGTGATGGCAGATGATCCGACCTCGCTGATTCACATCGTATTGGTCGGCGGCACCTTGCCGGGCGTGAAAGGCGCACCCACGGCGATCACCATGCCGGCATTCGGCTGGCGCTTGAACGATCAGCAGGTGGCGGATGTGGTGAACTTTATCCGTGGCAGCTGGGGCAATGGCGTGAAGTCGAGCGTGTCGGCGAAAGATGTGGCCGAGCTGCGCAAAGACGAAACCGTGCAGCCGAAGCAGGGTAATGCGGATATTAAGGTGTTGGAAGGGCAGTAGTTTTTGCTCGCTGTCCCCCATCCCGTGCTCGCTGTCCCTCGTTCTGTGCTCGCTGTCCCCCTCCTCGGTCCTCCCCCATGAATGGGGGAGGAAGATGCTGCAAAATGCTAGTACTGATGCTGCATGTGGCAGCGTCTCCTTCCCCCGCTAGCGGGGGAAGGCCGGGATGGGGGGCAGCCAGCACGATCTGGGGACAGCCAGCACGATCTGAGACAGCCAGCACGATTAACCCTCAAATATTCTCCAAATCCATCCCACGGGTTTTCGGCCCGTAAATTCCCACCGACAGCATCACAATCAGCATGCTTAGCACAATAAAGGCGATCACGCCCTGACTGCCGGCGTACTGCAAAATAAAGCCAATCAAAATACTGCTGAACACCGTCGACAGGCGGCTAAACGAGTAGCAAAAACCCACCGCGCGGGCGCGAATGTGCGTCGGGAAAATCTCGGTCTGATAAGCGTGATAGCTGAAGGTTAGCCATGCATTGCTGTAAGTGATCAGGAAGCCGCAGATGATCATCAGCACCGGATTAGTCATAAACGCAAACAGCGTGCCGAACACCACCGTCATCAGTGATGAAAACACGATCTGCCATTTATTCTCGAGCTTGTCGGCGTAGCGGCTGCAAATCAGCGAGCCGAGCGGGTAGGCCAGCGTAATGAAAAACGCATACAGCAGGCTGTGCGTGACGGTTGCGCCTTTGCCCGACAGCAGCGCCGGCAGCCAGTTGCCGAAGCCAAAAAAGCCAATCGCCTGGAAGAAGTTCATCACCACCAGCATCAGCGTGCGCTGGCGATAAGCCGGTGCCCAAATCTCGCTGAAACGCCCTTGCTTAGGTTGCTCAGGTGCGAACTGCCCCCCATCCCGTCCTTCCCCCACAAGTGGGGGAAGGGGAGAAGCGATACCACAGCGTTTTTCCATCGCACTCAGCACCTGATGCGCTTCCTGATGTCGTCCTTGTTGCGCCAGCCAGCGCGCCGATTCGGGCAGGTTTTTACGAATCAGCCAGATCACCAGCGAGCAGACCGCACCGGCAATCACCACCCAGCGCCAGCCTTCGAGGCTGAGAATGGTTTGCGGCACCAGCCACCACGACATCAGCGCCACCGTCGGTACCGACAGGAACTGGATAAAGAACGAGAAGGCGAACGCGCGGCTGCGCAGATGTGCTGGCACCCATTCGGAAAGATAGGTATCGATGGTCACCAGCTCAACGCCGAGGCCAATGCCGACCAGAAAGCGGAACAGGATAATCATCTCTGCGCTCTGCTGGAACGCCATCAGCAGCGAAAACACGCCGTACCACGCCAGCGCGCACATAAAGGTCAGGCGGCGACCAAAACGGTCGGCGTAGGGCGCAAGCAAACTCGCGCCAACAAACAGGCCGAGGAATGTAGCGGAGGCAAATGCGGCCTGATCGGCGATGCCGAACACGCCCGCAGAACCGGTATGAAACACGCCCGCCGCCACCAAGCCGGAGCTGATGTAGCCGGTTTCGAACAGATCGTAGAGCTCAAAGAAGCCGCCCAGCGCCAGCAGCGTGATAAAGCGCCACAGACCGGCGGACGAGGGCAGCGCATCAATGCGCCCGGCTAAGGTGCGGCGATCCGCGCTCATGTGATCGTTCGCCATCCCTGTCGACGTGATTGTTGTCATTGTTGTGTAAACCTCGGTGTTTGCAGAACCCGCTGACGGCTGAGATGGGTTTTAAAAATAATTAACCGTTAGCAAGCGAAGGAATAGCAGGATAATAAATTCATTGAGAGTTGCCGAGAGGCAGGACGGTGACATTTTGGCAACATACGTTGCAGTTCACAGAAAAGTGGTCGCCATCCGTGGCGCAGGCTTAGTGCAGGCTTGGGTAGACGCCCGGACCGATCGGTAACCCGAGCGCGTACCACGCCAGCAGCAGCACAATCCATGTGGTGAAGAACACCAGCGGATAGGGGAAGATCAGCACGTAATAGGTGCCAAGTTGCGCATCTTTTTGATAGCGCTGCAGGAAGCCGAGGAACAGTGGCAGGAACGGCGACATCGGTGCCAGCGGCAACACCGCAGAATCGGCGATGCGGAAGATCATCTGCGCAAAGGCCGGATGGAAGCCAAGCAGCATAAACATCGGCACAAACACCGGCGCCAGAATCGACCAGATCGCCGATCCGCTGGCGATAAACATGCACAGAAATGCCGACAGGAACATCAAGCCCATAAACGCCGGTGCGCCGCTGATGCCCGCGCTCTCCAGCACATCGGTCAGGCCGATGGCCATGAACTTGCCCATGTTGCTCCAGTTGAAGAAGGCCACGAACTGCGACAGCGGAAATACCATCACAATAAAGCCCGCCATGCTCTTCATCGGATCCACCAGCAGCTGCGGGATATCATCCGCGCGGCGAATCTGCTTGGTTACCGCGCCATAGGCAATCGCCACCACAAAGAAGAACAGGATGATGATCGGCACAATGCCCTGAATAAACGGCGACGGAATAATGCCGCCGGTTTTTGGATTGCGCAGCGGCGCGTGTTCCGGCACCACCAGCAGCGCCATCAGCGCGATAAACACCAGCGCGGCGATACCGGCAGCTTTCAGGCCGCGATTCTCTAGCGCGGTGAGCGGCGGCAGACGATCGCTATTGCCGCCGTTCCACGCGGGCAGGCGCGGCTCGACAAACTTATCGGTCAGCAGCGCACCGGCGATGGTCAGCACAATCACCGAGCTGGCCATAAAGTACCAGTTGTCGATCACGCTAACGTGTACGGTATCGCTCACCGCCTTGGCGGCTTCGCTACTGATGCCGGACAGCAGCACATCGGTGGTGACAATCAGCAGGTTGGCGGTAAAACCGGACGCCACGCCCGCGATCGCCGCCATCAATCCCGCCACCGGATGACGTCCCACCGCGAGGAAGATCAGCGCGCCGAGCGGCGGCATCACCACCAGTGCAGCATCGGAGGAAATGTGGCTGAAGAAGGCGATAAACAGCACCATGTAGCTGGCGTAGCGACGGCTCACGCGCGAAGCCATCTTCACCATCAGCGACTGCAGCAGGCCGACTTTTTCTGCCAGGCCGGCACCAATCACCAGCGCCAGAATCGATCCCAACGGCGTGAAGCCGCTGAAGTTTTTGATGATGTTGGGCAGGATCCACTGAATCCCGGCAACGCTCAGCAGGTTGTTGACCCGCACCAGCTCGCCGTTGGCCGGGTTTTTCACCGCCACGTCGAGGCTGCTGAGCACGGCGGTGGCCACCATCAGCACCACAATCAAATAGACGAACAGTAAAAACGGGTTCGGCACTTTGTTGCCAACGCGTTCAATCCAGCTAAACAGCTTTCCGGGGCTGCGGTTCTCCGTGGTGGCTTCCATAGATCAATCCTCGTTAGTCGTTTTATTGTGTTTGCATGCCCGCTGGGGGCTTTATTTTTTTATGTTTGGTCTTACAAATTTGCACATACCGTAGCGGCGCAATTCATTGCGCATTATCTGGATGGGCACGGAGCCGCCATTGATATGCGCGATGAATCGCGCCGCTACGGATGGTGCGGGTTGATGCTTTACGACGTTAATTTCGACGGGGTGACATCCGCGGGAATCGGGCAGACGTAAGGCTGCTCGCGGCGTACGCGCTCGAACTCGTCGCGGCAGCGCGCCAGCGCCTCGTCATCCTGCAGCAAGGTCAGCGCGGTGGCGGCCATCACTTTGGCGGCCAGACACATGCCTTTGTGCGCAATGGACGTGCGGCCTTGCGCCACCAGCTGCCAGGTGTGCAGCGGCGTACCGAAGGCGAAGCAGGGCGCAAAACACTGCGCGGTGGGCGTCACCCAACTCACATCGCCGACGTCGGTTGAGCCGTAAAGGATCTCGCGCGTCACCGCATAGGGCGCCACTTCATCCATCAAAATCTTGTCGCCCAGCGCCTCTGTCCAGGCAACGCCCGCTTCACCGCCGGTGCGCGCCGCATTAAGACGCGCGTTGCGCAGATCGTCTTTGCTCAGCGTGGACCGCATCTCGGCGGCAAACGCCTGTTCCGCTGCACTGTAGTCAGGCAAACCAAACTGATGCAAATAGCGCTCCATCTCGCCTTCCAGCGCGCGATTCGGCACGTAATTGGAGCAGGCTTTATCGAAGCGCACCGTCATCTGCGTGTCGGTCATCAGCGCCGCGCCTTTGGCGATGTTGATGACGCGCTGATAGATATCCTGCGCCTGATCGAGCTGCGGTGCGCGAATCAGGTACAGCACTTCGGCATCGGCTTGCACCACATTGGGGGAGACGCCGCCGGCATTGGTCACCGCGTAGTGCAGACGTGCTTCCTGCACGATGTGCTCGCGCAGAAAGTTGGCGCCGGTGTTCATCAGCGTCACCGCATCCAGCGCGCTGCGCCCTAAATGCGGTGAGTTGGCCGCATGCGCCGCCACGCCTTTGAAGCGGAAGGCGGCCTGAATATTGGCCAGCGTGCTGAGGTTGAACATGCCGCTGAAACCTTCGGGATGCCAGGTGACCGCCGCGTCGACATCGTCGAACAAGCCTTCGCGCACCATAAAGGTTTTGCCGGAGCCGCCTTCTTCGCCGGGACAGCCGTAGAAGCGTAGCGTGCCGCGCTGACCGTGCTCGGCCCACCAGGCTTTGATGGCGATAGCGGCGGCCAAACCGGCGGTGCCGAGCAGATTGTGTCCGCAGCCGTGGCCGTTGCCGTTTTCCACCAGCGGCTGCGGCGTGGCGCACCCCGATCGCTGGCTTAAACCGGCCAGCGCATCGAACTCGCCGAGAATGGCGATCACCGGTTTACCGCTGCCAATGCTGGCAATAAATGCGGTGTCGATATTCCCGACACCGCGCTCCACGCGAAAACCTTCCTGCTCCAGCGCATCGGCCAGCAGTGCGGAAGACTTTGTCTCTTCAAAGCGGGTTTCCGGTACGTCCCAGATGGCATCGCTGAGGGCGGTGAAACGTGGCTGATGTTGGTTGATGTAGCGATCGATAAATTCGCTGTGGCTCATCGCTGGCCTCCAAACTGTGCTTGATTGAGGGCCAGCGTTGCCAGCGTATGCACCGCGGTCGCCATGATCGCTTCGTCGAAATCAAACTTCGCGTTGTGATGGCCCGCTGCCAGATCGCAGCCGAAAATCACGTAGGAGGATTGGCCGCCGCGCTGCTGCACGCGCTCCAGCATGTAAGTGGCATCTTCCGAGCCCGCCGCCTGCTGTTTGGTATCGACCACTGAGGTGAAAATGCCCAGCGTTTCGGCCTGCTGGTGGATGAACGCCACCCACGGCGGGCTCGGCGTACAGCTGCGCGCGCCGCCCATCAGCTTGACCTCATATTCCACGCCGTACATCGCCGCCGCGCCGGCAATCACGCGCAGCGCCTGCTGATAGATATCGTCGTTAACCTGGTTGCTGACGCCGCGCGTTTCCACCTTCATCAGCGCGCAGTCGGGCACCACGTTGCGTCCGGTGCCGGCCTGCAATACGCCGACGTTGACGCGCGCCACGCCGCCACTGTGCTGCGGCAGATTGTGCAGCGCCAGCGTGGCCTGCGCCGCCGCCAGCAGGGCGTTGCGGCCCTCTTCCGGTTTGCCGCCCGCATGCGCGCCGACGCCGGTGAAATTGACGTCGAGTTTGGTGGTGGCGAGGAAGCTGTCGCTGCCACAGACGATTTCGCCGGCGGGCACGCCGGTGCCGAGATGAATGGCGGTGAACAGATCGACATCATCCACCACGCCGGCCGCCACCATCGCCTTCGCACCGCGCACGCCTTCTTCCGCTGGCTGGAAAATGATTTTGATGGTGCCGCTCAGCTGCGCTTTCATCTCCATCAACACGCCCGCCAGCGCCAGGCCGATGGTGGTGTGGCCGTCGTGGCCGCAGGCGTGCATCATGCCGGGATTGCAGGAGGCAAAGCCTTCGCGCGTTGGCAGATGATCGGCGGCGCGGCTTTCGTTCTGATCGAGCGCATCCATATCCACGCGGAAACCCATCACCGGGCCGGGACGACCAGTTTCCAGCGTGGCGACCACGCCACAAAATCCGCCAGAGAAGTGCTTAAGCCACTGCGGCAGCGCGCCTTGCTCCAGCGCGCGCGCTTCCTGCTGCGCCAGCACCTCATCAGAGGGCAATCCCATGCGCGAGTCGGCATCGATCACCTCGCGGCCCAGCTTGAGTTGATAACCAAGACGATGCAGCTCTTCTGCCACCAGCGTGGCGGTGCGGAACTCCAGCCAGCCTGATTCGGCAAAGTGGTGCAGATCGCGACGCCAGGATTGCATCTGCGGGATGCGCGCATCGACGAGCTCAGAAAGGGTTTTCATCGGCATTTCCTTTGTGTTGGTTTTTTATGCATTCATTCGAATCTACACATTGGTTTTGCCGCGCATAAGATGCGAATATCTTGCTACTGATAAACAACGGTTATCACCAAACTATGTCTGCGAATCTCAAACTTCATCAGCTGCGCGCCTTTGTTGACGTGGCACGTCAGGGCAGTATCCGCGCCGCCAGCCGCTTGTCCGGGCTTTCACAGCCTGCGCTGACCAAAGCGATTCAGGAACTGGAGCTGGCGCTGGGCGCGCGCCTGTTCGAGCGGCGACAGCAGGGCGTTACGCTGACCGATATCGGTGATAACTTTTTCAAGCATGCCAGCCTGGTGCTGGAAGAGTTGCGGGTGGCGCAGGAGGATATTCAGCAGCGGCTGGGATTGGCCGGCGGGCGCGTCAACATCGGCGTGGGCGGCAGTATTGCGCGCACGGTTATGCCGCAGGTGATCAATCAGTTTCATCGCGAGTATCCGCTGGTAAAGGTGCGAATTGTTGAAGGCCAGCTGGTTTCGATGGTGCATGAACTGCGCCAGGGCGAGCTGGATTTCACCATCAATACCTACGATAAAAATCATCTCGATCAGGAGTTAATTTTTGAACGGCTGATGGAGCGCGACTATCAGGTGGTGATGCGCAAAGGGCATCCGATGGCGCACGCGCGCACGCTGGCCGAGCTGCAGCACTGCGACTGGACCATGCCGACGCCGCAAGGGAGCTATTATCGGCTGCTGCACGATTTGTTTGGCGAGCGCGGCATGGCGCCGAAAATTGTCGTCACCTGCGAGACTTTTATGGCCTGCACCAGCCTGGTGGCGCAGAGCGATTTCGTCAGCATTATTTCGCGCGATGTGATTGAAGATCCTACACATGGCGGCCAGCTGATTTCCCTCGATCTCGACGAACCCTTACCGAAAGCCACTTTCTATCTTATCCAGCGCAAAGACACCGCGCTGACACCGATGAGTGCCTATATGGCGCAGCTGTTCCGGCGCTACTGTCAGCAAAGGTAAGAGTGCGGCCTGGCTCGCAACTGTATAAATAATGCGCACTACACTTGCAGTGGACGTTCCTTTTATGGAGTACAGACCATGCAAGTTACCCCGTATGTGTTTTACAGCGGTTGCTGCGAAGAGGCGATTGCCTTCTACCTTGACGCCACCGACGGCGAGCTGCTGTTCAAGATGACCTATGGCGATATGCCAGATGAAACGCCGGTGGAGGATGAAGGTTGCATCTCGGGCGTGAGCTTTTCGCCGGAGCAGATCATGCATGCCCATCTGCGCATCGGACAGGGCGAATTGATGATGAGTGACGGCGCACCGCAGGCGGCTTATAGCGGTTTTGCCGTGAGTTTATCCACGCCGGATGAGGCGCAAGGCAAGCGCTGGTTTGATGCGTTGTCAGCGGGCGGTGAGGTAACGAAAAGCTGGGCACCGACGTTCTGGGCCAATGGCTTTGGCATGTTGACCGATAAGTTCGGCGTGCCGTGGATGGTGAATGCGTATAAGCCGCAGATTTGAGTAGAGGGTGCGCGCTGGCCCTCACCCCAGCCCTCTCCCGCAAGCGGGAGAGGGTGTTGGTAGGGGCACAATCTGTACCCTCTCCCACTTGTGGGAGAGGGTTAGGGTGAGGGAAACCAACAGCTTAGAAGTTGTAACCCACTACCAGGTAATAGCCAAAACCAGTCGATTTCACTTCAAACGGACCGTTACCAAAGTTCAGCTCCTGGCCGTCAGCCCACTGGCCGCCGTTGTGGAAGTAACGCGCCACGGTAGAAACATGCCAGTGATCGTAGTTCAGCGACAGAATGTGGCTGGACGCAATCGAGTTGCTGGTACGTGAACGATCGGACTTATCACGCAGATCTGAACCCCAGTCGAAGTTGGTGAAGCCGATGTAGCTCAGCTTGCCGCCCCACAGGTCGGTAATCGGTACAAAGTATTTCACCTTGAAGCGATAACCATCCCAGCTGTTCTCGTTCGCCGCACCGTAGTTTTCCCACTGGTATTTCGCGTAAACGTTCAGCGACAGGCCGATATCGCTGTGCGTATCGATGTCGGTGCCAAGACCCATGTACCAGGTGTTCTGACGGTTATCGCTGTTGCGACCCATGTCATAGATGTAGTTGTTGGCGAAATACCACTCTTTAAACGGACCAAAAGAGAGATCGGTGCCAGTCAGCTTATCGATGGAGAAACGTGGCTCAATTTCCATGAACATCGGCGAACCGTGGTCGAACACGCCGTTAGCGTTGCTGTTGCCCACGCCGAAGAAGTTGGTCAGATCGAGGTAGCCGTAGAAATCGAACCAATCCTTTTTGGCAAAGGCTTCGTATTCCAGGTACACGTCATTGTTGAACTGTGGTCCGAAACGGGTGTGGTAGCTGCCCACCACGTTCACGCTCTGATGCCACCAGTCAGAAACGTACTGCGGATCGCTGTCTGCCGCTTGTGCCGCACCAGTCCAGCTGCTGGCCAATAAGGCCCCTGCTATCAACGCTTTATATTTCATTATTGTTAACCACATGCTTTTGATCGCCGGGCCGTCGCCGCGATCGGGTGAAATTGATCCCAGGGGATGGGCAGTGAGTTGTTGTATCCGGTCTGCATCGCCAGATTTTCAAGCTTGCGTAATGTGCCTGTAACAGAGGCATAGAAAATAGATTTTGGTCACGTTTGTCAAAAAGTGTTGCAGTTTGATTCACTGGAAATGTGATCACTATCACATTAAAGCCATGTAGCGAACGGAACCCCGCAACCGTTTACGTGTCGCGTACAGCAGGAAACGTGTTTGATGTAGGGAAGGGATGTAGCGGCGCGATTTATCGCGCGCCCTTATGATGATGCACAGTGTCGCTGCGATAATGCGCAATAAATTGCGCCGCTACGGCACGGTGCGGTTTATGGCAATGTAACGCGCACCTGCAGGCCGGCAATCTGGCCCTGCGGATCGTGGCGGTTCGACAGCGCAACCTGCATCTGATGTTTCTGCGCCACGCTGCGCACAATCGACAAGCCCAGTCCGCTGCCTTGCGCCTGCACATCCGGCGAACGGGTGAAGCGGTCAAAGGCGCGTTCGATAAAGGATTCCGCCATGCCGGGCCCGTTATCGACGATATCCACCACGGTGTGATTACCGACGCGATGCAGTAGCACATCGACCAAACTGCCTTCCGGCGTATGCAGCATCGCATTGCCAATCAGGTTATCGAACAGGCTGCGCAGGTCGGAGCGGCTGGCGTGCAGGCGATAGTGCGTGGTGCCATTAAAGCCGATATCGATACCGCGCTTATCCGCCACCACCATCAGCTGCTCAATGCTCTCTTTCAGCAGGTCGTCCAGCTCGATGCTTTCCACCGTGGCGACCACCGATTGATCTTCCTGACGCGAGATATTCAGCAGCTGCGTCACCAGATGGCGCGTGCGCGTTACGCCCGCTTCCAGCTGATCGAACTGGCGGCTGGCTTCACCCGGTTGAATATGTTGCCGCAGATTCTCCAGCTGCAAAGTGACGGCGGTGACCGGCGTGCGCAGCTCATGCGCCGCATCTTCGAGGAACTGGCGCTGCGATGACCAGGCCGCGCGCAGTTTATCCAGCAAGGAGTTGTAAGCCGCCACCAGCGGCAGCACTTCATCCGGCAAGCCATCGGGAGAAACGCTATGCGGATGCAGGGTTTCCTGCGCTGCGATATGGCGCGACGCCACACGTAAATCGCGCGTTATGGCCCGCACCACCAGCCATATCACAATCAGTGAGAGCGGCATCATCAGCACCAGCGGAATGATGGCGGAGAGCGCTCGCTTGACCATGATACTTTTCATGTAGCCGATATTGTGCAGCACCTGAATATTGCCGATTTCACTGCCCAGCTCGCCGGGCCGCGTGTAAACACGCCATTGGCAGTCATCACCACAGTCACCGACTTTCAAATCGGTCCAGCCTTTTTTCAGCTGCAGGGGCGCATGCAGGCCCGGCCAGGAGCTGGCGCGCAGATGATTGCTTTCGTCCCACAGCTGGACGATATAGGTGCTTTTCAGTTTCTCTTCATGCATCACCATTGGCATCAGCGCCGGCATGCGTTGGCTGCTGGCCCACGCATCGGCGATCTTGGCGAGCTGATCGTCCTTCATGGTGCCCATCATGTCGCCGTAGCAGTGATAGAAATACCAGGTGACGCCGCCAATCATCGCCAGATGCAGAATCACCAGCGTGGCGAGCAGCTTGTTACGCAGCGAGCGCATAAAGGTGAAAGGTTTCATATTGCCGGTACCCGCCAGCCTAGTCCGCGTACATTGCGGATCACTTCGTTATCCAGTTTGCGACGCATACCGTGGATCAGCACATCCACCGCGTTGCTGCTGACCTCTTCGCCCCAGCCGTAAATGCGGTTTTCTAACTGTTCGCGCGAAAGAATGGCGCCCGGCCGCTCGAGCAAGGCGTAGAGCAGGGCATATTCGCGTGCGGTGAGCTGTTCGCGCTGGCCTTTGTACAACACTTCGCGCGTCATGATGTCGATCTGCACATCGCCGCTGCCGAGCAGAGAATCTGCCGCACCGTGGCGACGGCGGGTAATGGCGCGCATACGCGCCAGCACTTCTTGCAGATCAAAGGGTTTCAGCAAATAGTCATCCGCGCCGCTGTCTAATCCCTGAATGCGTTGCTGCACGGTATCGCGGGCGGTGAGCACCAGCACCGGCGTCATGTCGCCGCGCGTGCGCGCACGACGCAGCACCTGCAAGCCATCTTCACGCGGCAAGCCCAGATCCAGTAACACGCAGGTATAGCCGCCTTCGGCCCAGGCATTGCTGGCATACACGCCATCGCGAACCCAATCCACCGACCAACCTGCCGCTTCCAGCGCTTGCTGCAGATTCGCGCCAATCATTTCGTCATCTTCTACCAGCAGCACACGCATGATGCCCTCCAACTTAACTGAACGCAGTGTAGCGACAGATAATTAGGCCAGAATTATAGCCGTTTTCCCGCTTGCTAATTCTGCGCTAATTTTCTGCTAATTAAGGGATAAATTTAACGCGCTATTGTGGCTGCACTGGACATATTGCCAACGCAGGAGAATCCCATGAATCAGCGCGAATTTATCCGTAGTTTGCTGGACTGGATAGAGAATAACTTAGGGCACGATCTTCATCTGGATGAAGTAGCACGCCGCTCGGGATACTCCCGCTGGCATCTGCAACGTCTGTTCCGTCAGCACACCGGTTTTTCGCTGGCCGAGTATATTCGCCAGCGCCGTTTAACCGAATCTGCGCTGACGCTGATCAACAGCGATGAGGCGATTTTGCAGGTGGCGATGAGTTACGGCTTCGATACGCAGCAGGCTTATACTCGCACCTTCAAAAACTACTTCATGGTGACGCCAGGCCAACTGCGGCGCCAGCGTCGTGTCGAGCCGGATCGTTTATTGTTCCCATTAGCGATGGCGAGTTGATGTATGTCTATGCGCATTATTCGTAGCGGCGCAATTTATTGCGCAATATCTGGATGGGCTCGTTGCCATCATTAATAAGCGCGATGAATCGCGCCGCTACGAAACGTACGATGATGGACTAATGACTACATTTGCTTTTAAGCTGCTGTTCTCACTCTCTTAACTGCCAGAGAACATGGACAACAGCGATAATCTCTCCGCCATGATGCTGTTTGCACGCGTAGTGGAACGGCAAAGTTTTAGCGAAGCCGCCCGCACCTTAGGCGTCTCCAAATCCCACGTCAGCCGTGAAGTGGCGCGACTGGAAGTGCGCCTCGGTATCAAGCTGTTGCAGCGCACCACGCGCAAAGTGGTGCTGACGGAGCTCGGCCAGGCTTACTATCCGTTCTGCGTGCGCATGCTGGAAGAGATGCATCGCGCCGACGCCTTTGTGCAGCAGGTGCATCAACTGCCCGCAGGCAACGTGCGCTTACAGGCGCCGATCACTTACGGCTGTCAGTGCGTGGTGCCGACGCTGAATGACTTTATTCGCCGCCATATTCACATCAACGTCGATCTCGAACTCACCACCAGCGATGACCCGCAACCCAGCGCCGACGTGGCGATTGTGATCCGCGCGCGTGCGCCCGACGCGGCCAATTATCGTGAACTCGCCAGCATTGATTGGGGCTTGTACGCCACGCCAGATTATCTGGCGGCGCATGCGGCCATCGATCATCCCGACCGCCTGATGCGCCACGACTTGCTGCTGTTTCACGGTCCGGCGCACACCGCCGCGCTGCCGTTTCGCCGTGATAAACAGCGCCTGGCGCTGGATGTGCACAGCCGTTTCCGCGCCAACAACAGCATGGCGCTGCTTAATGCCGCGCTGGCGGGCACCGGCATCGCTTATCTGCCCGCCTATATGACGCAGGATGCCTTAGCGCGCGGCGAAATCCAGCAGGTGCTGCCGGAGTGGCAAATGGATCGCCTGCACAGCTATCTGCTGTTGAAAGAGCAGCCGCAGCCCTCTTCGCCGGTCACCTTGCTGTGCGATGCATTAATCAACGCGCTCGGCACGGCGTGATTGTTGTTATCTGGCAACAATGCTGCGCCGCCTGGCAATTATCCGCGCTACTCTGTTTTCTGCGAAGGGTCACTGTTAGCCTGCTAAAAAAGCAAAAAACAGGGATATCACCATGCAGCAACCTCCACTCGCGTTAGCGCCCGAACAGCAACACTGGAAGCGAAATTTATTTGTCTGCGTGCTGGGTTCGTTCAGCACCATTGTGGCGATGACGCTACTGTTGCCGTTTCTGCCGCTCTATGTGCAGCAACTCGGCGTGCAAGAACCGGCGGCGATTGCGCGCTGGTCGGGCGCGGCCTACGGCGCCACCTTCCTCAGCGCCGCTCTGACCGCGCCGCTGTGGGGCAAACTGGCCGATCGCTATGGCCGTAAACTGATGCTGATCCGCGCCAGCCTCGGCATGGCGATTGCGATGTCGCTGATTGGCATGGCCACCGCGCCGTGGCAGCTGGTAGCGCTGCGTTTGCTGGCGGGTTTGCTCGGCGGTTATGCCTCGGGATCGACCATTCTGGTGGCGGCGCAAACGCCGAAAGAGCAAACCGGCTGGGCGCTCGGCGTGCTGTCGTCCGGCATTATGGCCGGCAATGTGGTGGGGCCGCTGCTGGGCGGCGTGTTGCCGCCGCTGATTGGCATTCGCCATACGTTCTGGCTGACCGGCGCGGTGATTTTCCTCGCCTTCCTCGCCACCACCTTTTTGCTGAAAGAGGTGCCGCGCTCCTCCGGAAAGAAAACCCCGCAAAGCGCCGCCGACGACGCGAAGTCACTGAATCTGCCGGTGGTGCGCCTGATGTGGCTGTCGGGCATGCTGCTGATTTTCGCCAATATGTCGATTGAGCCGATCATCACGCTGTATATCGGCCAGTTTGTCAGTGGCGATCACGCGGTGACGGTCACCGCCGGATTGGTGATGGCGGCCGCCGCGCTCGGTAGCATTATCTCCGCGCCGCGTCTGGGACGGCTGGCCGATCGCGTCGGGCATGGTCGCGTGCTGGTGTATGGGCTGATAGCCTGCGCGCTGCTGCTGATCCCGCAGGCGTTTATCAGCGAAGCATGGCAATTGGTGGTGCTGCGTTTTCTGATGGGCATGGCGCTGGGTGGCTTGATGCCGTGCGTTACGGCGCTGATTCGCCACAGCGTGCCGCAGTCGCAGGTGGGTAAGATGTTGGGTTATTCCACTTCGGCGCAGTATGTCGGCCAGGTTTCAGGTCCGCTGTTTGGCGGCTTTATCGGCGGCGCGTTTGGCATGCGCCCGGTGTTTCTGGCGACCTGCGTGATTATGGCGCTGTGCGCGCTGTTAAACGCGCGGGTGCTGCGAAAGCGTTAAAGTTAAAACCCGCACATACCGTAGCGGCGCAATTTATTGCGCAATGTGCCTGGATGGGCGTCGACCCGCCATTGATATGCGCGATGAATCGCGCCGCTACGAAGCCTGCAATACCGAAAGATCGAGCACAAAAAAAGGCGGACTTCACAGTCCGCCTTTTTCATTACCTCAACGCGAAAACTTACTTCGCATCTGGCAGTGCATAAGCAATCACATAATCACCCAGCTTGGTACCAAACGAACCGTGACCACCTGCCGCGATAACAACGTACTGCTTGCCATCCACTTCATAGGTCATCGGCGTTGCCTGGCCGCCAGCAGGCAGACGTGCTTGCCACAGCATCTCACCGGTATTGGTGTCGAAGGCACGCAGATAGTTATCGGCGGTAGCACCAATGAAGAACACGTTACCGGCGGTGGTGATTGGGCCGCCCAACATCGGCATACCCATTTTGAACGGCAGTGGCACTGGTGCGCTATCGCGAACCGTACCAATGCGTTTCTTCCACACGGTTTCGTTGGTTTTCAGGTCAACAGCGGAGACATAGCCCCATGCCGGTTGCTTACACGGCAGACCAAACGGTGACAGGAACGGATTCAGCTCCACACCGTACGGTACGCCGTACTGTGGCTGGATGCCGGTTTCGGTACCTGAACCGCCTTTGTCGTCAGCCGGTGGCTCGATCGGGTTGCCCGGACCGCGCGGAATCAGCTTCGACACAAACGGCAGCGCCATTGGGTTAGCAATCGCAATCTGACGATGTGGGTCAACTGCGATACCGCCCCATTCGAACATGCCGAGGTTGCCTGGGAATACCAGCGTACCTTGCTCAGACGGCGGGGTGAACGGACCTTCATAGCGCAGACGCTTGAAGATCACGCGGCACACCAGCTGGTCGTACATCGTCGCGCCCCACATGTCCTTGTCCGTCAGATTCTGTTTCGGACGGAAGGTCAGTTCGGAGTATGGCTGAGTCGGTGAAACGTGGTCACCTTTGGCGGCGCCCTGTGGAACCGGAGTTTCCGGCGCAGGGACAACCGGCTCGCCGGTACGACGATCCAGTACAAAGATGTTACCGGTTTTCGCCGGTGCATAAATCACCGGTACGGTTTTGCCATCTTTAGCCGTGATATCGGCCAGCGTCGGCTGTGACGGCAGGTCCATATCCCACAGATCGTGATGCACGGTCTGATACGACCACACCAGCTTACCGGTGGTGGCGTTCAGCGCCAGTACGCTGCTCGCATAACGCTCTTGCTCTGGTGTGCGGTTGCCGCCCCAGATATCTGGCGTTGACACACCCATTGGCAGGTAAACGATATCCAGTTTCGGATCGTACACCGCCGGTGCCCATGAGTTCGGTGAATTCATGGTGAAGGTGTGTTCATCCGCTGGAATCGCGTTTGGATCTTTCGCGCCCGGATCGAACACCCACAGCAGTTTACCGGTGTTGACGTCGAAGCCACGGATGGCGCCTGACGGCTCACGGGTTGAGTAGTTATCGGTGACCGCACCCGCAACCACGATGGTGGTGTCGGTGATGACCGGCGGCGACGTCGGCTCGTACTGACCTGGCGTCAATACAGGCTGTTTGTGCTGCAGATCCAGTTCACCGTTGTTGCCAAAGGCAGCACAACGTTCACCGGTTTCCGCATCCAGCGCGAACATACGACCATCGTTTACCGGCAGGTAAATACGGCGTGAGCACAGCGCAGGTTGGGTATTGGCCGCATCAGCCGCAGCAGGCACTTCGTGGTAAGAAACGCCACGGCAGGTCACGTGCTGGAAGGTGGGATTCGGCTTCAGGCCCGGATCAAATTTCCACTTCTGCTTACCGGTTTTAGCATCCAGCGCAAACAGAATCTGGTGCGGTGAGCAGAGATACAACGTGTCGCGGATTTTGATTGGCGTGACTTCATCGGTGATTTCGCCCGGATCGTTTGGCGTCTTCAAATCGCCGGTCTGGAACTGCCAGGCAACCTGCAGCTCTTTCACGTTACCGGTGTTGATCTGCTTCAGCGGGGAGAAGCGGGTGCCTTGCTGGTCACGCGCATACGCCGGCCAGTCAGCATCAGCGATGTTGCTCAGCGGCTGCGCCTGCGGAGCATTGGCTGCTGCCGCTGGAATTTCACCGTTCAGCTCTTGCGGATCGTGGAACACCGCCCACGCCAGCACCAGCACGCTGGCAAGCAGCGCCACTGACAGCAGCGCCAGAGCGCCTTTGCCGGCATTATTCAGACCGCGATACACAAACGGCAGAATCAGCCAGATGCCGAAGATCACCAGCACATCGGTACGCGGTGCCAGCGCCCAGAAGTCGAAACCGACTTCCCATACGCCCCACACCAGCGTTGCCAACAGCAGCAATGCGTACAGCAGTAATGCTGAGCCGCTACGGCGCCACAGCAGAATAGCGGTGATCAACATGACCACACCGCCAATAACGTAGTACCAGGAACCACCAATGGCGGCTAACCAAACGCCACCAACCAGCATAAACGCGCCCGTCAGCAGTGCAAAAAGCACTGTGAGAAAACGGATTACGCCAAAAGATGAGGAAGCTTTCCCCATAATATTGACCTCTTTCTTTGCCATTAAAAACTAAAAAGGAAACAACGCGTTGGGTTGCTTCCCGACATAGAGTACGAAATAACGAAACGGTTCGAGCGACGCTTTCCGTGCGGCGAGATGTTCCCTTTGCGTTAAATTTTATCTTAAAAACGTTAAAGGGTTTGATATTTTTAGTGCTTTGCACTCGTGGAGAGCAAGTAGTGCGACATTTTATGAGGGAATAAAGGTGTTATGTCCGGTTAGATCGGGCCATAACACCTAAGAACAACACTTTGTGTAAACGTTTACCCTTCAAACAGCGTGCTGCTGGTGCGTTGTTCCTGCCAGCCGCTCAAATTAAGTTGCGCATAGCGTTCAGCGGGCAGCGTTAACTGCGGCGTACGTAATATTACTTCCACTTCTCTTTCGCGACAGGATTCCAGCAGAAAGGGAAAGCTGAACTTGAGATAATTATCATTAAAAAACTCCTCGGTCAGCGCAATACCGCTAAAGGGAAACGAAGCGATATTCTTCCAGCAGGTGCCGGGCGGTGCCAAATCATAGAGCCAGAATGAGAAACGCTCTGCGGCCTGGCGTAAGGCACTATCTTCCTGAACTAAATCGGCATAGTTGATTGCCAGCTGTACATTCTCATTCTGCAGGTTGGAATAATTGTCCGGTGCCTGTAAAAAGTGCACGAGGTTATTTCCCGTTAACGGAATGATTATTAATTCAGGCGTATCCGGCAACTGATTATGCAGCGAAATTATGTTGCGTCCATTAAGTATTGCTGTGTTTTCCTGTTCGCAATGCATAAAGGGTGCTGAATAACACACACCGGTTAGCGCGCCGTCGAAGCGATGGATGCGCTCAGTAACATAAGGATTATAAGAACTGTTTTCCATTTATCTCTGTGAATAAATTAATTGGCTGGAACGTCTTAATTATTATAAGGACGGCGGGATAATGAAATCTTAACACGGTCAATATAGACCGTTTTGTTTATCAAGATCACCTTTTTTTAACTGTCACTGATAGAGAGATATTTGGCGCTGCGCAGGATGAATTAATCGATTATTGGAACATCTGGAAATATTTGGATATTTTCATCTCATGACCATCAGCCTGCTAATATTGAGAGCACTATGCTTAGCTAAATTTTGGATAAGCTTCTGTTTTTAAACAGCACGGCTAGCCATTGCCTGGCTTAACAAGATGCCGCACTCTGTGGCCTGAAAAAATAAAGCGGAAGCCACGATGTGGCTTTTCACCAGGTTGGTGCAACGACGCTAACCGATGTAATTGTTTAGGATGGGATAAAACTATGGGTTCTCCAGTATCCGCAGCAGAGGATTCGTTGCTGCGGCACAGGTCGTTTGTCGCCTTTTGGCTGGCACGCACCTGTTCATCGTTTGGTTTTCAAATGTTCTCGGTCGCGGTCAGCTGGCAAATCTACGCGCTGACCCACAGCGCCATGGCGCTCGGCATGATCGGTCTGATGCAATTTCTTCCTTCTGTACTGTTGGCGCTGCCTGCCGGGCATCTGGCGGATCAGCTCGATCGTCGTCGCATCGTATTGCTCGGACAATTTATTGAGTGGCTGGCGCTGCTGGGGCTGGTGGCGCTCACGCTAATGAACTGGGCGGGCAAGATTGAGATTTGGGGATTGGTGTTCCTGATCTCCGTCGCCAAGGCGCTTGAGTGGCCAGCGATTACTTCGATGCTGCCGGCGCTGGTGCCGCCGCCGATTCTGGCGCGCGCCATGGCCGCCAGTTCGGTGGGCGGACAGGCGGCGGTGATTATCGGCCCCACGCTCGGTGGCTTCCTTTATGTCGCCGGTCCGGATGTGGTGTATGGCGTCTCGGCGCTGTTCTATCTGTTCTCCATCGTGCTGGTGAGCCGACTGCGCTATGAGCGGCCGCCGCAGGCGCGCTTGCCGATGAATCTGCCGAACCTGTTTGCCGGCGTGCGCTTTATCCGCGATCGCAAAGATGTGCTCGGCGTGATTTCACTCGATCTGTTTGCGGTGCTGCTGGGCGGTGCCACCGCGCTGCTGCCGATTTTCGCGCAAGATATCCTGCATACCGGGCCGTGGGGCTTGGGCATCCTGCGCGGCGCGCCGTCGGTCGGTGCATTGCTGGTCGGCGTGTGGCTGAGTCGTCACAAGCTGGAAAAGAACGTCGGCATGATCATGTTCGGTTCGGTGGCCGGTTTTGGCGTGGCGACGCTAGTGTTCGCGCTCTCCACGCAGCTGTGGCTGTCGGTGATTGCGCTAGCGGCGCTGGGCGGCTTCGATATGGTCAGCATGGTGATTCGCGGCGCGCTGGTGCAACTCGATACGCCGGATGACATGCGCGGCCGCGTTAATGCGGTCAACGCCATCTTCATTAATACCTCGAATCAGCTCGGCGAGTTTGAGTCAGGCTTGCTGGCCGCATGGATGGGCGCAGTACCGGCGGCGGCGATTGGCGGCATCGGCACGCTGATCGTGGTGGGCGTGTGGATGACGATTTTCCCGCATCTGCGTAAGCGGCAGAAGCTGGAAAACGAAACCGTTACATAACCTCAAAATCGCGCGATGAATCGCGCCGCTACGGATTGTGCACCGGTTCGTAGCGGCGCAATTTATTGCGCGTTTCTTACGCTGTCGCTATTTTCCCCAGGTTGGCGTCAAATTTTTTCCAACTCTCCGTCATATCCACCACGGTTTTCGATTTTCGCGCTTCATCGATTTTGATCGCGGTGAGTCCCGCTTCCAGTGCGTCCACCACTGAAACCTTCAGCGGCGTTCCCTGTGTAATATGTTTCACAATCTCTTCTGCCATCAGCGCATCCGCGCCGTAATGGCCGTCATAGGCGTTGCCGTCATATTCGGTATCCACTTCGCGCTCGCCGGTGCGGGCATTGTGCACGCGGAAGTAGTTACGCACGAAGTCACCTTCAGCCATGCCATCGGTGCCCATCACGCAGAAGCGGCGGAACTCATCCGGCACGTTAAGATTGGCGTGGAAGGCGAGAGTGGCGCCACCGGCATACTCAATCAGCGCGGTTTGGTAATCGACGATATCGGCATCGCCGTCAAACACCGCATCGGTACTCGACCAGCCGCTCGGTTTAACGTGATAAACCTCTGACTGCGGCGTTACCGCACCTTGGGGCGCGTGCTGCGGCGTGAAGTTTTTGCGTCCGCCAAAGCTGGCAACACGCACCGGACGCTCACCCACCAAACCCTGATAGAGATCGATATCGTGGCAGCATTTTTCCAGAATATACGGACCGGCGTACTTCTCCAGACGACGCCAATCGCGCTGGAAGAACGCACCGTGATACGGCTTGATGTGTTCGGTGGCTTCGATTGAGGTGATTTCGCCGAGGCGATCTTCATCGCGCGCGGTGAGCAGGTCGCGATAGAGCGGCGAGTAGCGCAACACCAAACCCACCAGAATGCGCTCGTGACCATATTGCTGCACCAGCTGCGCCATCGCCATGGTCTGCTCTTCGTTGATCACCACCGGCTTCTCGGTGAACACCGTGTAACCCGCCGCTAAGCCCTGACGAATGTGCTCAAGGTGCATAAAGTTCGGCGAACCCACCAGCAGCAGGTCAAAGCCGCCGTGTTGCAGCAGCGCATCCACGCTAGCAAACGCGGTGCCCGCATCGATACCAAAGCTGTGCAGATTCGGTAATCCCGCCGGAGCCGGATCGACATAACCCACCACGGAAAACGCTGTGTCGGCTTTGTTTAACTCTTTCACCACATGGGAAAGACGAAAGCCCAGACCAATAATGCCCACTTTCATGTTGTACCCCTGAAGCCCGTTGCCTTTAAGCCGCCCGACCTGTCAGGCTGCTGATAATCTGACCGCTAACTTATTACGACAGAAAAACTAATGTCAATCCGTGTGGCGCATCTCAATTGGTGAAAAATTGTTATTTATATGATTTATATCTATTTTAATTAACTATACGGATTGCCTATTTATTTGTTATTGCGATTAAAGTTTTTTTCCCCTATCTTTCGCACATCTATAAGCGTCATACCGTTTCGGGCTGGCAGGAGGAAGCGCGTGCAATCACTAATGCTGGGTATTGATGGCGGTGGTACGCACTGTCGTGGACGCCTGACCGACAGCGCCGGACGCCTGCTGGCGGAAGCCAAAGGCGGTCCTGCTAACGTCTGGTCGCAGTTTGATGCCGCCATCGTGGCCATTGAGCAGGTCATCGACGATCTGTTTGCGCAGGCGAATTTACCCGCTGAAGCGCGCGACCGCACGGTGATGGCCGCCGGTCTGGCGGGCGCGAACGTCGCCTCGGTGCAAGCCCGTCTCGCCAGCTGGCAGCCACGCTGTCAGGCGCGTTATCTGTTTACCGATGTCGAAATCGCCTGTGCCGGTGCGCACGCGGGTGCGCCGGGCGCGGTGTTTATTATTGGCACCGGCAGCCAGGGCGCGGCCTGGGATGGCGCGCATTTCACGCTGCTCGGTGGCTGGGGTTTTGCTCTGTCGGATGCCGGTTCGGGCGCGATTCTCGGCCAACGCGCGCTGCGGCTGGCGCTGCTGGCGCACGAAGAGATTGTGCCCGCCTCGGCGTTAACGCAACGCATCATGGCAAGCTATCAAAACAGTCCGGAACAGCTGCTGATCTGGTCGAAACAGGCGACGCCCGCCGATTGGGGCCGCGTGGTGCCTGAGGTCTTCGCTGCCGCGCAGCAGGGCGATGTGCACGGCACAGCGCTGGTGCAGCAATCCGCTGCGGATATCGTGCAGATGGTGCAGCCGCTGCTGGCGCGCAGCCACGGCAAGCTGGCATTGATGGGCGGATTAGCCGATCCTATTCAGGCATGGCTGCCGGCGGATATTGCCGCGCTGCTGGTGCCGCCGCAGGGCGATGCGCTGAGCGGTGCGCTTCGCCTTGCCACGCAGTTCAGCCTGACACTTCCCGCTTAACTTCAGATAAAGAGGCTCATGAGCGCTCCCAACGTAACCGCGCGCATTCTGCGGCTGATTGTCGAAAATGCGCCTATTAGTCAATCCGATCTCAAAGTGCGCAGCGGCCTGAGCATGTCGACGGTGTCGCAAGCCACTAATCGTCTGCTGACCGGCGGCATCGTGCAGGAGCTGGGGCTGCGTCGCGTCTCGATGGGGCGGCCCAAAACGCTGCTCGGCCTTAATCCGGATCACGCCAGCGTGGTGGGGATTCAGCTCAACGCCGAACGCAATCTGATGGTGCTGACCGATCTCAACGGCAATATCATCGGCGAGCAGCAGATTCCTTCCGGCGCGATGACGCCCAAGCAGCTCGGCGATGCGCTGGCGAAGTTTTTGCGCGGCGTTGAGGGCAAAAAGGTTGGGGCGATTGGTCTGGCGCTGTCGGGCTTAGTCGATGCCAGCAACGGCGTTTGCGTGCTGTCACGGGCGCTAGGCTGGGATAACGTGCCGATTGCCCGTCTGCTGGAAGAGCGCTTCTCGCTGCCGGTATTTATTGAAAATGACGCCAACGCGCTGGCGATGGCGGCGCTGGTGTTTGGTCAGCTCGGCCATGCGCAGTCGGCGGTGATTGCTACCTTTGGCAAAGGCATCGGCGCGGGAATTCTGCTCGATCGCCAGCTCTATCGCGGTCGTCACGGCAAAGCCGGTGAGATTGGCGTTTCGCTGCTGGGCGATGGTTCTGAGCGTTTGCTGGAGGATGTGGCGTCGTCGCAGGCGATTCTGCAGCGCGTGGCGTCCACCAGCAAAGAAGAGGTGCCGCACACGCTGCGCGATCTCGATATGCGTCCAACGCCGGAGGTGCTGAGCGCGCTGGCCGAGGCCGGGCAGCATTTGGGGATGTCGCTGGCGAATCTGTCGGTGGCTTACGATCCGGACGTGGTGTATCTGGCGATGGAGCCGCAAATGGCTTCGCGCATTCTGCTCGACCACGTTACGCAGAGTTTCCAGACCTACCGTTTGAAGCTGACGCCGCACATGACGCCGCTGCAGTTCCTCACCGAATCCAATCGCATGTGGGCGCAGGGCGCTGCCGGGTTCGCGGTGAATAAGTTGTTGGATTTGTTGGCCGCGCAGGCCGATGAAGAAATCGCACCGCAATAATGAATAAATAACGCGATAAATCCCCGCACATTCCGTAGCGGCGCGATTTATCGCGCAATAAATTGCGCCGCTACAGGAATGTGCGGCTTTTACCTTATCTGAGTCGCAAACCCTGCTCATCAAACAACAAACAATTCCCGGCACGCAGCTGATAACTCAGCCTCTCGCCAATCGCGTGTTCCGCCACGTTACGCTCCTCAATCACCAGCAGCTTCTCTTCGCCGATATCGAGATAGAGATAATTGGTGTGTCCCAGCATCTCGCTAAACGACAACTCGCCGCTGAAACTCAGGGCATCCTCGTTGCTGCTCACCGGCTGAAAATGCTCAGGGCGCACGCCCAGCGTGATTTTCTGCCCTTCGCGGCACGATGCGGCGATCGGCAGCGTAAGCTGATTAATGCCCAGCGCCGGCACCCGCAGCTGCACCGCGCCCGGCGTGATTGCCGCCACTTCGGCAGTGAGGAAATTCATCTTCGGCGAGCCAATAAACCCGGCGACAAACAGGTTATCGGGATCGCGATACAGCGCCATCGGCGCGCCGACCTGCTCAATGCGGCCCTGACGCAGCACCACGATGCGATCCGCCAGCGTCATCGCCTCCAGCTGATCGTGCGTCACGTAGATCATGGTGTTGCCCAGCGAAGCATGCAGGCGAGCAATCTCAATACGCATCTGCAAACGCAGTTCGGCATCGAGGTTCGACAGCGGTTCATCAAACAGAAAAATGCGCGGATGGCGGATTATCGCGCGGCCAATCGCCACACGCTGCCGCTGTCCGCCTGACAATGCGCGCGGTAAACGATCAAGAAATTCAGTCAGATGCAGGCGCGCCGCGGTCTGTTTGATCGCCTGCTCAATTTCAGTTTTCGGGCGCTTCATCACTTCCAGCGGATAGGCCAGATTGCCGCGCACCGTCATGTTCGGGTAGAGCGCATAGGACTGAAACACCATGGCGATGCCGCGCTCGGTGGCGTGCTGATCGGTCATGTCGGCACCTTCAATCAGCAACTTACCGTCGGTGATCTCCTCCAGCCCGGCAATCATGCGCAGCAGCGTGGATTTCCCACAGCCGGAAGGACCGACAAACACCACGAATTCGCCGCTGTTAATGGTGAGATCGATGCCGTGAATCACGTTCACATTCTCGTAGGACTTCTTAACGTTTTGCAGATGCAGGCTGGTCATGCGGTGCCTCGAATCAGAGAAGTTGGCCCATATAAATGGCGTTGCTGCGCATAATCGGCGTGAAGCCGAGGCGCTGATAGAAACCGCACACCTGCTCGTTCTGCAGGCTGACGCCGAGGTAAACGCCCGACACGCCTGCGGCACGCAGATCGTGCAGCAGCTGTTCAATCAGCTTGCGGCCCCAACCGCCTTGCTGCGCGGCGGGTAACAGATTGATGTGCAGATGCGCAGGCCACTGCGTTACCAGCTGATCCGCTGCTGCATCGGGCTGATGAATCGCTTCCAGCACTTTGCTGTCGAGCGCCGCCTGCGGTGCGTAATCGCGATACTGCTGCTGCAGCTGCGGCCACCAGGCGGTATTCAGCTGCGCTTCGAAAGCGCGCGTATCGGGTGCGGCGACCGCGTAGCCGACCACCTCGCCGTGCTGTTCCAGTACATAAGCAAATTCGGGCGCAAAGCGCGCGTAGGGAATGACAAAGCGCAGGCCGGGCAGCGCGGGATCGGAGTAGAGCGCGCTGGCATCGGTGCCGGCATTGGCGGTCTCTAAGCAGATGCGCGACAAGGCGGGAAAATCTGCCTCACTGGCGCGACGAATAACACCTTCAGCCGTCATGGTGGAGCCTCTGTGGTCAGGAGATGAACAGATTTTACGGTAAAGAAAGCCGACTTAGTTTTCAAGGTGTAATAATTGCGCTGGCGCACAAAGCTGATGCGAACTATAACCACAAAGCATGACTGAGTGCCGGACAAACTCACACACAACGCCGGTACGTGCGCGTGTTGAAGGCATATTGCCTTTCGCTCACCTATCGCAGTGATAATAACTATAGGATTTTCATATGCTTTATCAGTGAGTTAAAGCGGCTCGCTTGCTTGAGTGATTTATACTGATGCTCAGGCTTAACTCTGCAGTGCTGTCCGGTTTGCGCGCTGAATCGCAGCATCCTCTGCTGTTCTGACGGCTTTTCTTCTTACTCTTTGCACTGTATCACAGAGCAAAAATTCCGCAGTGGTGATGTTTGACTTTCTTTTGTGCATAAAGTAAGTATGAATTATGTGCGTTGTTGCTGCTGAATCAACCTGCCGGGAATCGCAGGTGTCGAGATGAAGGGATGCCAGTCATCTGTTGGAGAAACCGAGCATGATGTGTGATTCAACCAATCGTCCTTCCCGTTTGCAAAGCTCACTGCGCACCGTGTCGCGTCTGGTCTCAGCCGGGATTCTGCTCGGTGTGACCATGGCAACCGCGCAGGCCGTTACCCTGAATGAGTGGGACATTTACAACTATCCGCAGCAGACCGAAGCGGTGGATGAAGCGGTAAAAGCGTTCCAGCAAAAGAATCCGGGCATTGTGATTCAGCGTTCGGTGCACTCCTTCGAAGACACGCGCATTCCGCTCAAGCTGGCGTTGACCGCCGGTGACGGCCCGCAGATTGCCCAGGTGAATCAGGGCGGCGGCGATATGGGCTCGCTGGTGAAAGACAAACTGCTTTGGCCGCTGGATGATTACGCCAAAACTTACGGCTGGACCACGCGCTTCCCGGATTCGATCCTGAAACGTAACCGCTGGTCGGATAAACAAGATTTCGGCAGCGGCAAACTCTACGGCGTGGCGAGCCTCGGCGAGATGGTGGGTTTGTACTACAACAAAGCGCTGCTGGATAAAGCCGGTGTCGCGGTGCCGAAAACCTTGCCGGAACTCGAACAGGCGATGGAGAAACTCAAAGCCGCTGGCACACCGCCGATGATGCTCGGCCTGCTCGACGGCAACATGGGCCAGCAGCTGCTCAGCACCTTGTGGGAAGCGCAGATTGAGAGCAGCGACCGGAAAAAACTCGACGATCTGATTTACGACGTGGGCGGCACGTTCAAAGACGACAAGCTGGTGAAAGCCGCCAATCTGATGAAAGGCTGGAACGACAAAGGCTATCTGTTCCCCGGCTTCCAGGGCATTGGGCACGACGATGCTGCGACCCTGTTCCAGAATGGTCAGGCTGCGTTCCTGGTAAGCGGAACCTGGTATCTCGGCCAGTTTAAAGACAACAAGGATCTGCACTTCGCCGCGATGCCTGCGGGTGAGGGCGTGCAGCATCCGCTTATGGTGGGCGGCACCGATCTGGCGTTCTCCATCACCAGCACCGCTAAAGACAAAGCGCAGCAGGACGCAGCAGCGAAGTTTATCGATTACATCGTCTCGGATGAGATGGCGAATCGCTGGCTGAAAGTGGGCTTCTTGCCGGCTGGCACCAGCAAAAATGCGCAGATTCCGGCGGATAACCCGCTGCTGGCGGAAGCGTATCAGGTGTGGGTGACGCTGAATGACAACGATGGTCTCGGCCATTATCTCGACTGGGCCACGCCAACCATGAACGCTGAGCTGAATCAGAATGTGCAGCTGCTGCTGGCGGGACGTCAGACCGCCGATCAGATGGTGATCAACTTCGATAACAACTATCAACGTTACCTGAAAACCCTCAAGCACTGATGACGTACGGCCCGGCGTGAGTGGCCGGGCCGCGAACAGGCCCGCAAGCGAGTACGGTTATGCTGAATAAATCTGCCTGGCGCAATGCGCTCTATCTTCTGCCCGCGGTGCTGGTGTATGCGGTGTTTCTGCTGATGCCGCTATTGGCCTCGTTAGGGATCAGCTTCACCGAGTGGGACGGCACCTCGTGGCCGATTTTCATCGGCATGGGCAACTATCTGCGCATGTTCCAGGATCCGGTGTTCTGGGTGGCGCTCGGCAATAATGCCTTGCTGATGCTGTTCTACACGCTGTTTCCGATTGGCGTTGGACTGCTGCTGTGCAGCTTCCTGTATGAGACGCGCAATAACAAAGAGCGCAGCGTGCTGCGTATCCTCTTCTTCCTGCCGTACATCATGCCGATGGCGGTGCTCGGCGTGGTGTGGCGCTGGCTGTATAACCCGGCGTTTGGCCCTATCGATCAGTTCCTGCGCGCCGTGGGTTTGCCGCAGCTGGCGAAGTCGTGGCTGGGGGATTTTACCTGGGCGCTGCCTGCGGTCGGCTTTGTCGCCACCTGGTACTTCTTCGGTTTCTGCCTGGTGCTGTTTATGGCTGGCTTGCAACGCATGGATCCGTCGCTGCTGGAAGCGGCCGATCTCGATGGTTCATCACGTCGCCAGAAATTTATGCGCATCACGCTGCCGTCGCTGCGTCCCGAACTGCGTATCGCGCTGCTGCTGACGGTGATCGCCAGCCTGAAAGCTTTCGATCTGGTCTACGTGATGACGCAAGGCGGGCCGGGCACTTCCACCATGGTGACCAACATCTTTATGTATAAGCAGGGCTTTGACCTGCACTACTTCGGCTATGCCTCCGCCGTGGCGGTGTTCAGTATGCTGATTGTGTTGATGATCAACGGCTTAATTCATCTATGTTTACGGGAGCGTCACTGATGCGCGGCACGCCAACTGTCTCACGCGCGCTGATCTGGATTGTCGCGCTGATGACCATTCTGCCGTTTTTAATGGCGCTGATGACCTCGTTCAAAACCCAGATGGAGCTGTTTCAGGGCGTGTTCACCTTGCCCTCGTCGCTCAATTTTAAAAACTACGTCACCGCGTGGCAGCAGGGACATTTCAACGTCTACTTCATGAACTCGGTGTTGGTGGTGATTCCGGTGGTGATCTGCAGCATGCTGCTCGGCATTCTGGCGGGATTCGGTTTTGCCTGGCTGAAGATCCCCGGCAAAACGGTGGTTGCCGCGCTGCTGGGCCTTGGCATGGTGCTGCCGAGTGAGGCCTTTATTATTCCGCTCTATCACGAGCTACGCTGGATGGGCCTCACCAACACTTATCTGGCGCTGATTCTGCCGCAAATCGCCTTGTCGCTGCCGTTTACCACGCTGATGATCGCCACCGCGCTTCAGCAGGTGCCGCGCGAGCTGGTGGAAGCGGCGGTGATGGATGGTGCGTCGCGCCGTAAAATTCTCTGGGGCCTGCTGGTGCCGGCGATTTGGCCGACGCTGTCCACGCTGGCGCTGCTGCTGTTTATCTGGACGTGGAATGAGTTCCTTATCCCGCTGATTTTGTTGAATAAAGATGAGCTGCGCACCTTGCCGATCGGCATGATGTTTTTCCAGAACAAAAACACCATCGATATTCCGGTGCTGATGGCGGGCGCGATGATTGTCATCCTGCCGCTGGTGGCGGTGTTCCTGGTGTTCCAGCGCAAATTTATCAGCGGCGTCACCGAAGGCGCGGTCAAGTAGGGTCGCATACCACAATCATCACGGTCGCCATGAATGGCGACCCTACAAATCCGCATACCCCCGTCGTAGGGTCGCCATTCATGGCGACCTTTATGATGAACGCACGATACGTAATGCCATTAATGGCGATCGTCACACGTTGTCCACCAGCAAAAGGTTTTGGTCATGCGGCGCGTGCTGCAATAGCGCATCGCCGCTATTCAGGAGAACCGCATGCACGTTTCACTGGCTGATTTCTATCCCATCGCCGATGGCGAAACGCTGGATACTTACTGCTTCCAGCGCGCACTCAATCATCTGGCATCGCGCGGCGGCGGCACTTTGTCGGTGCCGCCTGGCCGCTATCATCTCGGCACGCTAACGCTGGGTTCCAACATCAATCTGCATCTCGAAGCGGGAGCCACGCTGCTCGCCAGCTCACGCGTTGAGGATTATCAGCAGCAGCTGGCGCAGAGCCAGGCGGAACTGTCGCAGCATGTACTGCTGTACGCCGCCGGGCAGCGCAATATCAGCATCAGTGGCAAAGGAGTGATCGACGGTAACGGCGATGCGTGGTTTGCTGCGGAGAAGGACGATCAGGGTTATCGCCTGCCGCGTGCGCAGCGCCCGCGCATCGTGGTATTTGAGGATTGCGAGCAGGTGGCGCTGGAAGATTTCACCATTATTCAGGCGCCGATGTGGACGGTACATTTGGTGAGTTGCCGCCATGTGCATGTCGATCATCTCACCATCGATAACAGCATGAGCATGCCGAACACCGATGCGCTGGATATCGACAGCTGTGAAGCGGTGTTTGTCAGCAACAGCTACCTGAGCGCGGCCGATGACGCCATCTGTATCAAAACCACCCAAAAACCCGCGCATCTGCGACGTGCCGCGCGACAAATAATGATCAGCAACTGCCTGCTGCGTTCCTACAGCTGCGCGTTCAAAATCGGCACTGAAACCTTCGACGACGTGGAAGATGTCACCGTCTCCGGCTGCACCATCTTTGATTCCAACCGCGCGATTGGCTTGCTGTCGCGCGATGGCGGCCAGTTCCGCCGTTTGCTGTTCAGCAATATCACGCTGGCCTGCCGTCACGCGCCGCCATGTCATTGGGGCAAGGCTGATGCGCTGTTTGTTTCAGTGCGCGCACGCGATCCGGCGATAGCGCCGGGCAGCATTGAGCAACTGCAATTCAGCAACGTCAGCGGTGTGATGGAAGGGGCAATTAACCTGCATGCGGAACAGCCGGGACAGATTCGTGATGTGATGCTGGCGAATGTGCAGCTGCGGCAAGTGCTGGCGGCAGGCGCGGATCAAGGGCATTACGATGTGCGCCCGCCGTGTAATCCGGAATCGCCAACCGGCATGGGCCTCGACAATGCGTACAAGTTGGATAGCGCATCCGGTTTAGCGTACGGCGTCGCCGCCTATCCGGATGGCTTGCCGGGCGTGTTTGCGCGCGGCGTGAAGAATCTGCAGTTGCATAACGTGGTGATTACGCGCCCGCAGCCGTTGCCGCAAGGCTGGCATGCGGAAACGGTGCAGATTTTGGAATAATGAATGCCAGTCTGCAGCGATGCAATTCACCAGTCCACATTTTCGCAAATCGCACATATTCGTAGCGGCGCGATTTATCGCGCGGTTTTTACCTGATATCCGCACTTTGCCTCTTCAGGCTTTGCGCAATAAATTGCGCCGCTACGGTGCGTGCGGTCATTGATTAACCATCAAATATTACACTGCAGCAGCGATAGCCGCGCCCAGCTCCTCGGTTGACGCGCTGCCGCCGAGGTCGCGCGTCAGGCTGTTGCCCGCTGCCAGCGTGCGCTCGATGGCATCCAACACCGCTGCGCCCGCTTCGGCGTAACCAAGATGCTCCAGCATCATCGCGCCACACCAAATCTGGCCAATCGGGTTAGCAACGCCTTTACCGGCGATATCGGGCGCCGATCCATGCACCGGCTCGAACAGGCTGGGGAATTTGCCTTCCGGGTTGATGTTAGCCGAAGGCGCAATGCCAATGGTGCCGGTACAAGCCGGGCCGAGATCCGACAGGATGTCGCCAAACAGGTTGCTGGCCACCACCACATCGAACCAATCTGGATGCAGCACGAAGTTGGCGGTAAGAATATCAATATGATATTTATCGACTTTCACTTCAGGATAGCTCGGTGCCATCGCTTCCACGCGGCTGTCCCAGTACGGCATGGTAATGGCGATGCCGTTGGATTTCGTCGCAGAAGTAAGATGCTTTTTCGGGCGCTTCTGCGCCAGTTCGTAGGCAAATTTCAGGATGCGATCGACACCAACCCGCGTCATCACCGTTTCCTGAATCACCACTTCACGATCGGTGCCGGGGAACATGGTGCCGCCCACCGACGAATACTCGCCCTCGGTGTTTTCACGCACCACGTAGAAATCAATATCGCCCGGCTGACGATTGGCCAGCGGCGCTTTGACGCCCGGCATCAAACGCACCGGACGCAGATTGACGTACTGATCAAACTCGCGACGGAACTGCAGCAGCGATCCCCACAGCGACACGTGATCCGGCACCACATCCGGCCAACCCACCGCGCCAAAGTAGATCGCATCGAACTGGCTGAGCGTGGCGAACCAGTCATCGGGCAGCATTTTGCCGTGCTGCTGCCAATATTCGGCGCTGGCGAAATCAAACCATTGCCACTCCAGCGCAATATCAAATTTCTTTGCCGCTGCATCCATCACGCGGATGCCTTCCGGCATCACTTCTTTGCCAATGCCATCGCCAGGGATGACGGCGATTTTATAGGTTTTGCCGCTCATAGGGTTTCTCGCAGGTTGCTGTTGATGTTCTGTACGCAGTATAACCATGCATCTGTGGGAAATAATTAGCCTGAGCGATAAGCCAATGTTGAATAAAAGTAGAGAATCGCGCACCTCAACCGACGATCTGGCCTTCTTCGTGCGCGTGGCGGCGCTGGACAGCTTAACCGCCGCCGCACGCGAACTCGGCTTATCATTACCGGCGGTGAGTAAGCGGCTGAGCCAGCTTGAGCAGCGGCTGGGCGTGCAGCTGCTTAAGCGCACCACGCGGCGGCTGGAGCTGACGGCGGAGGGCAAACGCTATCTGGATGGTGCGCGTCCGCTGCTCGATCAGCTGGCGGAGCTGGAAGAGTCGGTGAGCAGCCAAACGTCGGTGCTGCGCGGCTCGCTCAACATCAACGCCTCTTTCGGCTTTGGTCGACGTCACGTCGCACCTTGCGTGTCACGTTTTGCCGCGCTGCATCCCGAATTGGCGATGAGTTTGCAGCTCAGCAGCCAGCCGCTCAATTTTCTTGATGCGCGCGTGGACATTGATATCCGCGTCGGCGAGCCGCCCGATGCGCGGCTCATCGCCCGGAAGCTGCGCACCAATCCGCGCGTGCTGTGCTGCTCGCCAGCATATGCCGCGCGCCACGGCATGCCTGCCAGCATCGCAGCGCTGGCGCAGCACAACTGCATTTTGCTGCGCCAGTTTGACAGTGATTTCGCGCTGTGGCGTTTAGGCGATGGCACCCAGCAGCTGACGCAGAAGGTGCGCGGCAGCTTAATCACCAACGATGGCGAAGTGGCGATGCAAATGGCGTTGGATGGGCACGGCATTCTGTTGCGTTCGTGGTGGGATGCGCAACACAGCATCAAGCGCGGTGAATTGCTGCACGTATTGCCAGCGTGGAGCGCCGCCGATGGCGACATTTTTGCCGTCTGGCAGCCGCAACGTCAGCTGCCAGCGCGGATTAGTGCGTTTGTGGATTTTTTGCAGATGGCGTTGTAGATGGGTGTGGTTTTTCCCTCACCCTAACCCTCTCCCAAAGGGAGAGGGAACCGATTGTGCACCGGCTGCTCCCTCTCCCGCCTGCGGAAGAGGGCTGGGGTGAGGGCAAGCAATCCGCACCTACCCACGCCGCAATCCCGCCACATCTACCTGCCACTGATGCAGCTTGTTATACAGCGCGGTGCGTGAAATCCCCAGCAGCTGCGCGGACTGGCGCAGGTTGCCTTTTTGCTCGCGCACCACCTGCATGACATGCTGACGCTCATTCTCCTGCAGCGAGGTCAGTTCGCTGGCGACAGGCGCGCTACGCTGCCCCATCTCTTCCGGCAGATCGTGGCGATCAATCTCCAGCCCTTCACACAAATTCACCATGCGCTCGACCAGATTCTCCAGCTCGCGCACGTTGCCGGGCCAGGGCCACGCCTGTAAACAGCTCATCGCCTCGGTGGAGAGCTGCGGCGCAATGCGCTTCAGCCGGGTGCAGAGCGCCTGAATAAAAGTATTCACCAGGCCGGGAATATCCTCCTGACGCTCGCGCAGCGGCGGGATTTCCAGCGAAATCACATTCAGGCGATAGTAGAGATCGCGACGGAACGCGCCTTTCTCCACCGCATCCAGCAGATTGCAGTGGGTGGCGGCGATGATGCGCACATTCACCTTGATGGGATGCGCCGCGCCGATTCTCACCACTTCGCCCTCCTGCAGCACGCGCAGCAGGCTGGTTTGCGCCTCGAGCGGCATCTCGCCAATCTCATCGAGGAACAAGGTGCCGCCATCCGCCAGCTCAAATTTGCCCGCCGAGCCACCGCGCCGCGATCCGGTAAAAGCGCCGTCGACATAGCCAAACAGTTCGCTCTGCACCAGATCACGCGGCAGCGCGCCGCAGTTCAGCGCGATAAACGCTTCCTGCTGGCGCGGGCTGGCGTTGTGAATCGCCTGCGCGAACAGCTCTTTGCCGGTGCCGCTTTCGCCCGTCAATAACACCGTACTGTCGCTGCGGCTGCTGGCGCGCGCTTTCTGAATCGCTTGCAGCACGCGCGGCGCGTGCCCGCGAATCATCTCAAAGGTGTAGCTGGCGCCCACGCCCATCACGCGGCGCGTAATGGCGCGGATACGTTGATTCTCGCGCAGCGACAGCACGCGGCCACCGTCGGGTGCGGGCATCAGCGAAATCAGGCAGGAAAGGGGATGCACGCCATCCGGCATAAATTGCAGCTCGCGGTCATTGCAAAACGGCATGGTGAGCAGCGATCCGCCTTGCGGTTGCAGCAGCACGTCGATCGGCCCGGCGCTGGGATCGAGGCCGCTAAAGATCTGGCGCGCATAGCGGTTCAGCGTTTTGATGCGGCCGTGACGATCGCAGACGATCACGCCTTCATTCAGGGTTTCGAGGATCGACTGCTGCTCGGCCAGCAAACGGCGCAGCATCAGCTGCTGACCAACCGCTTCGGCTGCCGCCTGCACCGTGCCGAGCGTATGCGCATTAAAGTTGTCGGGCGTGGCGGTCAGCGTTAGCACGCCCAGCAGCTGGCCGCTGGCATCGCGCACCGGTGCGGCAGCGCATTGGCGATGGCGTTTGCGCAGATCCAGCTTCCAGTTTTCGCCGCTCAGCACATACACCAGCCGCTGCTCAATCAGGCAGCGCGCGGTGCAGTTGGTGCCGAGCACCTCTTCGCGCAGGATGCTGCCGACCGGCGTCAGATCCGCGCCGCAGAAGTGCAGCGTCACGCCTTGCGCATCGGTCAGGTTGATGTGGCCATCCGGGTTATACGCCAGCAGGTTTTCCATGATGCTGCGCGCTGCGAGGATCAACTCGGCGTTGTGCTCAAGGATCGCCGCCAGTTCCGCAGCGGGCGGTGAGACATAGGCAAAGGTGGCGGGATCGATCGCGCGCTGCTGCGATCGCTGCCACGACTGCAAAATGCTGTGACGCATCCAGCCGGGCTGTTCACCGCGTTCGAAGCTGTGCCAGCCTTGCCACAACAACGTATCCCATTCGCCCACCTCCGCGCTGTCCGGCAGGCTGAAGATCGGATCGCTCTCATCTTTAAACGGCAAACGCTCACTGGCACGCATGTCACACTCCTGATCAGGATGGAATGTTCATTTTATTGACATGTTAAGTTGACATGTAAATTTTGTTGCCAGATTGTGAGCTATATCTGTGTTATGCCTCACATAAAACGCGGTGCTGCAGTTGGCATCGCCTTTGCACTACAGTTTGCACATCCCTGCGCTCGAATGAGCACATCCAAAACATTAAGGAATAGATCATGACATTTCATCTTAAGCCCGTACGCGTCGGCCTGATTGGCGCGGGACGCATGGGCAGCTTCCACGCGGAAAACCTTGCCTGGCGGGTGCCGGGTGCGATCCTCGCGGCGGTGGCCGATCCACAACCGGGCGCGGCCGACGCGCTGACCAATAAGCTCGGCGTCGCCAAAGCCTATAGCGATCTGCATGCGCTGCTGCAGGATCCCGAGATTGAAGCGGTGGCGATTGCCGCGCCAGCGCGAACACACGCCGAATGGGTGATCGCTGCCGCGAAGGCGGGCAAACATGTGTTCTGCGAGAAGCCGATGGCGGTGACGCTGGATGAGGCGGATCGCGCCATTGCTGCCGCGAAAGATGCCGGCGTGGTGTTGCAGGTCGGTTTTAACCGCCGCTTTGATTCCGGCTTTGCGGCGGCGATCGCCGCGGTGAAAGCGGGTGAAAATGGCACCACGCAGCTGAGCCGATCGCTGACGCGCGATCCCGGTCTGCACGATCCTTCGCGCATCCCGCAGTGGACGATCTTCCTTGAAACCTTGATCCACGATTTCGACACGCTGCTGCACTTCAACCCTGGCGCGAAGCCGGTGGAAGTCTATGCGCTGGCCGATGCGCTGGTGCGTCCGGATTTCAAAGATAAAGGCTTGCTCGACACCTCGGTGGTCACCATTCGCTTTGATAACGGCGCGATTGCCACCGCTGAAGCCAACTTCCAGGCGGTGTATGGCTACGACGTGCGCGGCGAAGTGTTCGGTAGCAAAGGCATGTTGCAGGCGGGCCACATCAACGCCAATCACTGCGTGCGCTATCACCAGGATGGCATCGCGATTGCAACCTCACGCATGGATTCAGACCTGCTGCGCGAAGCCTATGTGGCGGAGATGGCCGAGTTTGCCCGCTGCATTCGCAGTGGCGAAACGCCGCGCGCCACCGGTGAAGATGCGCGTAACGCGCTGGAGATCGCGCTGGCCTGTATTGATTCGGTGCAGCAGCAGCAACCCATCAAACTGGGAGCTCGCTAATGGCCGGTTATCAGCTGTCGGTATGTGCCGAAATGGTGTTTCTCGATCTGCCTTTCGTCGAGCGCGTGAAACGCATTCATGAACTGGGCTTTGGCGTCGAAATCTGGGGCTGGGCCAACAAAGATATCGATGCGCTGGCGGCGACCGGCGCGCGTTTCACCTCGATGACGGGCTACCTTAGCGGCAACCTGACTGATGATGACGAGATTCAGCAGCTGCTGCAAAGTGCCGAAGCGTCGCTGGCGGTGGCCGAGCGGCTCAACTGTCCGGCGTTAAACCTGCATGGCACCGGGCTGGACGACAAAGGTTTGCCGGTTAAACCGGTTGAAGTGGTTACCGGCGCGATGTGGCTGAAAGCGGCCGATACGCTACGCAAAGTGGCGCAACTGGGCGAGCGCGCCGGACGCGTCTTCACGCTGGAGAACCTTAACTTGCCTGTTGATCATCCCGGCACGCCGTTCGCTTTGGCCGCCGACACGCTGGCGCTGGTGGAAGCGGTTAACAGTCCGGCGCTGAAGATGAACCTCGACCTGTATCACGCGCAGATTGGCGAAGGCAATTTGATCGAACTGATTCGCCGCTGTGGTTCGGCGATTGGTGAGATTCAGGTGGCCGATGTGCCGGGGCGTCAGCAGCCGGGCACCGGCGAAATTAACTATCGCGCCATCGCCCGTGCGCTACACGATGTCGGCTATCAGGGCACTGTGGCGCTGGAAGGCTGGGCCAGCGGCGACAGCAATGCCGCGCTGCAGCAGTTCCGCGATCATTTCACCCTTTAGCTGTTCTGCCGCCGGGTATTTGCCTGTTGCCCGGCGTTAACTTCATGAAATAAATAATAATATCTCAACCCTACAGGACTAACCCATGAACATCAGAAATGTGATGCTGTGTCTCTGCGCGCTGCTGCTCAGCCTGAGCGCGAGCGCTAAAACCTTCACCGTCGGCGTCGCGCTGGCTAACTTTGATCTCAACTTCGTTTCGATTTTGCGTACCCAGATGCAGGCAGAGCTGAAAGCTAACCAGCTTAACAGCCAGTTTGTCGATGCCAAAGGCGATGTCGCGCTGCAAGTGCAGCAGGTGGATGATTTTGTTAATCAGGGCGTCGATGCCATCATCCTCAATCCGGTGGATACCCAAGGCGTATTGCCGATGATTACCGCAGCGAAAAAGGCTGGCATTCCGCTGATCTTCGTCAATCGTAAGCCAGAAGTGAAGTTGCCAACCGACATGGCCTATGTTGGCTCTGACTCGGCGTTGGGTGGCGAAATGCAGATGGAAGCGCTGGCGAAGAAGATGAACTACAAAGGCAACGTGGCAATTCTGATGGGCGCGCTATCGAATGAAGAGGCGCGCGAACGCACCCGCGCGGTGGAAGCGGTGATCGCCAAATACAAAGATATGAAGGTGATTGAGAAGCAGAGCGCCAAATGGCAGCGCAACGAAGCGGTGGATGTGGTGTCGAGCTGGCTGCTGAATCAGCGCCCGATTGACGCTATCGCAGCGAATAATGATGAGATGGCGATTGGCGCCATCATGGCGCTCAACCAGGCGAAGAATGAGAAGATTTTGGTCGCCGGCATCGACGGCACGCCGGATGGTCAGCAGTTCGTGAAGAACGGCAAAATGACGCTGACCATTTTCCAGGATGCAAAAGGGCAGGCGACTGGCGCGGTGCAGGTGACCAAAGCGCTGTTGGAGAAGCAGAAAGTACAGGAATTTAACTGGATTCCGTATCAAACCATCACGCCTGAGAACTATGCGCAGTTTGTGGCGAAATAGTTTGTTCCCTCACCCTAACCCTCTCCCGCAGGCGGGAGAGGGAACCGTTCGGAGTTTGCTTTGCTCCCTCTCCCGTTGGGTGAGGTCTCGATCACAGATCCAATTATCATTTATTAACGCAACTAAACTTTCCTCCCGCTCCGCCGATGTTTTTTACCACTGAGTCCGTGCGCTTGGCCCCACGCTTTTGGGGCTCTACGATCAACTTCTGGTGTGGAAAAATGTCATGATCGCAACGCCCTTGTCAGGCCCGGTGGCTTCGCCGCTGGAGATGGTTTCGCTCACACTTATCGCTCAGCGCGCGGATAGCCTGGCGGTGATCCTCAGTTGGGCGCTGTTGCCGATTGCGCTTGGCGTTGGCTGGCTCAACGACAGCGTGCTGGTGGCGCTAAGTGCGGGTTTGGCATTGGCGCTGCTGGCGACGTTTTTCGGCACTGCGCTGCGCGGCACGCTCACGTCGCGGTTGGTGTTATCTGCGTTGTTAATCGGCTGGGCCGGTTTGCTGATTCAGGTTGGCGGCGGCGCAACCGAATACCACTTCTCGGTGTTTGTGCTGATGTCGGCGCTGCTGGCGTGGCGCGATGTGCGCCCGTTATTGATGGGTGCAGCAGCGGCGGCTACGCATCATGTGTTATTCAATTATCTGCAGGAAAATGATCTGTTCGGCGTGGTGGTGTTCCATCATCCGGGCTGGGACATGGTGTTTTTCCACGCGCTGTTTGTGGTGGTGCAAACCGCGATGCTGCTGGTGATTGCGCGCCAGATGGCAGCCGATGCGCGCTCCGCCAGCGAAGTGGCGCAACTGGCGGCACACATCAATCAGCAAGCCGGTTATCTCACGCTGAGTGCCGATACCCAGCAGAGTGAAACGCCGTTCGCGCGCACCTTTAGTACCACGCTTGGCACTATGCACGGCACTTTGCATCAGGTCAGCGACGGCGTCGGTCAACTGCTGGCAGAATCCGACAGCATTCTGGAGCGCAACGCCGCGCTCTCGACGCGCACCGATGAACAAGCGCAGGCGCTGGAAGTGGCGGCCAGCGCCATGACGGAAATCAGCATCGCCGCCAGCTTAACCCGCGACAAAGCGCAAAGCGCGCGCGAGCTGGCGAGTGAAACCCGTGCGGTGGCGACGCGTGGTGAAGAGAATATTCAGTCGGCGATTCGCTCGATGGAGAAAATCAGCGAAGAGTCGAGAAGGGTGAAAATCATCCTGGAGCTGATCGACGGCATTGCCTTTCAGACCAACATTCTTTCGCTGAACGCCTCGGTAGAAGCGGCGCGCGCCGGTAATCAGGGACGCGGTTTCGCCGTGGTCGCCAGCGAGGTGCGTAATCTGGCGATGCGCAGTGAAAGTGCGGCACGCGAAATCCGTCAACTGATGGATGCCAGTTCCACCAGTACCGAACACGGCACCGTGCAGGTGGAGCATGCGGCGCAAACCATGCGCGAGATTCATAGCAGTATTAGCGGGTTATCGCAGCTGGTGACGGAGCTGTCGGAGATGAGTGAGCAGCAGAATTTGAGCATTGAGCAGATTCAGCAGAGCATCAATAGCATCGATCATAGCGTGCATCATAACGTGCAGCACGTGGCCGAAACCTTGCAGGTGGCGCAGCAGCAACAGCAGCAGGCCAATGCGTTGAAGCAGGCGATTTCGTTGTTTAGGTTGGGGTAGAAACGTCATGGCGTAATGCCGATCAGTTAAGCGCAGAGCGACTTTCGTTCGCCATGTGCTTAGGCAGTTGCAGCACTTTCGTGCGGCGACCGAGCAAAGGGCGTCTGGCCACGCCCTCTGCACTCCCGGGCCTTGCGCCAGCCCAACCCGCCGCTTCGCGGTGCCTTCACTCATTCATGATTCCTGACGGACCGGCGTCGATTCGCTCCTGCTCAGCGCCGCCTCTCGCCGCATCCATGCGGCTCGCCCTGGAATCCCTCATTCGTTCAGCGGGTTAGGATGTCGCCTCAACACCCGCGCTGCAGCAACTCTGCATTTTCCTGACTCTCAATCGCTGCAAATCCTGTAGGGTCGCCATTTATGGCGACCTGGTCAATCACCGCACGGACGCGGTTTACTCTACGCCGTTCACCAACAGCACGCGGTACTTCGCGCCTTTCAGGCGATGCGCTTTGGCTTCCTGATACGCCGGGCTGAAATACCAGCCTTTCGCCGCCTCAGCATCCGGGAACTCCAGTACTACCACGCCTTCCGCTTCCGGGCCTTCCAGCGTTTCCAGTGCACCATAAAACGCCAGCGGGGTGATTGGATGGTCGCCGCGCGCCTGTCCCGCTTTCTCGGAATATGTTGCCAGCTCGTCTTTGTCTAAGGTTTCATCCTTAATAAACACTACATATGCAGCCATTACTTCTCTCCTCGCGCTTGGCGTTTGTCTTCAGTGTTGTTATCGAAATCGGCGGCATCATGGCGCTCCAGCAGCTGATCCTGCGGCTCGGCACCAAAGGCGCGATTCACTTTACGACCGCGAATCACCGCCGGACGCTCGGCAATCTCTTTCGCCCAGCGCACCACATTTTTGTACGACTGCGCATCAAGGAATTCGCTGCCGCCATATTGGTTGTTCAGCACCAGATTGCCGTACCACGGCCAGGTAGCGATATCGGCGATGGTGTATTCGTCACCGGCGAGGAAGCGATGGTCGGCCAGCTGGCGATCCAGCACGTCCAGCTGACGTTTAGCTTCCAGCGTGAAGCGGTTGATGGCGTATTCGATTTTTTCTGGCGCGTAGTGATAGAAGTGGCCAAAGCCGCCGCCGAGGTACGGCGCAGAACCTTGCAGCCAGAACAGCCAGTTCAGGGTTTCGGTGCGGCCCGCCAGCGAGGTCGGCAGGAAGTGACCGAACTTCTCGGCCAGATAGAGCAGGATATTGCCGGATTCAAACACGCGCTGCGGTGGCGTGACGGAATGGTCGCTCAGCGCCGGGATTTTCGAGTTCGGGTTCACATCGACAAAACCGCTGGAGAACTGATCGCCATCGCCGATACGGATCAGCCAGGCATCGTATTCGGCGTCTTTGGCGCCGACCGCCAGCAACTCTTCCAGCAGGATGGTAATTTTCTGGCCGTTTGGCGTGCCGAGCGAGTAAAGCTGCAGCGGATGTTTGCCGACCGGCAGGGTTTTCTCATGCGTCGGCCCGGCGGTTGGACGGTTGGTTTTCGCGCCGTTACCTTTGGCTTCCGGGTCCCAGGTCCAGACTTTCGCGGGCTGATACTGATGTTCCGACATAGTGGTTTCGCCTTGTTGTGGTTGTATTTTTGCTGCTACTGAGTGTAGCAGCGCGTGATACAGGCGATTTAACCGCGCTGGCGGTGGGACGCAAAGTCCGATTATGTAAAGTTCTCTTGCGTAAACAGCATAAAGTCCACTTTACCGGGCTGATAGGTGTCGGGGATGTCGCCCTCTTCCAGATGTCGCAGCATCAGCGTTAAGGCCAGCTGGGCATGGCGCAGGGTGTTTTGATCGAGGGTTAAAGTCAGCACGCGGTCCTGCAACAGCCGGCGCGTGGTGCTGTACAACTCGTGCGTGACGTACAGCACTTTGCCGTCGAGACGATGGCGCGCCAGCGCTTCATGCACCTGGGTGTTGCCAATGCCGGTGTTATACAGCCCGACAATCGGCGGCGAGGCGGCCAGCGTTTTTTCTAACAGGCGGCTGATGCGTTCGCGCTCATCCTGACCGGCCAGAATCTCGCGCAGGCGCAGCTGCGGAAAGCGTTCGGCCAGCACCGCCTGAAAACCCTCAATGCGCAGGCGATGCGCTGCGTAATCGGCGCGTCCGCTCATCAACACCACTTCACCCGGCTGCGATAGCATGCTGCCGAGCATCAAACCGGCGGTGCGTCCGGCTTTGTATTGATCGATGCCGACGTGACATAGCCGCGCGGCATCGGGCAGATCGGCGACCAGCGTGATCACCGGCACGCCGCGCGCTTTACAGGCGGCGAGCGCATCGTAGATCAGCGGGTTTTCATGGGCGAAAACGATCAGCGCATCCATCTTTTTACTGCTGGCAGTGATGTGTGCGGCGAGTTTTTCCGGTGCATTTTCCGGGATCAGTGTGCGATGCAGACGCAGGCGGCGATAACCGAATTCGTCGGCGAGTTTGGCAAAGTCTTGTGCTAATTGCTGGAAGAAGAAGGAGGCATTGCCGCTGAGCAGCACTTCGATCTGCCACGGATGGCGATGCTCTTCGGGCAGAATGCGTTTCAAACCGGCGTCACGCGCCGCCTGCAGGATTTTTTTGCTCATGGCGGGCGATACGCCACCGCGATCGTTGAGGACCCGGTCAACCGTGGCGACACCCACGCCCAGTTGTTTTGCCAGCTCGGCCAGCGTCACTGCTTTCATGTTGCGTGTATTCCATCAGTGCGGGCCCTCATCCTAACCTTCTCCCGCCAGCGGGAGAAGGGACCGATCGAGCAAGCCGCACCATCCAGTTCCTTCTCCCGATCGAGCAAACCGCACCGTTAAGTTCCCTCTCCCAGTGGGAGAGGGTTAGGGTGAGGGCATCAGCGTGTACTTAACTACCCCAACAGCTCACGTTCAATCAGTTCACGCGTTTCCACCGCCTGATACTTCATCTTTTCCGGATAACCAAACAGCGCCGCCGAGATAATCGACTCGCCGCCGACCTTAAAGGTGCGGTTGGCAAAATTCATCTCGCGCAGTGCTTCAAATAGCGCATCGAAATTCACTTCGCCTTCACCGACCGCGACGTGCTGGTGGATGGTGGCATCCACGCCCGGCGGGTTGACGATGTAGCGGCAGTGCTTGGTGTGGTTCATGGTATCGGCGATCAGCATGTGCGACAGATCGTCACCGGCGTAATGCAGCATGTTTTTCACATCGCCCACGCCTTTGTCGTAATAGAAGGTGTGCGGTGCGCTGTAGATGTACTTAACGTTTTCGCTGCGGAACGACTTCACAATGTCCGCGGTTTCGTTGCTCTGCTCGCAAAAATCCCACGGATGTGCCTGAATTTCGACGCGGATGCCTTCACGTTCGATGATCGGCAGCAGCTCTTCCATCGAGCGATAAAACATCTCTTCACAAATTTCCGGCTCGTTGGGATTACCCGACAGCTCGGTGTTGATCACCTGCACGCCCATTTCGACGGCAATCTCGATCATGCGTTTCCAGTTCTTTACCGCCGCCTGACGGCGCAGTTCATCCGGGCCAGACCAGCGATACACGGTAATGAACGAGGAGATCTCCAGCCCGGTGGCATTCAGCGCGTTTTTGTATTCGCGCATGATTTCACGGCTGGCTTTCGGATGTTTATAGAACGGGTTGATCTGCGGGTGCGGCGACTGCTCAATGTACTTGTAGCCCCATTCCGCCACCTGATGCACCATGCGCGTGATGCCGAGATCCCTGATTACATCCACATCAAAAGCGATTTTCATTGTTTTCTCCTGAGCGTTAAGCGGTGCGCTCTTCATTAAAGACCACACCGATCTGTTGCCGCACTGCATCCATCGCGTTCAACGTCGCCAGCGAGGTGGCAAGCGGACGCACAGGCGAGTCGGTCAGGCCCTGATGAATACACCAGGCGGTATGTTCGATTTCATGACTGAGCTGAATATAGCGATTGGCCGGTTCTTCCCAATGCAGCGTGCGGCGACCGTCGCTGGAGGTCAGGCGGAAGTTACCCGGCGCGTAAAACTGGCCGTCGAGATAGAGCGTGGCATCACGCCCGGCGATCACGGCGGTGCCGGGCGTGTTGCTGAACAGCGTGGTGTTCAGCACCGAATGCATGCCGTTGGCGTGGGTCAGCAGCATCGACGCCTGGCCATTCACGCCACCCGGCGCGGGCTGGCCCACGGCGGTTATGCTCGCGGGTGCACCGCCGACCAAAACACTCAACCCCAGCAGATAGCTGCCGAGATCCAGCATGGTGCCGCCCGCTAGATCTGCATTGAAAATGCGGTGATCTTCGGTGAAATACTCACCATGGTCGGCCAGCAGCGTGTGAACTTCACCCAATGCGCCATCGGCTAACAGCTGGCGAATCACATCATATTTCGGCGCAAAGTCGCACCACATCGCTTCAACGCAGAGTCGTTGCTGCTGTTGTGCGGCCTGTTGCAGCTGCAAGGCTTGCTGCGCGTTGAGCGCCAGCGGTTTTTCAATCAGCACATGCTTGCCGGCCTGCAAGGTGCGCAGACCATCGGTGAAGTGGTGATTGTGCGGCGTGGCGATATACACCACATCGACATCGTTACGGTTGAGCAGCGCATCAATGCCTGCAACCGCATGCGGGATTTCCCATTTGCTGGCAAAGGCTTGCGCTTTGTCGAGGCTGCGCGAGGAGACCGCGACCAGCTGCTGCTGCGTATGGTGGCGCAGCGCGTTGGCAAAGTGATCGGCAATCCAGCCGGGCCCGACAATACCCCAGCGCAGCGCAGGAATTTGATGGGCAGGATGACGACGCGGGGCAGGTAAAGTGGCAGGGAACATGGTATCTCCGTTTTTTCGACCTCTTTAAGGCAGATCGCGTTAACTGTAAGAAGAGCAAACCGCAGTCTCTACTCTTTTTCTGATGCGAAACCATCAGGCAAAACCGCTGTTAATGCGCCAATAAATATCAAACATTTATTCTGAATGGTATGAAAATGAAATGAGTTATTTCGTTTTTGCGAGGACGATCAAAATACTGAGAGATTCTCTATCACTCGATGCCATTTGATGATGATTTCTGCGCGGGATGATTGGTGATTTACCGCCGGTTAGGGCATTATTTTTGATAATTTATTATCATTTCAGTTTGGGAAACAGCGCATGAGTAAAATCACCATGACCGCGATTGCCGCCGCCGCCGGTGTTGGCGTGGCGACGGTCGATCGCGTGTTAAACCGTCGTGCACCGGTGCGCGCCGCAACGGAGCAGAAGGTGCTGGAAGCGGCCAATCGCCTCGGTTATCGCATCGGTAATGTGCCGCTGCTGAACGGCACCGCACCCGCCGCCAGCGTGACGCTGCGCATGGGCTTTATCCTGCTGTCAAAATCCTACTCGTTCTATCATTCCCTCACCGATGCGCTGCGCCAGCATACGCAACCCTTGCATCCAGCAGGCAGCGAGCCGCTGTTTACCTGGCACGACATTGATGATGTTGCAGCGGTGGTGGCCTCGCTGTATGCGCTGGCCGAGCAGGTGGATGCCATCGGGTTAGTCGCGCTGGATCACCCGCTGATTCGTCACGCGATAGAAAACGTGTCGCGTCAGGGCGTGCGGGTTTATGCGCTGTTCTCCAACTTTTCGCCGTGCGGTCACGCTGGTTATGTAGGTCTGGATAACCAGAAAGCCGGGCGCACTGCCGCCTGGATTACCACGCACCTGTTGCATCAGCCCGGTTCAGTCGGCGTGCTGGTGGGCGACCATCGCTTTATCTGCCAGGAGAGCAATGAGATCAGTTTCCGCTCCTATCTGCGCGAACAGGACAGCGCGCGGCGCGTGCTGGAGCCACTGAAAACCAATGAATCGATTGATGGCGGCTACCGTTCCACGCGCCAGTTACTGGAAGAACATGCTGATTTGGCGCTGATCTTCGCACCGTGCGGCGGCATCGAGGGCGTGATTCATGCTTTGCGGCAGCAGCCGCAGCGCAAGGTGGCGTTGATTTGTCATGGCCCGGTGAAAGAGGGCGAGCTGGCGCTGATTGACGGCACCATTACCGTGATGATCCGCAATCGCATCGACGAAATGGCCATGCGTCTGGCGCAGATGGTGCAGCAGCATCACGCGGAGCCGGGCGATCATTTCACCCAGATCATTCTGCCATTCGATATCGTCACGCGTGAAAACCTGTAATCCGCGTCATTACTGGATTTGATGGTTTTTCTATCATTTTCATGATGCGAAATACTATGATCGCTATCAAAAAATGAATGTTTCATGGTTGTTGGTGATGAAATATTTATTTGATACTTGCGCCATCCACTACCGCAAGGAACGATCATGACTATTCATATTGCTAACGCGCCCTGTAGCTGGGGCGTTGATGACCCGAAAAATCCTTTCCTGCCGCCGTGGCAGAAAGTCCTGAGTGAAGCGTCGCAGGCCGGTTATAAAAGCATTGAGCTGGGTCCGTGGAGCTATCTGCCGGTTGAGCCTGCCGAACTGCGTCAGCAACTGGAAGCGCATGATCTGTCGCTGGTGGCGGGCACCATTTTTGATGATTTGGTGAGTGAAGCCAATTTCCCGGCGATGGTAGAACTGACGCACAACATCTGTCGCAACCTGTCTCTGGTGCCGACCGCCACTAAAACCCACGCGGACAACAAACCCGCGCCTTATCTGGTAATTATCGACTTCGGTAATCCAGAACGCGCCAAATACGCCGGTCAATCCGATAAGGCGCCGCGCCTGTCAGCTGACGAGTGGCAGCGCATGATGCAGCACATCACCACGCTGAGCCAGATTGCCTGGAACGAATACGGCGTGCGCGCGGTGATCCATCCGCATGCTGGCGGCTGCATTGAGTTCGCCGACGAGCTGCAACAGCTGGTGGAAGAGATCCCGCACGAGGTTGCCGGTTTGTGCCTCGACACCGGCCATCTGTACTACTCCGGCATGGATCCGATTCCTTACCTCAGCCGTTACTGGCATCGCATTGATTACCTGCACTTCAAAGACGTTAACGAAGCGGTATGGCGCGACGTGATTGCGCGCGGCGTTGATTTCTTTGCCGCCTGCGCAGAAGGCGTGATGTGCCCGATTGGTAAAGGGGCGATTGATTATCCGGCGGTGCGTGCCTTCCTGGCAGAGCGCAATTATCAGGGCTGGATCACCGTTGAGCAGGAGCGCGATCCGCGCGATGCCGACACCAGCCTGCGTGACGTCACCGCCAGCCTGCACTATTTGCAATCGGTCGGATTCTGAGGAGAACAGTATGATCAACGGCATTAAAGCTCTGGATCGCTCGCTGCGCTGGGGCATGGTCGGCGGCGGCGGCACCAGCCAGATTGGTTACATTCACCGTTCGGCGGCCACGCGTGACAACAACTTCACGCTGCTGGCGGGCGCATTCGATATCAACGCCGAGCGCGGCCGCGCCTTTGGCACTTCGCTGGGGATTGACGCCGATCGCTGCTACCCAGATTACGAAACGATGTTTGCGGCAGAAGCGGCGCGCGCCGACGGCATCGAAGCGGTGTCGATCGCCACGCCAAACAACACGCACTTCACCATCTGCCGCGCCGCGCTCAATGCGGGTTTGCATGTGGTGTGCGAGAAGCCGCTGTGCTTTACCGCAGCAGAAGCCGATGAGCTGGAACAGCTGTGTGCGGAGAAGAAAAAAATCATCGGCGTAACCTACGGCTACGCCGGACATCAGCTGATTCATCAGGCACGCGAGATGATCGCCGCAGGCTTGCTGGGCGAAATCCGTATCATCAACATGCAGTTCGCGCACGGCTTCCATAACGAAGCGGTTGAGTTGCAGAACGAAAGCACCAAGTGGCGCGTCGATCCGCGCTTCGTCGGGCCGAGCTATGTGCTGGGCGATTTGGCGACGCATCCGCTGTTTATCGCCGAAACCATGGTGCCGCATCTGCAGGTCAAACGCCTATTATGCAGCCGCCAGAGCTTTGTCAAAACCCGTGCGCCGCTGGAGGATAACGCCTTCGTGATGATGGAGTACGACAACGGCGCGGTCGGCACCATGTGGGCATCGGCGGTGAACTGCGGTTCGATGCACGGCCAGAAGGTGCGGGTGATCGGTGAGAAAGCCAGTCTGGAGTGGTGGGACGAACAGCCAAATCAGCTGCGTTATGAAGTGCAGGGCGAGCCGGTGAAGATTCTTGAGCGCGGCATGGGGTATCTGCATCAAAGCGCGCTGGCTGACGATCGCATTGGCGGCGGGCATCCGGAAGGATTGTTTGAAGCCTGGTCCAATCTTTATCGCCGTTTTGCGCTGGCAATGGATGCCACCGATCGTGACGATCGGGCGTTCCTGCAGGATTTCTGGTATCCAGGCGCGCATGCCGGTTTGATGGGCGTGCGTTGGGTGGAGCAGTGCGTGAAATCCGCCGATGCGGGTGCGGTGTGGGTGGATTGTTGAGATTGGTGCGGTGGTTGGCAAGGTCGCCATAAATGGCGACCCTGCATCGTAGCGGCGCAATTTATTGCACGCCTTTGACTTTAAAAACGCGCGATGAATCGCGCCGCTACGGTGCTGTGCGGAATCAAATTCAATGCGATCGCAAATCGCTGAGAAAGCGCTGCGCGCGCGGGTGCTGCGGCTGGGTAAAGAACTGTTCCGGTTGTGATTTCTCCAGAATCTGTCCCTGATCCATAAACCAGATGGTATCCGCCACCTCACGGGCAAAGTTCATCTCGTGGGTCACGCACATCATCGTCATCCCTTCCTGCGCCAGACCGCGCATCACCGATAACACTTCGCCGACCATCTCCGGATCGAGCGCCGAGGTCGGTTCATCGAACAGCATCACCGGCGGCTTCATCGCCAGCGCGCGGGCAATCGCCACGCGCTGCTGCTGGCCGCCGGATAACTGCGCCGGATAGGCATCGGCTTTATGCGCTAAGCCTACGCGCTCCAGCAGTTCGCCGGCCTGACGACGCGCTTCGCTGCGCTTCATGCCCAGCACTTTCATCGGCGACATCATGATGTTCTCGGCCACCGACACATGCGGGAAGAGGTTGAAGCTCTGAAACACAAAGCCGATGCGCGTGCGCAGCTGATTGAGGCGCGTGCTGCTGCCGTGAATATCGGTGCCATCAAACACGATCTGCCCATCATCGATCGGTTCTAAACGGTTAACGGTGCGGATCAGCGTCGATTTGCCCGAGCCGGAAGGGCCGCACACCACCACCACTTCGCCGGGATTAATCTCGGCGCTCAGGTTGGTCAGCGCCTGATACGCGCCGTACCATTTGTTGACCTGATTAAACATGATCATCGGTCCCATGCGGTTTCCTTATTGCGAAGAGGTTTTAGTCAGCATCACCGCGGGTGCCACGCTGGCAGCCGGTTGCGGCGCTTGACGACGTTTCTGCGCAATGTGCGCTTCGAGTTTATTGGCCAGCCAGGTGAGGCTGAAGCAGATGAGGTAGTAGCTCAGCGCCACAATGGCGAACACCTGAAACGGTTTGGTCAGCAGCTGATTGCTCACCTGATTGGCGGCAAAGGTCAGCTCCGGCACGTTAATCACGTAGCCCAGCGTACTGTCTTTGATGATCGACACCAGCTGGCTGACCAGGCTGGGCAAGGTGTTGAACAGCGCCTGCGGCAGGATCACCAGACGCAGGGTTTTCAGGTGGCTCATGCCGAGCGCGCGCGAGGCTTCGTATTGACCGTGCGGCAGCGCCTGAATGCCGCCGCGCACGATCTCGGCGATATAAGCACTCTCATAAATCACCAGCGTACACAGCATGGTGGCGAAACCGCTGATGTTGTGGCCAATCAGCAGCGGCACACAGAAGTACGTCCAGAACACCACCATCATCAGCGGGATGCCGCGCAGCAGGTAAACCCAGCCGGTGGCGGGCCAGCTCAGCCAGCGCCACGGCGACAGACGTGCCAGGCCCAGCAGCACACCAATCGGAAACGCCAGCAACACCGCCAGCGCCGAGATCAGCAGCGTACAGAGCACGCCGCCAATCGGACCGTTCGGGTATTGGCCCATCAACAGCAGCATGCCGTTGTCATGCAAAATGGTGAACATCTCAAACATCGCCATTACCTCGCATAGACGCGCTGGAAGCGGCGGGCCAGCAGTGCGCCAAGGCCCATCAGCAGCAGGGAGAAGAACAGATAGCCCACGGTCGCCACGATGTAGGATTCGAAGGTACGGAACGTTTGGTTCTCAATATCGCGCGTCACATAGGTGAGATCCGCCACGCCAATCACCATCGCCAGGCTGGTGTTTTTAAACAGCAGCACCGTGTGGTTGATCATTGCGGGCATGGCGTTGCGAATGCCCTGCGGCAGAATCACACCGTGCATGGCGCGCACGTAGCTCATGCCGAGTGCGCGCGCGGCTTCGTTCTGCCCGTCGGGAATGGCGCGCAGGCCGCTGCGGATATCTTCGGAGAAGTATGCCGCCTGACACAGGCCCAGCGCGGTGAGGGAGAACAGGAACTCGGCGTTGTAGTTGTTGATCCACATCTGCAGCGCTTCTGGCAGCAGCGTGGGAATGGCGAAGTACCACATCATCAACTGGATCAGCGTTGGCACATTGCGGTGATAAGAGACATAGGCTTTGACCAGCCCAACCGCAACGCGGTTTTCAGTCAGGCGGATCACCACCAGCAGCAGCGCCAGCACCATCGCCAGCAGCCAGGCACCCAACGCCAGTTCAAGGGTGATCACCGTTCCGTCAACGATCATCTGGCCGTATTGGCCGGTTATCACACTGCTGAAATCGAGAGCCATTCTGTTACCTCATGGTCGCAAATTACGCGCTGTGGTCGCCCGGTCGCATAGTGGAAAGACCGCCCGGCACCTGCAATGTCGGGGTGATTTCGATGTTGCCGATATTCACCGCCAGCGGTGCCGCGAGCGCGAAGGCGACGCAGTCGGCGATATCTTTGGCCTGCGGCAGTTCAAAGCCATCAATGAAGCGGCGGCGCGCCTCTTCGTGATCGCCCGACACGTTGCCGAAGATATCGGTGGCGACGCGGCCCGGACAGATTTCGGTGATGCGCACGCGCGCACCGTAGCAATCGACGCGCAGCTGGCGCGAAAGGGCATGCACGCCAGCTTTGGTGGCGTGATACACCGAGTTACCGTTGAAGTTGTAGATGGCAGCAATCGAGGTGATGTTGAAGACGTGGCCACGATCGCGCGCCACCATGCCCGGCACCAGCAAACGACACAGATGCAGCACCGCGCGCAGATTGACGTCGACCTGGGTTTCAATCACGTTCTCATCGGCATCGAGGATCGAGCCCGGATGCGACAGGCCAGCGTTATTCACCAGAATGTCGATTTCGAGATCCTGGCACAGCGCGGTCAGCGCCTTAACGTCGCTAACATCCACCGCGTGCGGAATACAGCCGGTACGATCGGCCAGCGCCGCCAGTTGCTCTTTACGGCGCGCCACCGCGTGCACGGTGATGCCCTCTTTGCATAGGCGCTCAACGATCGCTTCGCCCATTCCCGCCGATGCGCCGGTCACCAGCGCGGTTTTGTAATCTGAAAATGGCATCTGCCTCTCCTCGTTAGTGCGTCTTTTGACTGTATGCAGTTATGCCGCAAGGGCATAAGACATAAAAATTTTGAGGCAATAAGCGCCCCTTATAACCCTTGCCTGCCGTACTTCACCCGTTCCAACATTGCGCAATAAATTGCGCCGCTACGACATGTGCGGTGATTGATCGACTCACAAAATGCACGTATTGGTAGCGGCGTGATTTATCGCGCGGTGTTGACCTTATGCGCTTGACGGCGCAAATGTCAGAATGTCCTCGTCGTACTCCACCGCAGCAAGATGTTCCAACGCGAGCAATTGCACCGTGCCACTATCCGGGCTGATCACCGGCACATACAGCGGGCCAACCTGCACCAGCGCCACCACCTCACCGGCCACGATGTGCTGGCCGGGCGTGACAAAATCCTGCGGGCTATGCGGATGGCGGCGCAGCAGCGTGCCGGGCATCGGTGCGCCGATGCGTTGCGTGATGGAGGGGATTTCAGCGGCGGGAACCGTGACAGGCGTGGGCGTCGGTGGCGAGGCGGCGAAGGTCAACCGCAGCGACCATTGCTTGCCATCGAGCGCCAGGCTGTTCAGCCCGGAGGATTGCATCTTGCGCGCCAGCGCACGCAGCGTCGGCAGCGGTATTGCGGTTTTATCCATGGAATTCCCGTCAAAGCGAAACACGCCCGCCGGAGCGGGCAAAATCGTAATCTAGCGCGTTCGCAATACGGGCAGTAAGAGGGTTTCGCTTTGCGGCAATAAGCGGGACTTATCCCACCAACGTCAGAGGATGATTCTCAACGTTGCGGCGCGACATCAGCGACAGCAGGATCGATTTCACCGCTTCGGCCGGCTGCGACAGCGGCAGGTGATCCGACATGCAGAACGACAGCGACACTTGCACATCTGGATCGACGATCTTCGCCATCCACGCATCGCCGCTTTTCAGCATCGCGCGCGCTGCGGATTCCGGCATGATGGTGGTGCCAAGTCCGGCGCTCAGGGCGGCATTCAGCGTAGTTTGCGATTCGATCTCGCATTTCACGCGGTACTGCAGATTGTTGTGTACGAAGGCATCGTCGAGCACTTTGCGCATGATGTTGTAGACACGCGGCAGGAACAGATCGTATTGCGCCACCTGCGCCAGCGGGATCTCTTTCACCGGCTGCGCGAGGCTAAACGGGCAGACGAAGTAGAGATCTTCTTTCATCAGCGGCATAAAGCGCAGGCCGTGAATGGTGCGATGATCGTAAATCACCGCCATATCCATGCGGCCATTCATGATCAGTTCGCTCAGCGTGGTGCCGAAGTTTTCATTGAAGTAGAGCACGATGCCGGGATGCTGCTGCTGCACTTCCATCATCAGCGGTAACGCGAGGTTTTGTGCCGCGGTGCCCGGCGCTAAGCCAACTGAGACGCTGCCACTCAACGAGGCGCCAACCAGCTCAATGGCGCTTTGTGCCTGCTCGCACTGGCGCAAAATCGCCTGCGCGTGGGAATAGAGCGTTTTACCGGCTTCGGTCGGCGTTACGCCGCGCTTGGTACGAATGAGCAGTTGCTGATTCACTTCCCCTTCCAGCGTAGCCAGCTGCTGGCTCAGCGCGGGCTGGGCAATATGCAAAATATCGGCGGCCTGGGTCAGGCTGCCCACATCAACAATTTTAACAAAGTACTTCAGGCGACGAAGATTCATGAACGCTTCCTCCAACAGAACGCATAGCGGGTATCAAGCAAAGTTGATGCCAAAATAAGCTTTCGCGAGTGAACTCAGACAGGAGGGTAGAGCCACAGTGCCTCCTACGGCAGGTGCTGAGTTGGACAGTTGCCGAGACGGCGAGGGTAAAACAGCGACCTGTGCACTGGTATGGTGCGATTCACTCATTAGATTTGGCGATGATGGGAGTGAGTAAACGGGCGTTGCGCGCTGTTAACCGGCACTCAAAGTAACACTCTATTAACATTGCGTCAGGCGCTGGCGCGTGACCTGCCGCGCATTTCCACATCAGGCTCGCCACCTTTATGACGAAAGTGTGCGGTCGGTTCAGTCATCGCTTTGTGTTATATCACCACAACAAAGCACTATTAACCGCCGCTTCTGGCAAAAACCTATTCTCTGGTAAACGTCGTGTTTGCAGCTTACTGCAAGCCGTTCATGCTGACACTGAGCCAGGATTAACCCATGCCCGAGATAGCCGATCGATTAAAGAATGTGACCGTTTCTGCCTCCGTTGCCATGACCCAAAAGGCCCGCGATCTCGCGGCGCAGGGCATTGATGTGGTGGCGCTTTCTACCGGTGAACCCGATTTCCCCACGCCACCTCACGCGATTGAAGCCGCTTATGCCGCCGCGCGCGCCGGGGATACGTGCTATCCGCCCACCGACGGCACGCCAGCGCTGCGCAAAGCGATCCAGCTGAAGTTCAAACGCGATAATCAGCTCGATTACGATGTCAGCCAGATCCTCACTGCCGGCGGCGCTAAGCAGATCATCTTTAACGCGATCCTCGCGACCATCAATCCTGGCGATGAAGTGGTGATCCCTACGCCGTCGTGGATCAGCTATGCCGATATCGTCAAATTCGCTGGTGGCGTGCCGGTGGCACTTCCCTGCGCGCAGGAGAACGGCTTCAAACCGCTGCCAACCGATTTGGACGCCGCCATCACCGACAAAACCAAGTGGCTGCTGCTCAACTATCCGAGCAATCCCACCGGTTCGGTGGCGAGCAAAACAGAGCTGCACGCGCTGGGCGAGGTGCTGCTGCGCCACCCGCAGGTGTGGATCATGACCGACGATATCTACGAACACCTGATTTATGACGATGTGCGTTTCTACACGCTGGCGCAGGTTGAGCCGCGTCTGTTTGACCGCGTGCTGACGGTGAACGGCGTATCGAAAGCCTATTCCATGACCGGCTGGCGATTGGGATTCTGCGGTGGTCCGGCGCCGTTGATCAAAGCGATGAGCAACGTGAATACCCAGAACAGCGGCGGCGTCTGCACCTTAACGCAAGCCGCGGCGGTAGCGGTGCTGGAAGGCCCGCAGGATCTGCTGCAAGAGCGTGCGCGCATCTATCTTCAGCGCCGCGATTACGTGCTGGAGCGCCTGACGTCGATTGATGGCCTGCGCTGCCACAAACCGCAGGGCGCGTTTTATCTGTTTGTGAATATCGCAGGTTATATCGGCAAAACCAGCGCCGGTGGCCGGTTGATCGATAACGATGCCGATTTTGTGCTGGCGCTGATTGAGGAGCAGCACGTGGTGACGGTGCAGGGCGCGGCGTACGGCATGAGCCCGTTTATCCGGTTGTCGTATGCCACGAGCATGGAGCGGTTAGAGACGGGATGCGATCGTATAGCGGCGTTTTGTGGTGGTTGTATTTAATTCATCGAAATAATTATCGCGCCGTTGCGGATAGATGCAAAAACCGTAGCGGCGCAATTTATTGCGCGATAAATCGCGCCGCTACGAATCGGTGCGATTGATAAGTAGGCCGCTAATCAATGACAACCTCTGCCGCCGGGGCGATCTGATGGCCGCTGGCTTCGATTTCGCTGCGCACAATGGTGGCGAGCGCCAGTGAACCTGGCGTGTCGCTGTGAACCAGAATCGAGCGCGCACGCACGGCAATCTCTTCACCTTCAATCGTCGTCACCGTGCCGTGCTGCAAAAACTGGCGCACGCGGGCACGCAGCGCGGTTTCCTCTTTGATCACCGCACCGGCAATGCCGCGCGGCACCAGACGGCCTTGCGCGTCATAGGCGCGGTCGGCCAGAAACAGCGTCAGCGTCTTCAGGCCCGCCGCCTGCGCCGCGACTTCAATGATGGTATCGGGCTGGGCGAAGATGATCAGATCGCTATTGATGCGCGCCACTAACTCCATCACCTGTTGCGCCAGGGCGGCATCGCGGTTGACGATGTTGCCCATCGCGGCGTGGAAACTGAAGTGGGAAACCTGGGTGCCTTCCGCGCGGGCAATCGCCGTCAGCGCACCGAGCTGATAGGCCACTTGCTGACAAATCTCTTCGGCACTAAACGGCAGTTCGCGGCGGCCAAAACCCTGACGATCCGGCAAGCCGGGATGCGCGCCAATGCCCACGCCATTTGCCTTCGCCAGCCGCACCATGTTGGTCATGATCGCCGGATCGCCGGCGTGGAAACCGCAGGCGATATTGGCAGATGACACCACTTTCATCAGCGCGGCGTCATCGCACAGCTGGTAAACGCCGAAGCCTTCGCCCATATCGGAATTCACATCAATCTTCATGTTTGGTTTCCTTATGCGGATTAAACGGTAAGCGCTTTACGCAGTGGCTGGCAGCTAACACGCAGGCGGCTCAGCCAGCGCGCCACTTCCTGTTCGATGGCGATCGCTTCACGCACATCGCTGTGGATCAGCTGGATCGACTGGCCCGGCAGCACTTGCCCAAGCCGCCACAGATCCTGCTCGATCACGCCAGCGATCTTCGGATAACCGCCGGCGGTGTTGGCATCGCTTAGCTGGATGATCGGTTCGCCTCCCGGCGGCACCTGCACAATGCCGGGGATCAGCCCGTAAGATCGCATCTCAACGGTTTCTGACGGGAAGATCGGATCGCCAGAAAGCCGATAGCCGGTGCGATTGCTTTGATTTGATACCTGCCAGGATTGCTGCCAGAAGCGTGCGGCATCGGCGGCAAACAGCGGATATTCGCCAGAGGGAATAGCGCGCAGCTGAATTTCTCCGGCGCTGTTGCGGGGAAAACAGGCATGTAACGCGCTGTCCGGCGGTTCGATGCCAATGCCACTTTGCGGAAGTGCCGGGCCGCGATTTTCGCCGAGCGTTAGCCGATCGCCACGCTGCAGTGGGCGTCCTTCAATACCGCCGAAACCGCCGCGCAGCGCGGTACTGCGCGAGCCGAGCACCATTGGCACATCAATACCGCCAGCAAGACACACATAGCCACGCGCGCCGCTGCGCGGATAGCGCAGCTCCAGCACTTGTCCGGCACGCACGCTGCAGCCCCACCACGGCGGCAGCGGCGTGCCATCCAGCGTGGCACGGCAATCGGCGCCGGTCACCGCGATGCTGCCTTCCTGCAGAAAACGTACGCGGAACGGGAACAGCTGCACTTCAATCGCCGCTGCATTTTCGTCGTTGCCGAGGAGGAGATTACCGGCACGCAGCGCCAGCGGATCCATCGCGCCGCTCACCGACACGCCCATGTGGCGATAGTTGAAGCGACCTAAATCCTGCACCGTGTTGAGCGCACCGCTCTGTTCGATCTCAATCACAGCTCAATCCTCTGCGGCAGAAAACGGATGCGATCGCCCGGTGCCATCAGCGCGGGCGATGCGGCCTGCGGGTCAAACACCGCCAGCTCGGCAAAACCAATCGCGTTCCAGCCGTTCGGGCCGGTCAGCGCCGAAACGCCCGCCTGCGCGCCGCCGATGGTGACGGTGCCTTTCAACATGCTGAGCGACGGCACTTTCTTGCGCGGTGTCGCCAGCAGCGGATCGAGACCGTGCAGATAGCCGAAGCCCGGCGCGCTGCCCAGCGCAAAAACCGTGTATTCGCTTTGATGATGCAGGCGCACCACTTCGCGTGGGCTCAAGCCGGTATGTCGGCACACCGCCTCGAGATCGGTGGCGTGTTCTCCGCCGTAATGCACCGGGATTTCAATCAGTTTGCCCTGCGGACTGATCGCCTGCGCCTGATCCCAGGCGGCATGCAGCTGCATGCGCACGGCGGTTTCATCGGCTGGAATATGGCGGAACAGCACCAGCAGATTGGTGACGCCGGGGATCAGCGCTTCAATCGCTTCGTCGGCATGCAGCAGGCGCGCCAGCGACCAGATGCGCCGCTGCGCCGGGAGATCGAAACCGCCCGGCGCTTCCACCAGCCACGCGCGAGCGCCGATGGTGGAGAGTTTGATATCAGAGGAGCAAGCCAGCGCGGGAACGCTGGCGGGCTGGAGAGCAGAGTGCGACTTCACGGGCATGGTTATTCCAGCGGTTCAAATTTCAGACTGGAGAGCGGCTGTACGCGCTCTTCGCGCACCATTTTGTATTCGGTGTTGGGTCCAATCCAGGTATCCCAGATTTTGTCGATGGTGCCGTCATCGTCCATCGCCTTCAGGCTGCTGTTGACGCTGGCCAGCAGCGCCGGTTCATCACGCTTCATGCCGACACCAATCGGCTCCAGCGCCATCGGCTCTTTGATCATCGCCAGATTGATGCCGTCTTTTTTCGCCTGCGAAATGGTTTTGATGCCGGTCATGGTGTTGGTGACGAAGCCCACTGATTTGTTCTGCTGCAGCGCGAGGAAGGCGGAGGCTGAATCCTGGAAGGTCACCGCTTTGCCGCCTTTGATGTGAATTGATTGCTCAGAGGTGGTGCCTTTAGTGGCGCTGATGCGTTTCCCCTGGAAATAGCTCAGCGGCTTGTCGGCCAGCGGTGCTTTCACCAGCAGCATCTCTTTGGCGACGTAATAGGGATCGCTGAACTGAATCTGGTTGCCGCGGGTTTTGGTGTAGGCCAGATTGGCGATCAGCACGTCGGCGCGGCCGGTCGCAATCACCGCAATACGCGCTTCCACCGAAGTGGGCACCAGCGTCAGTTTGACGTTCATCTGCTTTGCCAGCGCGTTACACAGATCGATATCCATGCCCGCCAGCTGACGCGTTTTCGGATCCGGGGAAGAGAAGGGCGGCACGTCCGAATAGACCGCGCACTTTAGCTCGCCGCTGGATTTGATGTTGGCCATCATGTCGGCATGAGCAGCCGAAATAGCCAGCAGTGGCAGCAGTGCCAGCCCGATGGTGGTAGGTCTTTTCATGGTCATGTGAACTTCCTCAATGATGAATACCACGGCGTCACCGGGACGGAGCGCCTGCGTTCTCGCTTTTCTGGACTATATCGGCTTTGTTTTCAGGCGAAAAAGAGGGAAACCCTGTCGTGCAATAGCAAAAAAATATGGCTAAGCGGCGCATAAGTTCTTTCTATTCGGGCAGAGCAAAAAAGTGTTATCCAGCGCACACTTTTCTCGCCAGGCTTGATCGCATGTCCTCTCGGCAGTCCCGCCGATTGCATGTGGTAGAGAGAATAGAAAAGCATGAATGCCCGATTAGGCGTGTTACTGAAGATACTGGCCGCGCTGTGCGCCACCTTGATGCTGGCGTGTGTGAAGGGGTTGAACGGCGCCATTCCCACCGGCGAAGTGATTTTTTTCCGCAGTTTTATCGCGCTGTTTCCGCTGCTGATTTGGCTGAAAATGCAGGGCAACGTGCTGGAAAATCTCAAGACGCGTAACCTGTTTGGTCACTTTGTTCGCGGCTTCTCCGGCACCGGCGGCATGTACTTTAACTATCTGGCGCTGGTCTATATCTCGCTGGCCGATGCCACGGCGTTGAGCTATGCGGCGCCGCTGTTTACCGTGATCATGGCGGCGATGCTGCTGAAAGAGCGGGTGCGGGTTTCACGCTGGATCGCGGTGGTGGTGGGATTATCCGGCATTCTGATCATGCTCTCTTCCAGCCTGAGCGCTAACGGCGCGCTGTTTTCCCATGGGGCCAGCAACGCGACGGCGAGCCTTGGCGTGGCATTGGCGTTGCTGGCAGCGCTTTGCTCCGCGACTTCTAACGTGCAAATCCGCTTCCTCAACGGCATCGAAAAGCCGGGCGCGATTGTGTTCTATTTCTCACTGATGACTACCGTAATCGGCCTGGCGACGGCGCTGTTTGGCTGGAGCAAACCCAGCGCGATGCAGCTGTTATTGCTGGTGGGATGCGGCCTGTTTGGCGGTCTGGCACAGATTCTGGTGACGCTGAGCCTGCGTTACGCCGATGCGTCACTGCTGGCACCGTTCGATTACACCACGCTGGTGTGGTCGATGCTGATTGGTTATCTGTTCCTGAACAGTCTGCCGGGCAGCACCACCTTGCTGGGCGCATCGATTGTGGCGCTGGCCGGGATATTTGCGGTGTGGCGCGAGAAGCGCCAGCGCAAACTGGCGATGGTGAGTAGTACGCCATAAGGTCACCATTTATGGCGACCTGGTGCGCATGAATGCGCACCCTACGACGGCGAAAGATTAGCGGAACACATCATCAATGATTTCAACCTGCTTGGTGCGCAGCGTCTCATCCAGCCAGCTGCGTTCGAGTGAGCCGGTTTTCGCCAGCTCGAAGTTGTGTTCATCAACGATTAAATACGCCTGGGCCGCTTCGAGAATGCGTGCGGCATCCTGGCGAGGAATCACAATTACACCATCCGCATCGCCCAGCACGATATCGCCCGGTGAGACGTGAATTTTACCGCAGGCAATCGGCACGTTGATCTCGCCCGGACCATCCTTGAACGGGCCGCCCGGCGTGTGACCGGCGGCGTAGATGGGGAAGTCCATGCGTGACAACCCTTCGATATCCCGGACCGGTCCGTCCAGCACAATACCTTCCATACCGCGCTGTCTGGCATAGGTCGCCATCACTTCTCCCATCAGCGACTGGCTGCGATCGCCCTCATTCGACAGAATAATCACATCGTTTCGGCCCGCCATATCCAGCGCTTTGTGCAGCATCAAATTGTCGCCGGAACGCGCTTTAACCGTTACCGCCAGGCCGCACATGATCGGCTGACGCGGCGCAGTTTTCAGGCTAATCTCGGCCGACAACGCGGGCAAACGGCTCATGCAATCCGCCACCACCGCAGCCGGTAAACGGCGAAAAGCTTCCAGCAGCGGTTCGGCATCGGCGGGACGACGTAAATAGATTCGGTTTCCTGCGCTCATGGTTATTTTCCTGTAGGGAGTGATTTAATTAATCGAGTCGTATTTCTGGGTGAATATTTAAATGCAAAAGTAAGATTTTTTATTTTCCGTTGTGATGAGTCATTACTTCATTGAATAGGGAGTTCAGCTAACAAGCTGAATAAGATGGTGATTACTGGCACGTGATTAAGCTTACGCGATTGCGCAGGTGTTACGCACGGGATGTTACGGCTAACCGAGACAGGATCACGAATTAATATTTCGGGTGAATTTAACTCACTGATAATTAATTTTATTGGATTTTATTATGGGGAGATAGATTAAAAGTATTAGCTGAGTATTTAATTATTTTTCAGAGGCAACTCTCAAATCTAAAACGTTAAGTGCAGCGGCAAGTAGAAATCATGATGCAAATCATCTCTCAAAATATAACTTCCAGTTTATATGGCATGGATATAAACTACAGTTTATGAGAGGTAATTTTGAACAGTTGGGAAGTCGAAATTACTTTGCTCTTCGCAGCATGGCTGCAAGAACAAGATGATGAAATGGTTGAAGATGTGCTGTCGAGTCTCGAACTGCTGAAGGTGTTTGGCCCAATGTTGGGGCGACCGGATGTCGATACCGTCATCGGCTCTCGTTTTGCCAACATGAAGGAACTTCGCGTTCAAAGCAATGGAAGGCCGATTCGTGCATTTTTCGCGTTTGATCCCGTGAGGAAGGCTATCGTGCTGTGTGCGGGGGATAAAACTGGCGTGAATCAGAAGCGTTTCTACCAATCGATGATCAAATTGGCCGATAAAGAGTACAAGCAGCATCTGGAGGAATTAACCAATGCCAAAACTTGAAGAACTGATTGCGCAGCGTTCCCCTGAATCTCAGGAGCGTATTAAAAATAAGGCCGATCAAAAAATCCTGGAAATCCGCCTGCGTCAGTTGCGTGAGGAGCTGGAACTTTCACAGGTTCAGCTGGCTGAAAAGATGGGTATCTCGCAACCTGCTATCGCCGCGATTGAAGCGCGAGGTGACGAGATAAAACTTTCCAGCCTGAAAAAGTATGTAGAGGCGTTAGGCGGTAAGTTGAGTCTGAATGTTGAACTTCCCACCGGAGATGGTCGGATATTTCAGATCTGATGTGGGGGAAGATGTCGGTGAGAAACTGGCATCTTTTTCAGAACGCAGAAAAGCAAAAACCCAGCCATAAGCTGGGTTTTCAGAATGTTGGTGCCCGGACGCGGAATCGAACCACGGACACGGGGATTTTCAATCCCCTGCTCTACCGACTGAGCTATCCGGGCAACGGGGCGCATTAAACCCTAATGGCTTACAGCCGTCAACGGCTTTCGTCAAAAAAGCGTAGCAATCGTGATTGATTGCTTGCTTTTCAGACAAGATGGATAAAAAGGCTACGCCAGCGCACCATTTTTGCGGCACAGCGCGATGCCGAGTACATCTTCCGCCAGGCGGCGCGCCGTCGCGACATCCTGCACGTTGCGTTTCACCAGCAGTTTGCTCAGGCAACCTTCCAGAATCAGCTCCATCTGATCGGCCACCATGGTGGGATTATCCAGCGCTAAATCGACCAGAATTTCATGGGTGAATTGCCAGGAACTGCGCTTTTGCTGTTCGGCTAGCTGATGCACCGGCTGATCGGGTTGCGGATAGAAGCTGCAAGCGGCGATAAACAGGCAGCCGGGAAAACGGCCTTTGCTGACGTGTTCGCTCAGCACTTCGTAGCGGGCTAACAGCTTTTGTTCGGCGCTGAGGTGTTCATCGAGCTGCACCTGACGACGCCAGCTGTCAATCTGCTGGCCGTGATAGCGCAGCGCGTCATACAGCAAGGCATCACGATCGGGCCAGAAACGTGTCAGATGTTCGGCTTCAAGACCGGTTGCGCCAGCCAGCTGAGTTAGGGAAGTGGTGGCGGCCAGGCCGCTTTGTTCGAGCACATTCAACGCATGCTCGAGTATTTGTTCACGTTGCAAGTGACTCTCCTCTGGAATGCGGGCCCGCTCGCGGACGAACGGGCAGTGTCCTGCTGTCAGTGTCGTTTAACGTGACACATTCTGCAAATGCGCGCGGAAATCGGCGGCGTTGAGGAAGCCGGTGACGCGCGAATCGGGGATCTCTTTGCCTTGCGCATCGAAGAACAGAATGGTTGGCAAACCTAAAACCTGCAGATGCTGCAACAGCGCGTTGTCCTGCTCGTTATTGGCGGTGACATTGGCTTGCAGCAGTTGAACCTGACTTAACGCGTTACGCACGCCCTCATCGCTGAAGGTGTATTTCTCGAACTCTTTGCAGGCTACGCACCAGTCGGCGTAGAGATCGACCATGGTGATGCGGCCTTGCGCCTGCTGCAGCGCGCTGTCGAGCTGCTCGCTGCTGGTGATGGTGTGGAACGGCAGATGCGCCACGGCTTGCGCGCTGTTGCTGCTGCCAAACGCCCAATCCTGTAGCGGGCGCGCACTGACCAGCGCGGCGGCGAGCATGATGATTTGCAGCACGCGCCATTTGCCGCTGGCGCGCAGGCTGAGGCTGAATGCCCAGGCAAAAAACGCCACGCCGAGCAGGCTCCACAGACGGATGCCCCAAAGATCGCCAATCACCCGTTCCAGCAGGAATACCGGCAGCGCCAGAATCACAAAGCCAAAACCTTCTTTGACGGTTTGCATCCACGGCCCACTTTTTGGCAGCAGCTTGTTGCCAAACATCGTCACGGCAATCAGCGGCAGGCCCATGCCGAAGGCATACAGCCACAGCGTACCGGCTCCAGCCCACAGATTACCGCTCTGCGCGATGTACAACAGAATGGCGCTGAGCGGTGCGGTGGTGCAGGGCGAGCAGATCAATCCGGCCAGTGCGCCCATCATAAATACGCCCGGCAGCGAGCCACCTTGCTGGCGATTGCTCCACAGCGTGAGGCGCGTTTGCAGGCTGGCAGGCAATTGCAGCGAGAACAGGCCAAACATCGACAGCGCCAGCACGATAAACAGGGCCGACAAGCCAATCAACACGTAAGGATGCTGCAGCGCCGCCTGGAAGCGTAATCCTGCCGCTGCGACAACCATGCCGAGCACGGTGTACGTCAGCGCCATACCTTGCACATACACCATCGCCAGCGCGAACAATCGCCCCATCGAATAGCGGCGCGGGCCACCTAAAATGATGCTGGAGATCAGCGGATACATCGGCAATACGCACGGCGTGAAAGCAACGCCAATACCAATCAGCAGCGCCCACAGCGGTGAAAACGGCAGCGGCGTGCGGTGATTGGCGGGCTGCGCGCTGACCGCAGGCGCATCCTGATTGGCGGCAACCGCGCTCAGCGGCACCGCGCGGGTTTCCGGCGGATAGCAGAAGCCCGCAGCGGCGCAGCCCTGATAGGTTACGGTGACGGTTGCGCCGGCATCGGCCTGGCGCAGCGTGATCGGCAGTTGCAGATCCTGCGGATAGATTTCACTTTTGCCGTAGAACTCATCTTCATGCGGCTGGCCCGGCGGCAACGTCAGCGGGGCAATCTGCGCTTTTTGTGGCGTGACGTGGATTTGCTGGCGATAGAGATAGTAGCCATCCTTCACTTTCCAGCTGAGCGTCAGCTGATTGCCTTGCTGAGAGAAATCGAAGCCAAACGCCTGATCAACCGGCACAAAGCGGCTGTTGTTGTTCGGGGAGAAGAGTGAGGCTTGTGCCGAAAGGCAGAAAACCAGCGCCAGGCAAAAGCCGGCAAGGCGAAAGAGTCGTGCAGCCATAGCGAATGAATGAGCTCCGGGGGCGAATAGGCCGCGATAATAGCACGACCGCTTCGCCACGAGGTTTTCAGGATGTAACGGCGCTACAGAATCAGGCTGCCAAACAGGAAGCCAAACGCCACCGAGAAGGCAATCGCCATCACGCCGGGAATAATAAAGGAGTGATTAAACACAAACTTGCCGATACGGGTTGAACCGGTGTCATCCATTTCCACCGCAGCCAGTAGCGTAGGATAGGTCGGCAGCACGAACAGGGCGGAAACCGCCGCAAAGGACGCGACGGCGGCCAGCGGCGAGACGCCAAGCATCAACGCGGCAGGCATCAACGCTTTGGTGGTGGCGGCTTGCGAATAGAGCAGCGTGGAGGCGAAGAACAGCACCAGCGCCAGCATCCACGGATAACCTTGCAGCATGTCACCGGCTAACGCCTGAATATCGTTGAGGTGCGCTTTAACAAAGGTATCGCCCAGCCACGCCACGCCCATTACGCAGATACAGGCGCTCATGCCCGATTTAAAGGTGCTGGCGCTGAGGATTTCACCGGTATCGACTTTGCAGGTCAGGCAAATCAGCGTGGCAACGGTCAGCATAAATACCACGATGGCTTCGTTGCGCGGCAGCACGGGATTGCTGATCAGGCCAACGCTGTCGCTGATGGCGGTGGCGTAGAGCACCACGGCGGCGATGCCGATCAGGAACAGCAACACGGCACGCTTCGCGCCGGGTTTGATGTCATAAACCTGCTCACCGCGCAGTTTCACTTCACCTTTCGCCAGGCGCGCCTGATACACCTCATCATCCTTGAGCTCCTTGCCGAGGAAACTGGTGATGATAGCGGCGCAGAAGATCGCCGCCATGGTGGAGGGAATCGCCACGCCCAGCAGCGACAAATAGCTCACGCCGCGCGGTTCAAGGATGGAGGCGAAGAATACCACCGCCGCCGAGAGCGGCGAGGCGGTAATGGCAATCTGCGAAGCGACGACCGCAATCGACAGCGGACGCGACGGGCGCACGCCTTGCTCTTTCGCCACTTCGGCAATCACCGGCAAGGTGGAGAAGGCGGTGTGACCGGTGCCGGCCAGCAGCGTCATGACATAGGTGACCAGCGGCGCAAGGAAAGTGACATAGCGTGGATGGCGGCGCAGCAGGCGTTCCGCCAATCCCACCAGATAATCGAGACCGCCGGCGATTTGCATCGTAGCAATCGCGGCAATCACCGCCATGATAATTTCGATCACATCGAAGGGGATCGCGCCAGGTTTTAAGCCGCAAATCAGCGTCAACGCCAGCACACCTAAACCGCCCGCGAAACCGATACCGATGCCGCCAAGACGCGCACCGAGCCAGATCGCCAGCAGGACAATAACTAACTCCACTACTACCATTCGTTCCACTCCCTGAGCCGCGGAGAAATCCCGACTCTTAAAGTTGTAGCCGCCAAAATGAAAAAAGCACGCCGCATTGTATACGGGCGTGCTTTTGGCAACTTGATCCGGAACGGATTACTGTTCGTTTTCGTCGGTGTAGCGTTTGGCTTTGTAGGCCGGATGCATCAGGTTCTGAATGGAGAAAATATCGTCCAGTTCGGTTTCCGTCAGCAGGCCGCGCTCCAGCACCACTTCACGTACGCTCTTACCGGTTTCGGCGCAAATCTTACCGACGATATCGCCGTTGTGATGGCCGATGTACGGGTTGAGGTAGGTGACGATACCAATCGAGTTGAACACGTAGGCTTCACACACCGCTTTATTGGCGGTGATGCCGTTGACGCATTTTTCCAGCAGGTTGAAGCAGGCGTTTGTCAGGATGCTGATCGATTCAAACAGCGCCTGGCCAATCACCGGCTCCATCACGTTGAGCTGCAGCTGACCCGCTTCTGACGCCATGGTGACGGTGATGTCATTGCCGATCACTTTGAAGCACACCTGATTCACCACTTCAGGCACCACCGGATTGACTTTGGCAGGCATGATTGATGAACCGGCCTGCAGTTCAGGCAGGTTGATCTCATTCAGGCCAGCGCGCGGACCGGAAGAGAGCAGGCGCAGGTCGTTACAGATTTTCGACAGTTTCACCGCCAGACGTTTCAGCGCCGAGTGCACCATCACGTACGCGCCGCAGTCGGAGGTGGCTTCAATCAAATCTTCTGCAGGCACCACCGGCAGATTACTCACTTCCGCCAGACGCTGTACCGCCAGCTGCTGATAGCCATCCGGCGTGTTGAGACGTGTACCGATGGCGGTGGCGCCGAGGTTCACTTCCAGCAGCAGTTCGGCGGTGCGCAGAATGCTGCGAGTCTCTTCATTCAGCAGCACGTTAAACGCATGGAACTCCTGGCCAAGCGTCATCGGCACCGCATCCTGCAACTGGGTACGGCCCATTTTCAGGATGCTTTCGAATTCAACCGCTTTGCGCTGGAAACCTTCGCTCAGTTGATTGATGCCGTCGAGCAGTTTTAGGATCGAGGCGTACACCGCAATACGGAAACCGGTTGGATAAGCGTCGTTGGTGGACTGACACTTGTTCACGTGATCGTTGGGATTCAGGTACTGATATTCACCTTTCTGGTGGCCCATCAGCTCCAGACCAATGTTGGCCAGCACTTCATTGGTGTTCATGTTGACCGAAGTGCCCGCGCCGCCCTGATAGACGTCAACCGGGAACTGATCCATGCATTTACCGTTATTCAGTACTTCATCACAGGCCTGAATAATGGTGTTGGCGATATTGCGGGGAATGGTCTGCAACTCTTTGTTGGCGAGCGCGGCTGCTTTCTTCACCATCACCATACCGCGGACAAACTCCGGTATGTCACTGATTTTGTTATTACTAATATAGAAGTTTTCAATCGCACGCAGAGTATGAACACCGTAGTAAGCGTCTGCCGGAACTTCGCGCATGCCTAACAGGTCTTCTTCGATACGAATGTTGTTCGCCATGATTACCTTCTTGTTATTGCTGCCTGGTTACTGCCGGGCGTCGGGATGGACGGGCGGCAAACAACGTGCAGGTGAAGCGATTATATTGTCGTGGAATGTCAGCGCCGACATATTATCCATCTTCGCACTGACGGGCACGATCATATTCTGATGTTACAGAATTGTTTGTGCACAGATCACTTTACGGGCTTTTACAGGCCCAGCGGTAATAACGATATGTGATGTACTTCGCAATTTTAAGTCAGTGGGAAAAAAATGGCAGGATCGGTTGAAAATGCCGGTTCAAATGCCCATCTCTATCAATACGGTCATACAGACCCTCCCTTTCTGCTGCCTGGCAATTTGCGGGGCAGCTCCAACTCACAGGAGAATTCGGTGCGCTGGTTACCGTTAGTGATTTTTTTTGTTTTGGCCTGGATTGAGATCTCAATCTTCATTCAGGTCGCGCATGCGCTGGGCGTGCTGCTCACCATGCTGCTGGTGATCTTCACCTCGTGTATTGGTGTGTCGCTGGTGAAAAATCAGGGCATGAAGAACTTCCGGCTGATGCAAGAGAAGCTGGCGCGTAACGAAAGCCCGGCGGCGGAGATGACCAAAAGCGTTTCGCTGATCATCTCCGGCTTCCTGCTGCTGTTGCCCGGTTTCTTTACTGACTTCCTCGGTTTATTGCTGCTGTTGCCGCCGGTGCAGAAGCATCTGACCTTGAAGCTGATGCCGCATCTGCGCGTGTGGCGCGGACCGGGCGCCGGTCCGGATGCGGGCTTCACTATGGACGGTGAATATGAGCGCAAAGATCAGGACCGAATTGGTCACGATAAAGACCAATAATTTCATCAAGGCGGCGCAAGCCGCCTTTTTGCTGCATTTTTCGCCATCTGTTGCAGAAACGAAAATATTTATATTTTTTGCCCTTGAAACCCCACTTATTGCCCCTATCTCTTCCAGCACGAGGCCGGAAGCCATGCAGTCCGGTTCAACCCCAAAAAATGAATGATTGGACTTCTCAAAGGAGAGCTATCAAATGAAAATTCGTCCATTGCACGATCGCGTCATCGTCAAGCGTAAAGAAGTTGAAGCTAAATCAGCGGGCGGCATCGTGCTGACCGGTTCAGCTGCCGGTAAATCTACCCGCGGTGAAGTCCTGGCTGTTGGCAAAGGCCGCATCCTGGAAAACGGTGAAGTTAAGCCACTGGACGTAAAAGTGGGTGATCTGGTGATTTTCAGCGAAGGCTACGGTGCTAAAACCGAGAAAATCGACAACGAAGAAGTTCTGATCATCTCCGAAAGCGACATCCTTGCAGTTGTTGAAGCGTAATTTACGCGTAATTCACTGAACGAAACGAATTTAAGGGATATTTGAAATGGCAGCTAAAGACGTAAAATTCGGTAATGACGCACGCGTAAAAATGCTGCGTGGCGTAAACGTACTGGCAGATGCAGTAAAAGTTACCCTTGGCCCGAAAGGCCGTAACGTGGTTCTGGATAAATCTTTTGGTGCACCGACCATCACTAAAGATGGTGTTTCTGTTGCGCGTGAAATCGAACTGGAAGACAAGTTCGAAAACATGGGCGCACAGATGGTGAAAGAAGTGGCCTCTAAAGCGAACGACGCAGCAGGCGACGGCACCACCACCGCAACCGTACTGGCTCAGGCGATCATCACCGAAGGCCTGAAAGCCGTTGCTGCGGGCATGAACCCGATGGATCTGAAGCGCGGTATCGATAAAGCCGTTATCGCCGCCGTAGAAGAACTGAAAACCCTGTCTGTACCTTGCCAGGATTCACGCGCGATTGCACAGGTTGGTACCATCTCTGCTAACTCCGATGAAACCGTGGGCACCCTGATTGCCGACGCGATGGACAAAGTGGGCAAAGAAGGCGTTATCACCGTTGAAGAAGGCACCGGTCTGCAAGACGAGCTGGACGTGGTTGAAGGTATGCAGTTTGACCGCGGCTACCTGTCTCCGTACTTCATCAACAAGCCAGAAACAGGCGCAGTTGAGCTGGAAACCCCGTTCATCCTGCTGGCTGACAAGAAAATCTCTAACATCCGCGAAATGCTGCCAGTGCTGGAAGCCGTTGCGAAAGCCGGTAAGCCACTGCTGATCATTGCAGAAGACGTGGAAGGTGAAGCTCTGGCAACGCTGGTGGTGAACACCATGCGCGGTATCGTCAAAGTGGCTGCGGTTAAAGCACCTGGCTTCGGCGACCGTCGTAAAGCGATGCTGCAGGACATCGCTATCCTGACCGGCGGTACCGTGATCTCTGAAGAGATCGGTATGGAGCTGGAGAAAGCTACCCTGGAAGATCTGGGTCAGGCAAAACGCGTTGTGATCAACAAAGACACCACCACCATCATCGATGGCGTGGGCGATCAAGGCGCTATCTCTGGCCGCGTAACGCAGATTCGTCAGCAGATCGAAGAAGCGACCTCTGATTACGACAAAGAGAAACTGCAGGAGCGCGTAGCGAAACTGGCAGGCGGCGTAGCCGTTCTGAAAGTGGGCGCAGCAACTGAAGTTGAAATGAAAGAGAAGAAAGCACGCGTTGAAGATGCTCTGCACGCGACCCGTGCTGCGGTAGAAGAAGGCGTGGTTGCTGGTGGTGGTGTGGCGCTGGTTCGCGTTGCAGCGAAAATCGCCGCATCTGGCCTGAAAGGCGATAACGAAGATCAGAACGTGGGTATCAAAGTTGCGCTGCGCGCAATGGAAGCGCCACTGCGTCAGATCGTTTCTAACGCCGGCGAAGAGCCTTCAGTTGTTGCTAACAACGTGAAAGCGGGCGACGGTAACTACGGTTACAACGCGCAGACCGAAGAGTACGGCAACATGATCGACTTCGGTATCCTGGACCCAACCAAAGTGACCCGTTCTGCGCTGCAGTACGCTTCATCGGTTGCGGGCCTGATGATCACCACCGAAGCGATGGTGACTGATCTGCCAAAAGGCGACGCACCTGATTTAGGCGGCGCTGGCGGTATGGGTGGCATGGGCGGAATGGGCGGCATGATGTAATTGCCCCTGACTGCTTAAGTCATCTGGAAAACCCCCGATCGGAAACGGTCGGGGGTTTTTCTTTTGCTGGGGAACAAGGTATAAGTAAGGGCGCAATACTTCGGCTTTACGGGTTTAGGGCAATGAATGTTCAGAAAAAAAGTGCGCTTTTCTGCTACGCTGCCGCCCGACACTGATGATAATAAATGGGGATTACAATGCGGATTAACCTCTTGCTCGGTCTGGCAGTCGGAACTTTACTGCTGGCGGGCTGTAGCAGCTCCAATCAACTGAGTGCTGGCGGCGAACGTGTGACCTTCGTCGACCAACAACCCGCAAGTCAATGTCAGCTGCTGGGAACGCTTACCGGCTCCCAGAGCAACTGGCTGAGCGGTTCAGGCGGTGAAGGCAGTTCGCTGCGTGGCGCAGCCAACGACCTGCGCAACCGCGCGGCAGAAATGGGCGGCAACGTGATTTATGGTGCCACCAGCCCGACGCAGAATTTGCTGTCAGCTTTCGCACCGCTCGACAGCAAAATGTCCGGCCAGGTGTATAAGTGCCCGTAAGTTGCAGTCGTAAAAAAAGCCGCTGATGCGGCTTTTTTTATTCCTGACGCAGCTGTAAATCCAGCGGGGTCTTGCTTGGCTCGCCGCCAATCTCGCGCGCCAGTTTCGGCACCATATAACCAGACACCATCGGCAGCAGCTGGCGCATCAACCCACGCGCTTCCTCATCTGACACAAAGAAGTGCGCCGCGCCTTGCACCTTATCCAGCACGTGCAGGTAGTAGGGCAGAATGCCGGCATTAAACAGCGCATTACTGAGATCCGCTAGCGTTTGCGCATCATCATTCACATCACGCAGCAACACGCTCTGATTAAGCAGCGTAACGCCCGCACGCTTCAGCATCTGCATGCCGTAACGCAGCTCGTCATCAATTTCCTGCGCGTGGTTGATATGGCTCACCATCAATACTTGCAGACGCGTGTCCGCCAGAATCTGACACAAGCCTTCGGTGATACGCGCCGGGATCACCACCGGCAAGCGGCTGTGAATACGCAGGCGTTTGAGGTGTGGGATTTTCTCCAGCGCATCCACCAGCCATGCCAGCTCATGATCTTTCGCCATCAGCGGATCGCCGCCGGAGAAGATGATCTCATCCAGTTCCGGATGCGTGGCGATGTAATCGATCGCCGCCTGCCAGTTACGTTTGTTGCCCTGATTATCCTGATAGGGGAAATGACGGCGGAAACAGTAGCGGCAGTTAACCGCACAGCCGCCTTTTACCAGCAGCAGCGCACGGTTTCTATACTTATGCAGTAAACCTGGCACCACGCTGCTTTGTTCATCCAGCGGATCGGTGCTATAACCTGGCGCATCAATAAATTCCTGACGGCTGGTGAGCACTTGCAGCAGCAGCGGGTCCGTCGCATCGCCTTTTTTCATGCGTGCGATGAAGGCGCGCGGTACGCGCAGGGCGAAAAGCTTGCGTGCATCAGCGCCTGCAGCCAGATCAGCATGCTGATCAAGAGATAAAAGTTGCAGTAATTCAGCAGGTTCGGTGACAACATCAGCTAGTTGCTGCAACCAATCTTCTCTGACGGGGGGATTTAGGGTTACAATGTGTGCCATTTTTTTGGCTATTTACCAGTTCAATATTTACAGAGGGCCTTTATGGCGACTTATCTTAGCAACGATTTCCGTCCCGGTCTTAAAATCATGTTCGAAGGCGAGCCATATGCCATCGAAGCCAGTGAGTTCGTTAAGCCGGGTAAAGGCCAGGCATTTGCGCGCGTTAAAATGCGTCGTCTGCTGACCGGTTCTCGCGTTGAGAAGACCTTCAAATCTACTGACTCTGCCGAAGGCGCAGACGTTCGTGATATGACGCTGCAATACTCTTACAACGACGGCGACTTCTTCTACTTCATGCACCCGGAATCGTTCGAGCAGTATCAGATCGAATCTAAAGTGCTGGATGACGTGACCAAGTGGCTGCAGGACAATGCGGATTGTATCGTTACCCTGTGGAACGATAAAGCGATCGCTGTTCAGCCACCGAACTTCATCGAAGCTGAAGTTATCGAAACCGATCCAGGCCTGAAGGGTGATACCGCAGGTACCGGCGGTAAGCCAGCTACGCTGTCGACTGGCGCGGTGATCAAAGTGCCACTGTTCGTACAGATTGGCGAAGTGGTAAAAGTGGATACCCGCTCTGGCGAATACGTTTCTCGCGTAAAATAATCGTCAAATCAGGCGCATCATCGATGCGCCTTTTTTCTCCCTGTGTGTTTCCCTTCTCTTTTTTCATCCGCCCAATCCCGCAGTTTTACAGATCAAGACTATGCTTTAAGAGCTGTACTTTTACTGCAACCAAAAAGGATATGGCTATGTTAAAGAAAAGTATTGTCGCGATTTTTTCCGTGCTGGTGCTCTCATCCGTTCTGACCGCTTGTAACACCACGCGTGGTGTTGGCGAAGACGTTTCGGCGGGCGGCAAGGCAATCCAGCGCAGCGCACAGTAAGCTATTCCGGTGCGAAAGCGGCTTTCGCACCGGTCCTCTCTATTTCTGCTCCACCCAAATCAGTTCATCCACCGGGAATCCGGCACTTCTGGCCTGTTCAACCAGGCGTTGCTTAACATTTTCATCCAGCTGCGGCGTACGTGAAAGAATCCACAAGTAGCTACGATTCGGTCCGCACACCAGCGCATAGCGATAATCAGGATCCAGTGCGATCACGTTGTAGCCGCCATAGAACGGGCCAAAGAACGACACTTTCAGCGAGGCGCGCTGTTTATCGCCGGTGAAATAGGCTTTGCCAACGCTCTCTTGCCAGCGCTGTTTCTGCTGATTGTAACCGCGGTTGATCACCTTCAAGCCGCCGTCCTCGCGCGGACTATAATTAGCGGTAACCTGTTGTAATCCGCGCTCAAAGCGGTGATCGAGGCGGGCGATTTCATACCATTGGCCGAGATAGCGCTGACTGTCGAAACCTTCCACCACCGTCACGCCTTTGGGCGGCGCGGTTGAGCAGGCAACGGAGAGAAAAGCGCTCAGGCTGGCGAGCAGGGTTTTCCATGGGGACATTGTGGGATTCCTTTACGATTTTAATGGGTTAAGTATAGCTGCCCGATAGCAAATTGCTGCCTGCGCCCGCTGCCGTTGTTTGCCATCGGCATTGCGGGTAGACTTCCACCCCTTATCTGTATGAGGAGTCATCAACATGAGCGAAACGGCAAGCTGGCAGCCGAGCGCACCCATTGCCAATTTGTTGAAACGCGCCGCTATCATGGCGGAAATACGTCGTTTCTTTGCCGATCGCGGCGTGCTGGAGGTCGATACCCCGGCGATGAGCCAGGCGACCATCACTGACATCCATCTGGTGCCGTTCCAGACGCGTTTTGTTGGGCCAGGCGCAGCCGAAGGGCGCGATCTGTGGCTGATGACCAGTCCGGAATATCACATGAAGCGCCTGCTGGCGGCCGGAAGTGGTCCGATTTACCAGATGGGCCGCAGCTTCCGTAATGAAGAAGCCGGGCGTCACCACAATCCCGAGTTCACCATGCTGGAGTGGTATCGTCCGCACTACGATATGTACCGCCTGATGAACGAGGTGGACGATTTGATGCAGCAGGTGCTGGAGTGCGACAGCGCGGAATCCCTGTCGTATCAGCAGGCATTTATCCGCCATCTGGAAGTCGATCCGTTATCGGCTGATAAAGCGCAGCTACGCGAAGTGGCGGAGAAGCTGGGCGAGGGCGAGCTAGCCAATCGTGAAGAAGACCGCGATACGCTGCTGCAGCTGCTGTTTATGCTGGGCGTTGAACCGAAGATTGGTAACGATAAGCCGTGCTTTGTCTACCACTTCCCGGCGACGCAGGCCGCACTGGCGGAGATCAGTACGGAAGATCACCGTGTCGCCGAGCGCTTTGAGGTCTATTACAAAGGGATTGAGCTGGCGAACGGTTTCCGTGAGTTAACCGATAGCCGTGAGCAGCGTCAGCGTTTTGAGCAGGACAATCGTCGTCGTGCTGCACGTGGCCTGCCGCAACATCCTATCGATACCTATCTGCTGGATGCGCTGGCGCACGGTATGCCTGCCTGTTCTGGCGTGGCGTTGGGCGTGGATCGTTTGATCATGCTGGCGCTGAAAGCCAGCTCGCTGAGCGAAGTGATCGCCTTCCCGGTCGATCGCAGCTAAATCATCTGGGCGCGCAAGCGCCCTTATGGCGTGGTGGTGGCGGGAGCGGTCACTTCCGGGAATTCCTGAATCGTCACCGGCAAGGTCATTTTCTTTTCATTGCGCAAAATCTGCACGTCAATCACCGAGCCCGGACGAATTTCTGCCACCTGATCCATGGTTTCCTGCGCCGAGAGCGCCGGTTTACCATTCACTTCCAGCAACACGTCATTGGCCTGAATGCCAGCGCTATCCGCGGGGCCGCCAGGCGTCACGTCGCTAACGATAATGCCCTGCACGCGATCGAGATTACTGCCCTGGCCGTGCAGCGGCGGCAGTTCGCGTCCGGTGATGCCGATGTAGCCGCGAATCACCCGACCATCACGAATCAGCTTATCCATGATTTTGCTCGCCAGCGCGGTGGGAATGGCGAAACCAATCCCTTCTGGCGTTTCGCCATCGCTGCTTTTATCAAACGTCAGGGTGTTAATGCCCATCAGTTCGCCAAGCGAGTTAATCAATGCGCCGCCCGAGTTGCCCTGATTGATCGAGGCATCGGTCTGCAGGAAGTTTTGTCGTCCGGATGAGCTCAGGCCAACGCGTCCGGTGGCGCTGATGATGCCTTGCGTCACGGTTTGGCCGAGGTTGTACGGGTTGCCGATCGCCATGACGACGTCGCCGATGTGTGCGATACGTTTGGCGTTGATGGGGATAACCGGCAAGTTGGAGGCGCTGATTTTCAGCACGGCTAAATCGGTCATGGCATCGGAACCCACTAAGGTGGCTTCGAAGAAGCGTCCATCCTGCAGCGCGACGATGATCTGGTCAGCGTTATTAATCACGTGTTTGTTAGTGAGGATGTAGCCTTTGCCGTTCATGATCACGCCGGAACCCAGCGTGGTGATTCCGCGATTATTGTTACCATGGGCGCTGCGGTTATAGACGTTGACGACCGCGGGCACGGCACGTCGCACACCCTGATTAAAACTAGCGGGTGCTTCATCGTCGCTGTTGTCATGATCAAAGGTGACGTTGCTGCCCATACGCAGCGCAGGGATCGCGACGAGCAGTAAGCCAGCCACGATCAGGCCCATCACCACAGAACGCAAAAGTTTAAGAAACATGGTGTTATTTCAAGCCAGGTGAGATCGCAGGGCAGAATAGCATGAGAAAGGCGGACAAACACCTGCTTGTCCGCCTGTTGCGAGGATTATCGCAGAAGCAGGTAAATACTCTCTTCGCCACGCACCACGTTCAGTGCCAGCACCGGCGGTTTACCTTCCAGCACTTTACGCATTTCGGCAATAGAAGCGACGCGATTGCGGTTTACGCCGATGATCACATCATCTTTCTGCAAACCGACTTGCTCCGCTGGCGTGCCTTTTTCGATGGCATCGACTTTCACGCCTTTATCACCGGTTTTGGTCGCGCCGTCGCTCAGCGTTGCGCCTTGCAGTGCCGGCGACATCAGCTGCGCGCTGGCGGTGGTTTGTGCGCTCTGTTCCAGCGTGACGGTAACGTTTACCGGTTTGCCTTCGCGCAGCAGGCCGATTTTCACATCCTGGCCCGGCGGCGTGGTACCGACTTTCACACGCAGCTCAGCAAAGCTGGTGATCGGCTTATCATTGATGGAGGTGATGATATCACCGGCTTTGATGCCGGCTTTCTCGGCCGCTGACTTCGGCAGCACTTCCGAAACAAAGGCACCGCGCTGCGCATCAACGTTAAACGCTTTGGCGATGTCGGCGGTCATTTCCGTGCCTTTGATACCAAGCTGACCGCGCTTCACTTCGCCGAACTGAATCAGCTGCTGCGCCAGGTTCATCGCCATATTGGCGGGAATGGCGAAGCCAATGCCGATGTTGCCGCCGCTTGACGCCAGAATCGCGGTGTTGATACCAATTAACTCGCCATTCAGGTTAACCAGCGCACCGCCGGAGTTACCGCGGTTAATCGCGGCATCGGTCTGAATGAAGTTTTCCAGACCTTCCAGATTCAGGCCGCTACGACCGAGCGCAGAGATGATGCCTGACGTGGCGGTTTGACCCAGACCAAACGGGTTACCGATGGCCACGGCAAAATCACCCACTTTTAGCGAATCGGAATCAGCGATTTTCACCTGCGTTAAGTTTTTCGCGCCTTCAACCTGGATCAAGGCGATGTCGGTTTGTTCATCATGACCAATTAACTTAGCGTCATATTCGTTGCCGTCACCCAGCTGCACGCTGATTTTATCGGCGTTGCTGACCACATGGTTATTGGTGAGGATATAGCCTTTAGCGGCATCAATGATCACGCCAGAACCCAGACCTTCAAAAGGCTGCGGCTGCGATTGTCCCGGTGCCTGACCAAAAAAGCGCTTCAGCGGTTCAGGAATATCCTGCGCCTGCTGACCGCTGTCGGTACCTTCAACACGCACGCTCACTACTGCGGGCAGAACTTTTTCCAGCATCGGTGCCAGGCTTGGCAATGCTTGTCCCTGAATCTGGGCGGGAAGAGTCGCCAGCGCACTCGGCGCCGCAGCCAAACTCATCCCGATACCCAAGGCTAATGCGCTTAACAGACGTGCTTGTTTTTTCATTGCTACAACGCTCTCGCTGCGAAAGGGATAAAAGAAGTGTGACAGTAGTTTGTGGTTTGTGTTCGAAAACAAAAAGGGCACAGCCAAGCTGTGCCCCAAAAGGATTAATTACGCGGAGCGCGGTCGCTGCCACGTAACAGGCCGGATGCGCCTTCAGAGTAATCACGCGGCATCTGCACCGGCGCCTGATCGTTATCCGCTTCGGCTTCCGTTAACTGGTAGGCAAACGGATTTTTCTCGCCTGGCAGATTTGGCAGCAGGTCGTTAGACCCTTTCGCCATGTGCTGATACAGCTGGCGATAATCATGCGCCATGTTGTCCAGCAGCTCGGCGCTGCGGGCGAAGTGGTTAGTGAGCTCCTCGCGGTAATCCGCCAGCTCAGCCTTCGATTTTTCCAGTTCATACTGCATGCTACGCTGCTCACGCAGCTTCTTGTTGCCAAAACGCATGACGACTGCGCCGACAATAATGCCAATCACTAAACCAATCAGCCCGTATTCCCAGGTCATAATGACTCCCGTGTAATTTCCGTTGTTTCGTAGGGCATTGCTTCTGTTGCAACATCAACTTCAATAGCAGCCACTATACCCAATAATCTATTGGAAGTGGAACTATCGGGCTGCATCGCTTAGTGTAGAGCGGCCTAATTTTCGTCAACCGACCCGTGAATCGGACTTTTTCAGGGATTCTGAGAGAACCATGCAAACCTCATCTCCGCTTGCACGCTACGAGCAGGCGCTGTCGCAGGGCGAATTTCGCCCGGATGACGTACAACGAGAAGCGATTACCCGCTTAGATACCATCCAGCAAGGATTGATTGCCCGCCAGCAACAGGTTGAACCGGCTGCCAAAGGTCTGTTTGGCCGCCTGTCTAAGATGCTTAATAAAGAGAAAAGCACCAGCGAAGCGCCAGTGCGCGGCCTTTATATGTGGGGCGGTGTGGGACGCGGTAAAACCTGGGTGATGGATCTGTTTTTTCAGTCAATTCCTGGTGATCGTAAACTGCGTCTGCATTTCCACCGCTTTATGCTGCGTGTCCATCAGGAGCTGACGCAGCTGCAAGGCCACAGCGATCCGCTGCTGATTGTCGCCGATCGCTTTAAAGCGGAAACAGACATTCTCTGTTTCGATGAGTTTTTTGTCTCGGATATCACCGACGCAATGCTGCTTGGCACGCTGATGGAAGCGCTGTTTGCGCGCGGCATTTCACTGGTGGCAACCTCGAATATTCCGCCGGATGAGCTCTATCGCAACGGCCTGCAGCGCCCGCGTTTCCTGCCAGCCATCGAACAAATCAAGCGTCATTGTGAAGTGATGAACGTTGACGCGGGTATCGATTACCGTTTGCGCACCTTAACCTCGGCGCATTTGTGGAACTTCCCGCTTAACGATGCCACGCATAGCGAAATGGAACGCATGTTCCGCGCGCTGTCCGGCAAAGCGCGTGAAGACGCGCCGGTGCTGGAAATCAACCATCGCCAGATGCCCACGCTGGGCGTGCATGAAGGCGTGCTGGCGATCAATTTCCTGACACTGTGCGGCGAAGGGCGCAGTCAGCACGACTATATTGAGCTCTCGCGCCGTTTTCACAGCGTCTTGCTGTATGATGTGCCGGTGATGATTTATAAGACCGAAGATCAGGCGCGCCGCTTCCTTGCGCTGATCGATGAGTTCTACGAACGCCACGTGAAACTGGTTGTCGCGGCTGAAACATCACTGTTTGAAATTTATCAGGGCACACGCTTGAAGTTTGAGTATCAGCGCTGCTTGTCGCGTTTGCAGGAGATGCAGAGCGAAGAGTATTTGCGTCTGCCGCATCTGCCCTGATGACGTGGCATAAATCGTAGGTTTTAGATGCAAAAAGGTTCGATCTTTGAGTTCGACTTCTCTATAATCTTGCGACCCCACGTTACAGCATCGGTTTTCTTTCCCAAGAACTCGATGTGATCCGGTAACTCACTTGAAGGGGTGGCTTGCTGGGCAAAATGGTCGTGTGAGCCTCAATCGTTTACTTAGCGTTTGGGATTTCACCAACGTGTAACTTTTTATTTGGGTAAGCTTTTCAATGAAAACTTTTACAGCTAAACCAGAAACCGTACAGCGTGACTGGTATGTTGTTGACGCAACGGGCAAAACCTTGGGTCGCCTGGCGACTGAACTGGCGCGCCGTCTGCGTGGTAAGCACAAAGCGGAATACACTCCGCACGTTGATACCGGTGATTACATCATCGTTCTGAACGCAGAAAAAGTTGCTGTAACCGGCAACAAGCGTACTGACAAGATTTACTATCACCACACTGGCCACATCGGTGGTATCAAGCAAGCGACCTTTGCAGAGATGATCGAGCGCCGTCCTGAGCGTGTGATTGAAATCGCGGTTAAAGGCATGCTGCCGAAAGGCCCACTGGGTCGTGCTATGTACCGTAAACTGAAAGTTTACGCAGGCAACGAGCACAACCACGCGGCGCAGCAACCGCAAGTTCTTGACATTTAATCGGGATTATAGGCAATGGCTGAAACTCAAAACTACGGCACTGGTCGCCGCAAAAGCTCTGCCGCTCGCGTCTTCATCAAGCCGGGTAGCGGTAACATCGTAATTAACCAGCGCTCTTTGGAGCAGTACTTCGGTCGCGAGACTGCACGCATGGTCGTGCGTCAGCCGCTGGAGCTGGTTGATATGGTTGGTAAATTTGACCTGTACATCACTGTTAAAGGTGGTGGTATTTCTGGTCAGGCTGGTGCGATCCGTCACGGTATCACACGCGCTCTGATGGAGTACGACGAGTCTCTGCGTTCTGAACTGCGTAAAGCGGGCTTCGTTACCCGTGATGCGCGTGAAGTTGAACGTAAGAAAGTCGGCCTGCGTAAAGCACGTCGTCGTCCGCAGTTCTCCAAGCGTTAATTGTTTGCTGCTTCGGCAGCTGCAGTTGGCTCAAAAAACCCGCTTCGGCGGGTTTTTTATTGCCTGCATTTATGATTTTTTCCCACGAAAAACGCGAGCTTTACCCGCATTTTGCCCGCAAATCATCACGCCCGCCCCACAAGCTGCTTAAAATCTGGTAAACTCACTGTCACTTTGCGCCTGCGAGACGCAGCGTTGTGCTTGTCGTTCCTGTCCGGAAGACCGGGCGATGCTTCTAACGCTGACGGTAGGCGAATCTGATGAGCCGGTGAGTCGCCGCGTGGTTGGCTATTCGCAGTATCTTTTTGTGAACAAACTTGGAGGTTTTCATGGCTGTCGCTGCCAACAAACGTTCGGTAATGACGCTGTTTTCTGGTCCGACTGACATTTTCAGCCATCAGGTACGTATCGTACTGGCTGAGAAGGGCGTCAGCGTGGAGATCGAGCAGGTTGAAACGGATAACCTGCCGCAGGATCTGATTGACCTCAACCCGTATCGCACCGTACCGACGCTGGTCGACCGTGAACTGACGCTGTATGAATCACGCATCATCATGGAATACCTCGATGAGCGTTTCCCGCATCCTCCGCTGATGCCGGTTTACCCGGTAGCGCGCGGTGAAAGCCGTCTGATGATGCACCGCATTGAGCAGGATTGGTACAGCCTGATGCGCACCATCGAAACCGCCAACGGTGCCGAAGCCGATGCAGCGCGCAAGCAACTGCGTGAAGAGCTGCTGGCGATTGCGCCACTGTTCGCACGCACGCCGTTCTTCATGAGCGAAGAGTTCAGCCTGGTGGATTGCTATCTGGCGCCGCTGCTGTGGCGTCTGCCGCAGATGGGTGTTGACCTGTCTGGCGCGGGTTCTAAAGAGCTGAAAGGCTATATGACGCGCGTGTTTGAACGTGACTCTTTCCTTGCGTCACTGACGGAAGCAGAACGTGAAATGCGCCTGCAAGCTCGGGGCTAATGTATGGAAATGTCGCAACTAACGGCGCGTCGTCCTTACCTGTTGCGGGCGTTCTACGACTGGTTGCTGGATAACCAGTTGACGCCGCATCTGGTGGTCGACATCAATCTGCCAGGTGTGCAGGTGCCGCTGGAATATGCGCGTGATGGACAGATCGTTCTGAACATCGCGCCGCGTGCGGTAGGCAATCTTGACCTCGCCAATGATGAAGTGCGTTTCAACGCGCGTTTCGGTGGCGTACCGCGTCAGGTTTCTGTGCCGATGGCTGCGGTTCTGGCGATTTATGCCCGTGAAAACGGCGCTGGCACCATGTTCGAACCGGAACCGGCTTATGAGCTGGCGACGGACGAACAGGATGGGAGCGGTCAGGAAGAGACGATGATGTCTGTGATTGATGGCGATCGTCCGGATGATGCGACTGACGACGATCACTCGCCAGATGATGAGCCGCCGCCGCGTGGCGGACGACCTTCACTGCGTGTGGTGAAGTAAAACGTGCAATAAAAAACGGGCCGATTGGCCCGTTTTTTATTGCCTGCGCGCCTTAGTAGACGTCGCGCAGGTAGCGTTTATCTTTCTTCAGCTGATCAACGTAAGCCGCTGCGCGCTCGCTGGACAAGCCACCGAACTGACGAACCACTTCATACAGCGCCGCATCAACGTCTTTTGCCATGCGTGATGCATCGCCACACACGTAGAAGTACGCGCCATCCTGCAGCCAGGCATACAGCTCAGCGCCTTTCTCCAGCATGCGGTTCTGCACGTAGATCTTCTCTTCCTGATCGCGTGAGAAGGCCAGATCCAGATTAGTCAGCAGACCTTTCTCTTGCCATGCCTGCAACTCTTCTTCGTAGATGTAATCATGTGCCTGATGCTGGTCACCGAAGAACAGCCAGTTTTTACCTTCTGCGCCCGTTGCCTGACGTTCCTGCAGGAAGGCGCGGAACGGTGCAATACCGGTGCCTGGTCCAACCATAATCAGCGGCGCATTGCCGTTTGACGGCACACGGAACGCTTTGTTTGGCGAGATGAAGATCGCCGGCTTTTCGCCGCGACGAACACGTTCAGCCAGATAGGTAGAACACACGCCTTTACGCTCGCGGCCGCCGCTATGATAGCGCACGGAAGCGATGGTCAGATGGACCTGATTTGGATGGGCTTTCGAGCTCGACGAGATGGAGTAAGCGCGATGCTGTAACGGACGCAGCATGGCAACAAATTCCGGTACCGACAGGCTGCGCGTCAGCTCAAGCTGCAGCAGATCCAGCGTGTCTTTGCCCCACAGCCAAACGGCAAGGGTATCTTTATCGTCGTGCTGCAAGACGTGACGCAGTTCCTGGTTGGTGGTGTGCTGGCCAACCCACTCAATCAGTTTGCGTGACGGCTCGGAGATTTCGAACTGATAAGTCAGCAGATCGCCGAGGTTGCGATCAAAGCTGGGAACTGGCGTTTCGTAGTCTGCTTTCAGCTGGGTCAGCAGCAGTGAAACCAGTGCTGCGTCGTTCACCGGGATCACACCCAGCGCATCGCCCGCTTCATATTTCAAACCGCTGTCGGTGAGATCAAACTCGAAGTGACGAATATCTTTCGCCGACTCTTCTGCCGACAGGCGCTTGTTAGTCGCCAACGCAGCCGCATAAGGGTTTTGCTTATTGCTGCCCGGAATGACGGGCGCTTCTGGCGCGCTTTCTAATGCCGTACCGCTGCTGCCCGCGCTGGCGGCGAATTGCGGCATTGCCGTGCCAATCCACTCGCTGGATGGCTCTTCGAAGTCGATATCGCAGTCGATACGATCGGCAACGCGTTTCGCCCCGAGCTGTTCCAGACGCATATCGATGAATTTACCTGCCTGGCAGAAACCGTCGTAGCCGGTATCGCCAATCGCCAATACCGCAAAGTGCATCTGCTCCAGACGCGGCGCAGTGCTGGCTGAAATCGCGTTCCAGAACAGCTGGGCGTTGTCCGGCATTTCGCCTTCGCCATAGGTCGAGGTGACGATCAGTACATGACGCATGGTGGCGAACACATCCAGATCCACTTCGCCCAGCGCCTGCACCACCGGCACCAAACCTTTGGCGCGTGCGGCTTTAGCCGCCGTCTGTGAAAGCGCTTCAGCATTCCCGGTTTGTGAACCAAACAGGATATGCAGCTGGGTATTTGCACCCGCAGCCGGTGCGCTCTGCTTGTCTTCTAATACCAGCAGGCGCGAATGGAGACCGGCGAGAAAGCCTGCCAGCCAGTATTTCTGCTCACCGTTAAACGGTGCATCTTCAGGAATGTAAGGAATTTTCATCGGTAAGGCACTCAATCCTGTTCAATCAAAATATAAAGACTAAATTACACATGTTCATTAGCACTGCAATCAGGAAAGTTTCCCGACCGCAGCAGCGATTTCTGGCAGTGCAGCACGCGCAAACAGCTCTTCAAAATCAGGCAGATGACCAAGCACTTCGCGGTTGCAGGCATCCTGATAAATGATCCAGCCATAAGTGGCCAGGCTGTCCATCGAGCGAATGTTGCGCTGCGTTAATGCCGCTTTGTAATCCGCCATGCGTTTTGCGGCAATCAGGCTTGCCAGCTCGTCATCGCTGTAGCTCTCAATCGCAGAGCGTGCATGACGTTGCAGCTTGCTAATCAAGGTGAAATCTTCCGTCATCAGCAGATTGCGTACCGCTTTTTCGACGGCCGGATCTTCCACCGCCGTGCCTTTCGGCAGTTTGCCCAGCGCCAGCTGCTGCGCGAGACTAAGAACGGTGTAGTTGTTCAGCAGAACAAACATCTCCAGCGTATCGGTCGCGCCGTAAGCCGGAACCGCGCCGTTAGCAATGGTTTTACCGTCACGCCACGCGGATTTGAACTTCGCAACCTGATGCGCAGCCAGCGAGGTTGACAGCTCTTCGAGCAGGTCTTTACGTGATTTGGCTTTAAGGATCTCGGTGCCATCCTGATACAGCAGCAGCGAACGCGGCATCACATAAACAAAGTGGTGGCACTCGGTTTCCCAGTTATCCAGCAGCCAGGCCGCGCGTGGCGATTGGGTTGCTTCCAGATGCCAGTTCAGCATGGTCAGCACCGCTTGTTTGTGCACCTGCGCCATTTCGTCTTCATCGGCGATGGAACCAAACAGCACCGAATCACCTGCCGCGTGCGCCGCCAGCGAACCATACGGGTCGTACTGGTAAGCAAAACCGCCGCTCATGCCGTTGCCGAAGCCTTTACCAAAGGTGCCAAGGTTAAGGATGGCGCCGTTGGTCATGTATTCGCAGCAGAAGTCACCAACGCCTTCAACTACCGCGGTTGCGCCGGAGTTACGCACGGCGAAGCGGTCACCCGCCTGGCCCTGAACGAACAGACGACCGCCGGTGGCGCCGAACAGCGCGAAGTTACCGATCAGCACGTTGCCATCGCTATCCTGTGCGCCGCCGCCTGGTGACATCACCACCAATTCGCCGCCGCACTGCCCTTTGCCGACACCGTCGTTACAGGTGCCGTAATGCTTCATCTGCATGCCGTCGTTGCAGAACGCGCCGAACGACTGGCCGGCAGAACCGCTGGTGTTAATCAGCACGGTGGCTGGCGCCAGATAGTGACGACCGCGATCGTCTTTCAGCACCGCTGGCAATGCAGCCAGCTGCTCTTGCGAGAGTTCATGGTTAAGCATGCGTTCGATATCGATCGCCAGCTGACCACCGACGCTCTTGTTACGGTTGTTCAGCGCGATGCCCGCGCCCAGCGCGATTTCACGGCTTGCCGCGCCAACCAGCTGTGTTTTCAGCTCGTTGACCCAGCCATCATCCAGTTCAAAGTCTTTTTCCAGATACACCGGCTTGGCAATTTTCTGCTCTGGCACCACGGTCAACATCGCACGCAGATCCAGTTTGCCGACTTCCAGCGGGTGATCCATCAAGTGCAGCAGATCCGAACGGCCACGCGCTTCACGCAGGGAACGCAGACCGAGGCGGGCGAGGAACTCACGCACTTCCTGCGCCACGTTGATGAAATACTGCGCCAGCTGACGCGGATCACCATCAAACGCTTCGGCGTTGGTGGTTAAACCGGCCGGGCATTTGACGTTACAGTTTTTCGCCATTACGCATTTCAGCATCATCAGCGCGGTGGTGCCGAACTCGAAGCTGTCGCCACCGAGCAGGGCAGATTTGATCACATCGCTGCCGGTCTGCTGCGCGCCGGAGCAGCGCAGCTGCACTTTGTCGCGTAGGCCGTTAGCACACAGCGCCTGATGCACTTCGGCGATGCCGATTTCCGCCACGCGGCCGGTATATTTCAGGCTGGTAACGGACGCTGCGCCGGTGCCGCCGGTGTTACCCGCGACGTTAATCACATCCGCGCCAGCTTTCGCCACGCCGACGGCGATGGTGCCGATACCTTCAGATGAAACCAATTTGACGATGACACGCACGCGCGCGGCTTTACAGTCGTGGATCAGCTGAGCCAAATCTTCGATGGAGTAAGTGTCGTGGTGCGGCGGCGGTGAAACCAGCTCAACGCCCGGCGTACCGCCACGCGCTGCGGCAATCTCAACGGTCACTTTCGGTGCCGGCAACTGGCCGCCTTCACCGGGCTTCGCGCCCTGACCGATTTTGATCTCCAGCTCTTCCAGCATTGGATCAGCAAGATAAGCCGCCCACACGCCGAAACGACCGGATGCCAACTGTTTGATACGTGACGCGCGGATGGTGCCGTGACGTGAATAGTGCTCGCCACCTTCACCACAGTTACTCATGCCGCCAACCATGTTGGTACCGTGTGCGACAGCTTCGTGCGCCGGCGCAACCAGCGCTCCGTGGCTCATCGCACCGGAAGCAAAGGTACGCGTGATTTCGTGGGCCGGTTGAATCTCTTCCAGCGGCAACGATGGCAGCGCAGTGAAGATCAGCGACAGATAATCGGCCGCTTTGCCGTAAGCGGTGATGTGCAACACGCCATCCGCCACGTTACTGCTTTCGATATCGTCGGTGAAACGGGTTTTTAGCGCACGCGCCAGCGCTTCCAGACGCTCGCTTTCCGGTTTCAGGCCAGCAATGGCATCGATCAGACGCAGCTCGAACTGGTTCAGGCTGCCGTTCACCGCTTCACACTTGAGGCCACGCGTAGCGAAGCCGTTGTTCACCAGCGAGTAACGGCCCAGTTTGCGACCGAATTCGGCTTCGCTGTCCACGTGGGTCAGATCGCACGGCAGCGCAAGGATGTCACGCAGCGCCGCAGGACGACGTTTACGTTCGGCATGCATCAGGCCGGAGAACTGACGGTAATCTGGCGTGATGGCAAAGCTGTCGATCACATCATTTGGGATGCGCTCAAAGCTGCTGTCTTTAAAGGCTTCGGCTTTGATGTTGAAAGCGTTATCCAGTTTGGCCAGCGTCATCAAACGAATAAAGTTGTCCTCTTCGCGCTCTTTGTTAGCAAAGCGAATTGGTTGTTCCGTCATATCGATAAAGGTACGCACCGCGATAGTGCCGTACGAGTGGCCCGCGCCTTCAGCACGCTCTTTGAACAGGCCGAGCAACGGCACTTCTGCTTCGCCCTGAATTTTCAAGGAGCTCTGATGCCAATCCACCGCCATCTGGGCGATCGCTGGGAAGCCCGCGCCGCCGACCGGCGTTTTGATATTCGGGAAATACTTTTTCAATACCGGATCGTCGGTATTCAGGAAGTTCGGCTCGAAGAACTCGCCACAGCTGTAGCTCTCAACGGTACACAGGCCGACTTTGCCCATGGTTTTCATCAGCGCTTTTTCGGCTGCTTTGGCATAGCGTTTAAAGGCTTTGTTGCCTTCTTCGCCTTCACCGAACTTCTCTTCCGCACGCATCTGCACGCCGAGTGGGTAAACGGCAGAAGCACCGAAGCCCAGCGTTGCCGCGATATGGTGTGAAGAGATGCTTTGACCACTTTCGACCACCAGCGAAACATCCAGACGCAGACCTTCCTGCACCAGACGTTGGTTGATCGCCGACACCATCAGCAGCATCGGAATCGCTGCGTGCGTTGAAGAGATGTGACGATCGGTGATCACCGCGATGCCGCCTTGCTGGCGTGCGAAATCCACTACCTGCTGGGCTAAGTCATCAATGGCTTTTTCCAGCGCGTTGGCGTTGGCCGCACGGCTGACGATATCTTTGCCGACCACCGGCTCATACAGCATCTCGAAGCGCGCATAAGGTGCGACGGTTTGCTCACGCAGGCGCAGCATGTCGAGGTGCGTCAGGATTGGCGTCGGAACAATGATTTGCTGACCTTTACTGCGGCCAAGATGCGGTTTTGCACCCAGCGCAACACGCAGCGTCATGCCATCCGCTTCACGAATCGAGTCGAGCGGCGGGTTGGTAACTTGCGCAAATCGTTGTGAGAAGTAGTGCGCCATGCCGCCTTCGTGGTCGGACAGGCCGTTGATGGCGTTGCCGTAACCCATGGCTGAGATCTTCTCAGCGCCGGTTTGCAGCATCGGATCCATCATGAATTTGAAGCTTTCCTGGTTGTAGTAGTAGGCGACAAAACGTTGATAGGTTTTGAGGTCACCACGATAACGCAGCGGCGAGCCGAGCTGCTCTGCCTGAATTTCTGGCAGATCGGCGAGATCGATACGCGCTTTGCCCAGCAGCGACAGGTAATCTTTTTCAGCCGCCAGTTTTTCCAGCGCTTCAACCGTGGTGTAAGAGCGTTTCTCTTTGTGATCGTAATAGAGCATGCCGCCCGCTTCGATACGGCCACGACGCAACACGCTTTCCGGTGGGAAGGCGATCTGGCCCGCTTCAGACATCGCACCGATGTACTCCGCGGTTTCAACGGAACGCAGCGGACGCAGGCCGAGGCGGTCAAGACGTGCGCCAATCACCTCACCGTTTCCGAAGATCAGTGCAGCTGGGCCATCGTTCTTCTCTTCATATAAAGAGAAGTACTCAAGCATGGCGCGCACTTCGTTCGAGAGCGACGTATCGTTCTCCCACGCCGGCGGCATCATCGAAACCACGGCGTTGATCAGGTCGAGATTATCTTCCATCAAACGGCTGTGGATGCTCTGGTCGAGACGCGAGCTGTCGGACTGACCTTTTGGACGCACGATTTTTTTACCGCGTGCCAGCATCAATGCCGCTTCGGCGATACGGTTTTTACGATCGGTGTTCAGCTCACCGTTATGCGCCATTAAGCGGAACGGCTGGGCCATGGTGGTGTGCGGATCGGTGTTGGTCGAGAAGCGGGTGTGGAAGAACAGCCCGCGCACCTGATGATCGGCATCGGTCAAATCTTTGAAGTACGGAATAACTTCGTTGGAGTTCAGGCGTGCTTTAAATACCTGCGTGCGCGAAGAGAGTGACAGCGGATAGAGGCCGCCGAATTCGCTTTCGGTAAAGGCGCGAGCTTCGATATCCAACAGTGCGCGATAAATCTGACGCTCGAATTCGAGTTGTTCAGTCAATTCCTGCGGCGCGGCAAAAATCCACTGCACAATTGGCAGCTGGAATTGCAGGGCGGCCGGGCGCGTCACGCTGCCGTCTAGCGGCATATCGCGTTTCACTAATACCGGGAAGTTGTGCGCCGCCAGCGTTTCTTCAACCAGACGCTCAGCGTTGGCACGCAGCTCTGCATCTTTTGGCACAAAGAAGTTACCGACGCCAAAACGGCCGGCTTCCAGCGCCAGACCGGTGACCTTGCGGAAGAAGTTCAGGGAGAGATCGACGTTCACACCCGCGCCATCGCCCACGCCTTCGGCAGACATGCCGCCACGGTGCGGAACCGTGCACAGCGCGCTATGGGCCATCCGCAGAATCTCATGAGTCTGCTCGCCGTCCTTACGGGTAATGAAACCTACACCACAGCTGTCACTTCCGGCTGATGGGTCATACAAACCATAGGGATTCGGTTTTTGCGTGGACATTGAGAGTCTCCTTAAACTTCTTTTGACATTACCTGCATTATTTCGCGTACCGCAGCGTGACAATTTAAGCCCGCGCGGCGGTATCAATTCTTGTGCCGCTCAGTAAAGAGCGGGCGTCGCAGCACCGAGCAAGGGCTCTCAAGACACTGTTGTCACGTCCTTAATGAGCTGCTCTTTTTATTCCGGTCTCTTTCGGGAGATAGCTTGCATCCAGAGGGAGGCTTCTTGCTGCATAGATATGCCGAGACACAGGCCCACCAGGAAAGCTTCCAGTGGAATTCCAACTTATCGGGAAAGCGAACTCAGGTCAAATAGCCAGCTTTGATGCGGGTAATAGGCTTTCTTGCTACTTAATTGAATGATTATTAAGACTTTATTGCGTAAATTTATGTCAATCTCCCGCTTGGCATTCCCCCAGGAAGTGTGAGCCGTCTCACTGTGACCCAGCCCTCTAATATCCAAACAATGCTGGCAGCAAGGGTTATAACAGCATTTAATTCTGTTAGGAGCAGATGATACACAGCATGTATCTGTTTTTCTTATGGCGTCATATTTGAATCAAAATGGCGCTGCCATTAGTAAAATTAATCACGCGAGGCGTGCTTAAAAAATCATTTAAGTTGAATGGGTATGCAATAAAGAGGTGCAACCATCAGGGCAAATGGCTGCCAGGGTGCTGATTAGCACAGGATGTTGAGAAAAGGCCCGCAAAAGCGCGGCCCTCCAGATTATTCAGTTGGCAGAATTAGTCAAGCGCTTTGCGCATATAGAAGGGAACGTCGGCGAAATCGTGCTGCGATGCACCATTACAGGGCATAACCCGCGCGATATGGCCGGGTGAAGCGGGGCAGCGCAGCGATAATTACGCTATCATGAGCCAGATTTCGTTCAGGGAGCTCGTAATGAAACAGATTCGTCTTTTAGCGCAGTACTACGTTGATTTGATGGTCAAACTCGGCCTGGTACGCTTTTCGCTGCTGTTAGCCTCGGCGCTGGTGGTGCTGGCGATGGTGGTGCAGATGGCCGTCACCATGGTGTTGCGCGGACATGTGGAGAGCATAGACGTCGTCCGCTCCATCTTCTTCGGTCTGTTAATTACGCCCTGGGCGGTCTATTTCCTCTCAGTGGTGGTCGATCAGCTGGAAGAGTCGCGCCAACGCCTGTCAAAACTGGTGGATAAGCTGGAGGAGATGCGTACGCGCGATCTCGAGCTGAACCAGCAGATGAAAGAGACCATCACCCAGCTTAATCAGGAAATTAACGATCGTATCAAAGCTGAGCAGGCGCGCGAGCAGGTGATGGATAAGCTGCGCGAAGAGATGGCACGACGCGAGCAGGCGCAAATCGAGCTGGAACAGCAATCCTCCTTTCTGCGCTCCTTCCTTGATGCGTCACCGGATTTGGTGTTCTACCGCAACATTGATAAGCAGTTCTCCGGCTGTAACCGAGCCATGGAACTGCTAACCGGCATGAGCGAAAAGCAGCTGATTGGCCTGACTCCGCGCGATATTTACGATGACGAAGCCGCGACCAAAGTGCTGGAAACCGATGAGAAGGTGTTCCGCCACAATGTGTCGCTGACCTACGAACAGTGGCTGCAATATCCCGACGGGCGCAAAGCCTGTTTCGAAATCCGTAAAGTGCCCTATTACGACCGCGTCGGCAAACGCAGTGGCCTGATGGGCTTTGGCCGCGATATTACCGAGCGTAAGCGCTATCAGGACGCGCTGGAGAACGCCAGCCGTGAGAAGACCACCTTTATTTCGACTATCAGCCATGAGCTGCGTACGCCGCTGAACGGCATCGTCGGACTGAGCCGCATCCTGCTGGATACCGATCTCAATCAGGAGCAGCTGAAGTACCTCAAAACCATCCACGTTTCGGCCATTACGTTGGGCAACATCTTCAATGATGTAATTGAAGTGGACAAAATCGAGCGCCGCAAAGTGCAACTGGATAATCAGCCGCTGGATTTCACCGGTTTCCTCGCCGATCTGGAAAACCTCTCCGGTCTGCTGGCGCAGCCAAAAGGGCTGAAATTTGTCATGGCGCCGGAGCTGCCGCTGCCGCATAAAATTTCGGCGGATGGCACGCGCTTGCGTCAGATTCTGTGGAACCTGATCGGCAATGCTGTGAAATTTACTCAGCAGGGCGAGATTGTGGTGCGCGTTGCCTATCGTCAGGATGAAACGCTGCACTTTGAAGTGCAGGATTCCGGCATGGGCATTCCGCAGGAAGAGCAGGATAAGATCTTCGCCATGTATTACCAGGTGAAAGATCAGCACGGTGGCAAGCCGGCGACGGGCACCGGCATCGGTTTGGCGGTCTCGCGTCGCCTGGCTCAGGCGATGGGCGGCGATATCAGCGTCAGTAGCGTCGCGGGGCAGGGTTCCTGCTTTACCGTCGAGATCAACGCGCCACGCGTCGCTGAGGAAGTGGAAGATGATAATCTGGATGACAGCATGCCGTTACCGGCGCTGCACGTTTTGCTGGTGGAAGATATTGAGCTCAACGTGATTGTGGCGCGTTCGGTACTGGAGAAGCTGGGTTGCAGCGTCGAAGTCGCGATGACCGGTACGGACGCGCTGGCGATGTTTGATCCGCAGGAGTTCGATCTGGTGTTGCTCGATATTCAGCTCCCGGATATGACCGGCCTCGACGTGTCGCGTTCCATCCATCAGCGCTATGCAGATGTGGCGCTTCCGCCGCTGGTGGCATTGACCGCCAATGTGCTGAAAGACAAAAAAGAGTATCTCGATGCCGGCATGGATGATGTATTGAGCAAACCACTTGCTGTGCCCGCGCTTACGGCGGTGATCAAGAAGTTCTGGGATTATCAGCCTGAACAGGAGGATATTGCCGTCGAGTCATCAGACGCGCAGTCACGCACGCTGTTAGATGTGGCGATGCTGGAGCAATACATTGAACTGGTTGGCCCAGGATTGATTACCCAAAGCCTCACCATGTTTGAGCAGATGATGCCGGGCTACCTCGACGTGCTGGACTCCAACATGATGGCGCGCGATCAAAAAGGCATTGCTGAAGAAGGGCACAAGATTAAAGGTGCGGCAGGTTCGGTTGGCTTACTGCATTTACAGCAGTTGGCGAAGCAGATTCAGTCGCCGGAATTGCCAGCGTGGTGGGACAACGTGCAAGAGTGGGTCGACGAGTTAAAACAGGAATGGCTGAAAGACGTGAACGTGTTACGTGAGTGGGTAGCGGAGCGGGAAAAGTTACAGGACGTCAGAAAAAAATGACCCCAGTCGAAACTGGGGTGCGCGAATACTGCGCCAACACCAGGGAAATGGGTACTGCTGCTATTATTAGAAATCGAATAAGAAAGCAACAGTTCGGTATTGGTTAACGCTTCCAAATCACCTTAACAAATTCGCCAATACTTGTGACAAGATTCATTAAATTGTGTGATGTTGAGCAGCGATTAAATACAGAAAACATTAATTTGCTGACACAGTCAAGCAAGGAATTAATTTCTTTGCCATATTGCACCTTTTTTGACCAATTGTTCTGCTTTTTGCCTGGTTTTGCTTCAGTCGTTAGCAGGAAAAGCCTGACACAAGCATGGAAAATCTGATTCTGACAAAAAATTGAAGTTAAGTAAGTTTAACGTGCTGATATTGATGGATAAAGTCAGGTTTTTTGGCGGCTTATCCAAAACGTTTTGGAAACCTTAAACGGAAAGTTCCAGTTTATAGTTTATTGAATAATGTAAACCAAGTGTGCGGTAAATCGCTTTACCATCATTGAGGTCGAATGCTGGCAGGATCATACAGATTTGGTCGCATTTTTCAGAATCCTCTCTGTAATCAATGAACAAGTTCGAACATCATAAAAAATGATAGTTAAGTATCATGAAAGCTTTTACGTGAGCGATATCACATTCAGTTAAGTGTTCATGCATGCAGCACCTGGTGCATTTAACATCATGGAACCGATTCCTTTTTGGCGGAAGTGCTTGATGTGATTGGCTCTAATAGAGGAACGTTGATTGCGCAGGCAACAATTTCCCTGACGTTTTAGCCAGTCAGAGGATAAAATTTAGTGGTTAATCGCTGGTATTAGCTATCGTGACTTGGGTGATTGATTAATACAGGGAACAGGTAAGAGAAAATTGCATGAGCAAGAGTAAAGGGACGCTGGGAAAACGTATTAAAGTGCTGATTGCTAAAGTGCTGCTGGCCTGGCTCGGCATCTGGTTAGCGGGCATTCTGCTGTTTGCTTTTTTACCGGTACCGTTCTCGGCGGTGATGGTGGAGCGGCAAATCAGTGCCTGGTTTACGGGGCGTTTTGATTATGTGGCGCACTCGGATTGGGTCGGCATGGACGAGATCTCGCCGTGGATGGCGTTGGCGGTTATCGCTTCTGAGGATCAAAAGTTTCCCGAGCATTGGGGCTTTGATGTTGATGCCATTCAATCAGTGCTGGATAACGATGGCAATGAACGCATGCGCGGGGCTTCAACCTTGTCGCAGCAGACGGCAAAAAACCTGTTTCTTTGGGATGGCCGCAGCTGGGTGCGTAAAGGGCTGGAAGCGGGATTAACGGTGGGAATCGAAACCGTGTGGACCAAGCGGCGCATCCTGACGGTTTATCTCAATATCGCAGAATTTGGCGACGGCGTATTTGGCGTGGAAGAGGCCTCACAGCGCTATTTCCATAAACCCGCCAGCCGCCTGACGATGTCTGAAGCGGCGTTACTGGCGGCGGTTCTGCCCAATCCGATCCGTTTCCGCGCCGATGCGCCTTCCGGCTACACGCGACAGCGCCAGCAGTGGATTATGCGGCAGATGCGCCAGTTAGGCGGTGAGGGTTTCCTGAATCGCTACAAGCTGCACTGAAAGGCTTAATCTTCGTCAAAGCCCGCTTCAAACAGTTCGATAACCGCTGCCAGCGCCTGCTCTTCCTGCGGGCCGCTGGCTTCGATTTCAATATGACCGCCTTTCGCTGAGTCGAGCATCAGCAACGCAATCACGCTGCTGGCTTCAGCTTCGGTGCCCGATTCGTTACGTAGCAACACTTCAGCATCAAAACTCTGCACCAGTTCGAACAGCTTCATCGCCGGGCGCGCGTGCATGCCTAGCTTGTTACGAATCTCAACGGTTTGCTTCACGGTCATGATTTGCGTTTTTCCAGAGTGCGATGACGAGACTGCACGTTTTTACCGCGCGAGCGGAAATAATCCGCCAGTTGTTCCGCGATATACACCGAACGATGCTTCCCGCCGGTACAGCCAATGGCGACGGTAAGATAGCTGCGGTTATTGGTTTCCAGCATCGGCAGCCACAGTTCCAGATAGCTGCGCGTTTGATAGATAAAGTTGTGCACTTCGGTGTGACGATCGAGGAAGGCGGCAACTGGACGATCCAGACCGGTCATCGGACGCAACTTGGGATCCCAGTGCGGGTTCGGCAGGAAGCGCACATCGAAAACATAATCGGCGTCGATCGGAATGCCGTGTTTGAAGCCAAATGACTCAAACACCATAGTCAGTTCACGCTCGCGCTTGCCCAGCAGGCGGGTACGCAGCATCTCCGCCAATTCATGAACCGACATCTCAGACGTATCGATAATCAGATCGGCGCGTGAGCGCAGTGGCTCCAGCAGATCGTTCTCTTCATCGATAGCACTTTCCAGCGACAGGTTTTTGCTGGAGAGCGGATGCAGGCGACGCGTATCGCTGTAGCGGCGAATCAGCGTGTTGCGATCGGTATCAAGAAACAGCAGCTGCGGGGAAAAGGCATCGGGCAGATTGTTGAGCGCCGCTTCAAAGACTTCCGGTGATTCCGGCATGTTACGCACGTCAATGCTGACCGCGGCAGAGATATTGCGTTCGGTTAAGGTATTCGCCAGCTCCGGTAGCAATACCACCGGCAAGTTGTCGACACAGTAAAAGCCCATATCTTCGAGGGCACGCAGCGCGACTGATTTTCCTGAGCCTGACCGACCGCTAACGATCATCAGCACCATCACATTTCTCCCGTTTTAAACCGGCGAATACGCCGGTAAAAGTGTTTCTCGCTTAAGAGTGTGCTTCCTGAGCTTCTGTGATAATGGCGTAGAGCTCTTGGTCGCTCTGTGCCGCGCGCAAACGACGACAGACGGTTTTATCCGCCAGGCGTTTGGCAACCAGCGAAAGCGTGTGCAAGTGGGTTTTACACTGGTCCGCAGGTACCAGCAGGGCAAACAGCAGGTCAACCGGCTGATTATCTACCGCATCAAAAGCGATAGGCTGATCGAGGCTGATAAACACGCCGACAGCGCGTAAAGTGTCCTCTTCCAGCTTGCCATGTGGAATGGCGATGCCGTTGCCAATACCGGTACTGCCCATGCGTTCGCGGGTCAGGATGGCTTCGAAAAGCGTCTGGTGTGGCAGATTGAGCTGCTTCGCTGCCAGCTCGCTGATAATCTCCAGCGCGCGTTTTTTACTCTGGCAGTGTACGCCGCTACGGGTACAGTCCAGTGAAAGGACCGAGCTCAATTCCAGTGTTAGATCGTTGTTCATCATCGTTTCACTTGCGAGTTCACATAGCCGCGAGTTTCAGGCAATTGATTTCATTGCCGTTCGCCCGCTGGCGCTTGCGCAGATGACAAAACGGGGCGGTAAGTTCCGCCCCATTTATGCTCTAAGTGCCGAATCAGTCAGCACTCTGCAAGCGTGAAGGTTAGTGTTTTTTCAGTTTGTCTTTGTGTTTGGTCAGCTGACGGGAAAGCTTATCGATTAACCCGTCGATGGCCGCGTACATGTCTTCCGCTTCCGATGTGGCGTGCAGCTCCCCGCCGTTGACGTGCAGTGTTGCATCCGCAACCTGCGTCACCTTCTCTACCTTCAGAACAATATAAACCTGATTGATACGATCAAAATAGTGTTCCAGTTTGGCAAATTTGGTATTTACAAATTCACGCAGAGGTTCGGTAATTTCAACATTAAGTCCGGTAAGGTTTAGCTGCATAGGTCTTCCTTCTTCGTTCGGTCAAACCAACTGCTTGCGCTGGTTTGATGGCGGTATCGATAAAGACTCGCGATATTTAGCAACCGTACGTCGCGCTACCATGATGCCCTGTTCGGATAACATGGAGGTCAGTTTGCTGTCGCTCAAGGGTTTTGCGGGGTTTTCCGCCGAGATTAATTTTTTCACCAATGCACGAATCGCCGTGGACGAGGCTTCGCCGCCGCCTTCGGTGTTGACGTGACTGGAGAAAAAATACTTCAGTTCAAAGATGCCACGCGGGCTGTGTAAATACTTTTGCGTGGTCACGCGGGAAATGGTGGATTCATGCATATCAACAGCCTGAGCGATATCCGCCAGCACCATCGGACGCATGTACTCCTCACCCTGCTCAAAAAACGCCTGCTGCTGTTCAACGATACAGCGTGTCACTTTCAGCAGCGTGTCGTTGCGGCTCTCCAGGCTCTTAATCAGCCACTTGGCTTCCTGTAAGTTGCTGCGAATAAACTGATTATCGCTTTCATTACGGCCGGCTCCGCCCATCGCCGCATACTGCTGATTGATCTTCAGACGCGGCATGCTGTCGGAATTGAGTTCAACCGTCCAGCGCTTGCTGATTTTGCGCACCAGCACATCGGGAATGACATATTCCGGTTCGCTGGTGTTAATCGACTGGCCTGGGCGCGGATCGAGTGACTGAATCAGCAGCATCGCCTCTTTCAGCACCTCTTCCTTCAGACGGGTTACGCGCATCAGGCTGCGGAAATCATGGTTGGCCAGCAGATCGAGATGTTCGCTAACAATCAGGCGCGCTTCCGCCAGCATCGGCGTGTCGGCAGCATATTGCGACAGCTGGACTAACAGGCAATCACGCAAATCACGCGCACCGACGCCGACCGGATCGAAACGCTGCACGCGCTTGAGCACGGCTTCGACTTCTTCCAGCGCCAGCTCTTCATCGCCAATACTGTCATAAATGTCTTGTAAGCTGACGGTGAGATAGCCGGTTTCATCAATGGCATCAACAATTGACGTGGCAATCGCACGATCGGTATCAGTGAAAGGCGTTAACTCAACCTGCCACATCAGGTAATCCTGCAGCGATTGGGTAGTTTCGCCCTGATAGATGGGCAGTTCGTCATCCTGGTAATCGGTGCCGGTGCCTGACGGTGTGCCAGCGGTGTAGATTTCGTCCCAGGTAGCGTCGAGCGGAAGCTCTTCGGGCATATCTTTCTGTTCAAGCGCTTCGCGCGTGTCTAAAGAATCACTTTCCTGATCCTGAAATTCACGTGCGTCGACTTCTTCGTGCAGATCGGTTTGTTCAAGCAGCGGATTGCTTTCCAGCGCCAGTTGCAGTTCTTGCTGGAGTTCAAGCGTAGAGAGTTGCAGCAAGCGAATTGCTTGCTGCAACTGTGGAGTCATCGCCAGCTGTTGGCTGAGCCTGAGTTGCAAACCTTGCTTCATAATTCGGTAAGAATTTCCTAAGCAAACGTAGGGTGTTACAACACCTTATCAGAGTCTGAACTCTTCGCCCAAATAAACACGCTTAACCTGCTCATCTACAAGAATTTCATCAGGCGTGCCATGGGCAATTAAATGTCCCTGGCTGACGATATAAGCGCGTTCACACACCGCGAGGGTTTCACGCACGTTGTGGTCGGTAATCAGCACGCCAAGGCCACTGTCACGCAGATGCTCGATGATTTTCTTGATGTCGATAACCGAGATCGGGTCAACACCGGCAAAAGGCTCATCCAGCAGGATGAATTTCGGATTAGCCGCCAGCGCGCGGGCAATTTCCACACGACGGCGTTCACCACCCGACAGCGCCTGGCCCATGCTGTCGCGCAGATGGCCAATATGGAACTCTTCCATCAGCTCGTTGGCACGGTCCTGACGCTGTTCTTCGGTTAAATCATCACGAATCTGCAGCACAGCCATCAGGTTGTCGTACACGCTCAGGCGACGGAAGATCGAGGCTTCCTGCGGCAGATAGCCGATGCCGCGACGCGCGCGCGCATGCAGCGGCAGAATGCTGATGTCTTCATCATCAATCACGATGCGGCCCGCATCGCGCGGCACAATGCCCACCACCATGTAGAAGGTGGTGGTTTTACCGGCACCGTTTGGGCCCAGCAGGCCGACAATCTCGCCGGATTTTACCTGCAGGCTAACATCTTCCACCACGCGGCGGCCTTTGTAGGCTTTCGCCAGGTTCTCAGCGATTAGTGTAGCCATAGCAATCAGTTACTCTTTTTAGGGCTCGCGGACGAACCGTTTTTATCCTGCAGCTGCGACGGTACCAGAACGGTAGTCACGCGCTTGTTGTCGCCCTGGCTGAACGCCTGCATCTTCTGCTCTTTCACCAGGTAAGTGATGCGGTCGCCTTTGATGTTGCTGTCCTGCTGCTGAATGAAGGCATTACCGGTCAGCTCAACAAAATCGTTCGCCAATTCATAATGCAGTTTACTGGCGTGGCCTTGTACCGGCTTGCCGTTATCCTGCATCTGATAGAAGGTAGCTGGCGTGCCGTAAGCATCAACGATGGTTTTTTTGCTATCGCCGCCCGGACGAGTGACCACCACTTTATCGGCGGTAATCTTGATGGAACCCTGCGTCACAATCACGTTGCCGGTAAAGGTCGCGACGTTGCCCTGCAGGTCCAGCGCCTGGTTGACGGAGTCGATATTTACCGGTTTGTCTGAGTCGCCGGTTAATGCCAGCGCAGGCAGGCTCGTTGCCAGCAGCGTACTCACCAGCAATAACTTAAGGCTATTTTTTTTCATTTTGAATTTCATAGGAAGTTTTGACCTTTTCAAGCAGCTCAGCATGTTTCGTCCGTAAATTGCCGCGCATTTTCATGCCAGTGGAATTAAAACTGCGGCCAAAAAGGGTGACTTGATCGTCAGATGTCACATCCTGGGTGACCAAATTAACCTGAGCGTTATCGGTAAGGATGCGCTCAAGCTGTGAATCCTGAGTCAAAGAATTGACGACAACGTTGCCGTAAAGATAAAGCATACGATCTTTAGTCAGCTTTGCCTTATCGGCGCGCACCGACCATGTCGCTACTTTATTTACGTCATAGGTGGTCATCACCGGATTATCGAACCAACTTATCTCATCGGCAGCAAAGTAGGTCACTTTATCGGAGACCAGCTTATAGCCCAGCGCGCCTGTGGGGTTATACACCACCGTGTTCGATTTCTCGCTGGTGTAGGTTGGCGCTTGATCGTTGGTCGCCACCGGCGTTCTGTCGTCATCCTGGTTGGTGAGATTCCAGCCGATCAGCACTAAGGCGATCAAGGCCAGGATCAGCGTCATCCAACGCCTGCTCTTACTCATATTGATTGCCCTTTGGCATCCTCAAATTTGTTCTGCGCCATCAAAATCAGATCGCACAACTCACGTACTGCACCGCGGCCACCGGCAATGCGGGTCACATAATGCGCGCGCGGCAGTAAAATCGGGTGAGCATCAGCAACGGCAACGCTCAAACCCGCCTGCGCCATCACCGGCCAGTCGATCAGGTCATCGCCAATGTAGGCGACCTGATCGGCCGTTAAGGACAGTTTATCCAGGAGTTCCCGCCAGGCCAAAAGCTTATCCGATTGTCCCTGATAAAGATGCGTAATGCCGAGCGTCTTACAGCGATCTTCCAGCAGTTTTGCTTTGCGGCCGGTAATAATAGCCACTTCGACGCCGGAGGTCAGCAGGCAACGCACGCCATAACCATCACGCACGTTAAAAGCCTTCAGCTCTTCACCGCTGTTGCCCATGTAAATCACGCCATCGGACATCACGCCATCGACGTCACAAATCAGCAGGCGAATCTTCGCAGCTCGCGCCATGACGTCCGCGCTCACCGGACCGTAGCAAGTCTCGACCATCGCCGTTTCAGCACTCATTATTTCTTCCTGTTCAGACCACGCCAGCGCGCAGCATGTCATGCATATGTACCACACCGAGCAGGCGATCGTCATCGGCCACCAGCAGGGCGGTGATGTTTTTGTTTTGCATCAGATTAAGGGCATCAACGGCCAGCATATTGGGGCGCACGCGAATGCCGCCGCTGGTCATCACTTCCTGAATGCTGGCTTTCTGGAAATCGATGCCCATATCGAACACGCGGCGCAAGTCACCATCGGTGAAGATGCCTTCGATTTTCATCAGGTCATCGACGATCACTGTCAAACCGAGATTCTTGCGGGTAATTTCCAGCAGCGCATCGCGCATCGACGCATCACGGCTAACGTGTGGGATCTCATCGCCGCTGTGCATGATATCGCTGACGTGCAGCAGCAGTTTGCGGCCCAGCGCACCGCCAGGATGCGACAGCGCAAAATCTTCCTGGGTAAATCCGCGCGCTTCCAATAACGCCACGGCCAGCGCATCGCCCATGACTAACGTCGCGGTGGTGCTGGTGGTCGGTGCCAGGCCGAGCGGACAAGCTTCCTGCGGCACTTTCACGCACAGATGCACATCCGCAGCGCGGCCCATCGCGCTCTCCGGACGGCCGGTGATACAAATCAGCTGCACTTTCTGGCGCTTTAACACCGGCACCAACGCAAGGATTTCGCCGGATTCACCGCTATTGGAAATCGCGATCACCACATCATTGGTGCTGACCATGCCGAGATCGCCGTGGCTGGCTTCGCCGGGATGCACAAAGAACGAAGGCGTACCGGTGCTGGCAAAAGTCGCGGCCATTTTTTTACCGATATGCCCGGATTTGCCCATGCCCATCACCACCACTTTGCCGCGGCAGGCAAAAATCATCGCGCAGGCGCGATCGAAATCATCATTGATATATTGATCAAGCTGCTCCAGCCCTTCGCGTTCGATGCGCAGCACCGCTTTACCTGCCTGCTGAAAATCGAAATCCGGTTGCTGATGTGACATGGTCAGTCCGTCCTTAATAGCTTGTGATAAGCATGGGGCTCAGCCACAGCCACAGCACCCACGCGATAAAACCACCTAATAATAGTGTGCCTGCGATACGACCAATACGGCGTTTACGCAGCAGGCAGAGCAGGGCGAACAGCACGCTCACTGCCAGCATCACCCAGTAATCACGTGCGAAGGCATGCGCATCAACGCTGCCGGGATGAATCAGCGCTGGCAGGCCGAGCACAATCGCCAGATTGAAAATATTGGCGCCGATCAGGTTGCCGATAGCGATATCGTCCTCACCTTTCAGCGCGCCAGCCACCACGGTGGCCAGTTCGGGCAAGCTGGTGCCGACGGCAATTAGCGTCAGGCCCATCACCAGTTCACTCACACCAAAGTAGTCGGCAAACACGGTGGCGTTGTCGATCACCATACGCGTCGACATCGGCAAAATAATCAGAGCAACCGCCAGCCACAGAAAGGCCACGGTGTTGCCGGCCTCATCGCGCGGCAGTTCGGCCAACTGTTCGCGGGTTAGCGTGTCGTTATTATCGCGTTCAGCACGACGAGCAATGCGAATCACCACCAGCAGATAACCCAATGCAATCAGCAATAACGCGATACCGTCGAGCCGACTCAAATGGTTATCAAACAGCATGATGCCGCTGAGCAGTGAGACTAGCAGCATTAATGGCAGTTCGCGCCGAATCAGATTGGAGTGTACTGTCAATGGGTGGAGCAATGCTGCGCCGCCCAGAATTAATAGAATATTGGTGATGTTCGAGCCCAGCGCGGTGCCAACCGCTAAATCCATCTGTCCATGCTGCGCGGCCGAGAACGAGACGATCAATTCCGGCAATGATGTGCCAATGCTCACCACCGTCATACCAATGATCAGCGGTGGGATGCCAAAGGATCGACAGAGGATCGCGGCGCTAAATACCAGACGGTCGGCGCCGTAAACCAGTAAAATCAATCCGATAAACAGCAAGGCAGAGGCTACGAACATTAAAAATCCTTGATGGATGGAGGTGTCGGCGAACCTTGTCCGACAGGTAAAAACATACTGCACGCACTAACAGGCGCTGATTTTGACTGTCTGGGAGGCAAAAGTAAATTTTAAGGCCGTTTTCGCCACACTAAGTGGGTAAGTTTCTGTAAAACTATCGTGCATTCGAGGCTACCAGGCTACCATCCACAGCTTTGATAGCGCCCGATCCGCATAAAGAGGTAAAGATGATCCAGCAGCAAACGAATCTGGTTGAGGTTCGTGGCGTCAGTTTCACGCGCGGAGATCGTACTATCTTCGACGACATCTCGTTAACGGTACCTGCCGGTAAAGTCACCGCGATTATGGGCCCGTCCGGAATTGGCAAAACCACATTATTGCGCCTGATTGGTGGGCAATTACAGCCCGACAAAGGCGAGATTTGGTTCCGCGATCAAAATATCCCGACGCTTTCCCGCACCAAATTGTACGAAGCGCGTAAAAAAATGAGCATGCTGTTTCAGTCAGGTGCGCTGTTTACCGATCTCAACGTGTACGAAAACGTTGCCTGGCCGTTGCGTGAACATACGCAACTGCCACCAGAACTGCTGCACAGCACCGTATTGATGAAGCTGGAAGCGGTGGGTTTGCGCGGAGCCGCTAAACTGATGCCTGCTGAACTCTCTGGCGGTATGGCGCGCCGTGCGGCGCTGGCGCGTGCTATCGCGCTGGAACCCGAACTGATCATGTTCGATGAGCCTTTTGTCGGTCAGGATCCGATTACCATGGGCGTGCTGGTGAAGTTAATTGACGAACTGAATCATGCCCTCGGCCTGACCTGCATCGTGGTTTCACACGATGTGCCTGAGGTCTTGAGCATTGCTGATCATGCCTATATTGTTGCCGGACAAAAAATCATTGCTCAGGGCAGCGCGCCGGAACTGCGGGAAAATCCCGATCCGCGTGTGCGCCAGTTTATCGAGGGTCATGCGGATGGTCCGGTGCCTTTCCGCTTTGCCGCTGGCGATTATCTCAGCGACTTGACCCGCTCAGGGAGAACGTAAACTGATGTTGTTACAGGCGCTAGCGTCATTTGGACGTCAGGGAATTAATACCTGTGCCGCTTTTGGCCGCGCAGGCCTCATGCTATTTCATGCGCTGGTGGGTAAGCCGGCATTTCGTCGCCATGCGCCGCTGCTGGTAAAACAACTGTATAGCGTGGGCGTGTTATCGTTGCTGATCATCGTGGTATCCGGCCTGTTTATTGGCATGGTGCTGGGCCTGCAAGGCTATCTGGTGCTCACCACGTACAATGCTGAAACCAGCCTTGGCATGCTGGTGGCGCTCTCGCTGCTGCGTGAGCTCGGTCCGGTCGTCACGGCACTACTGTTTGCAGGCCGTGCAGGTTCAGCGTTAACCGCCGAAATCGGGCTGATGAAAGCCACTGAACAGCTCTCCAGCATGGAGATGATGGCCGTCGATCCGCTTCGTCGCGTGGTATCACCGCGCTTCTGGGCCGGTTTTATCAGCATGCCGTTGCTGGCGCTGATCTTTACCGCCGTCGGTATTGCTGGTGGCGCGTTGGTTGGCGTGAGCTGGAAAGGGATCGATCCCGGTTTCTTCTGGTCGGCGATGCAGAACGCGGTAGATTTCCGCACTGACGTCGTTAACTGCATGATCAAAAGCGCAGTCTTTGCCGTCACGGTAACCTGGATTGCGCTATTTAATGGCTATGATGCTATCCCGACTTCGGAAGGGATCAGTCGTGCGACAACGCGTACCGTGGTGCATGCTTCATTGGCGGTACTCGGTTTGGATTTTGTGCTGACAGCACTGATGTTTGGGAATTGATGCAATGCAAAGCAAGAAAAACGAAATCTGGGTTGGCGTCTTCATGCTGGCTGCGCTGCTGGCGCTGTTATTCCTCGGCCTGCGCGTTGCCGATCTCAAAACTATCGGCACCGAACCGACGTGGAAGATGTATGCCACCTTCGATAATATTGGCGGACTGAAAGTCAGTTCTCCGGTAAAAATTGGCGGCGTGTTAATTGGCCGGGTTTCAGATATCGCGCTGGATGAGAAAACCCTCTCACCGCGTGTGACCATGGATATCAGCGATAAATACGCGGATAAAATCCCCGACACCAGCTCATTAGCCATCCGCACTCAAGGCCTGCTCGGTGAGCAGTTCCTGGCGCTGAATTTAGGTTTTGACGATCCCGAGCTTGGCTCTTCAATGCTGAAAGATGGCGGCACGCTGCGTGACACCAAGTCGGCGCTGGTGCTGGAAGACCTGATCGGTCAATTCCTCTATAAGAGCGGCGATAACAAATCTGACGACAAATCCCAGGGTGCGGAGAGCGCACCAGCAGCACCTGCAACAACGGAATAACCTACGAGGTAAAACATGATGTTTAAACGTTTACTGATGATTGCCCTGTTGGCAATTGCACCGCTGGCAGCCAACGCCGCAGCGGACCAAACTAATCCTTACAAGCTGATGAACGAAGCGGCGGATAAGACCTTTACCCGCCTGAAAAACGAACAGCCGAAGATTAAGCAGGATCCGAACTATCTGCGCCAAGTGGTGCGTCAGGAACTGATGCCATACGTGCAGGTAAAATATGCCGGTGCGTTGGTTCTTGGTCGCTATTATCGCGATGCGACACCGGCGCAACGTGATGCCTACTTTGCCGCTTTCGGTGATTATCTGGCGCAGGCTTACGGCCAGGCGCTGGCGCTCTACAACGGTCAAACCTACCAGATTCAGCCGGAGCAGCCGATTGGCGATGCCAATATCGTGGCGATTCGCGTCACCATTATCGATCCGAACGGGCGTCCGCCCGTGCGCCTCGATTTCCAGTGGCGTAAGAACAGCCAAACCGGCAACTGGCAGGCGTATGACATGGTGGCCGAAGGCATCAGCATGATCACCACCAAACAGAATGAGTGGGGCGATCTGCTGCGCACCAAAGGCATTGATGGCCTGACGGCTCAGCTGAAAACCTATGCCGCACAGCCGATCACCCTGGATAAAAAGCAATAATGAGTGAACCGTTACGCTGGCAGCGCACTGCCAGCACGCTGGCCTTAAGCGGCAAATTGGATCGTGATACTTTGCTAACCTTGTGGCAGGAACGTGACACTGCGGTGGCGGATATCACCACCATTGATGTCGCCGGGCTGGAAAGGGTGGATTCAGCGGGATTGGCGCTGCTGGTGCATCTGCGTGAAATTGCGCGTGCTCAAGGCAGCGCACCACTTTTCTCTGGGATCTCCGATAAACTCCAGTCACTGATCACGCTGTATAACCTGCAGCAGATTATTGTTTCTGCGGAAAAAATCGCCTGATCTGCGGATGTCGATGCTAAGCCCCTGATTTTTTCAGGGGCTTTTGCGTATTTAAGAGTCAGGCGCTTTCCTCTAAGATGTCTGCCTTATTATTATTAAGCGAAGTAACGAGCGATGGAAAATAGTGAAGTTCAGGCCGTGCTGATGCAGGCGCTGGCATTAGAAGAAGTACACGTACTCAGCAACGATGGCAGCCATTTTCAGGTCATCGCGGTGGGCGAAATGTTCGGCGAACTGAGCCGCGTGAAGAAGCAGCAGGCTGTGTACGCGCCGCTGATGGAATATATTGCGGATAACCGTATTCATGCGGTTTCCATCAAAACTTATACCCCAGCCGAGTGGGCGCGCGACCGTAAACTCAACGGTTTCTAAGTGCCTCACCGGTTGTTTTGTTGATAGATAATTGAGAGCCGTGTTAATGGACAAATTTCGTGTGCAAGGCCCCACCCGTTTAAGTGGTGAAGTGACCATTTCCGGGGCGAAGAATGCTGCGTTGCCGATTCTGTTTGCTGCGCTGCTGGCTGAAGAGCCGGTAGAGATTCAGAACGTACCGAAGCTGCGTGATATCGATACCACCATGAAGCTGCTGAATCTGCTGGGTGCGCGCGTTGAGCGCAATGGTTCGGTCCACGTTGATGCTCGCGAAGTTAATGTTTTCAGTGCGCCATACGATTTAGTGAAAACCATGCGTGCTTCGATCTGGGCGCTGGGTCCGCTGGTGGCGCGTTTTGGTCAGGGACAGGTTTCACTGCCAGGCGGCTGCGCTATCGGTGCGCGTCCGGTCGATCTGCACATTACTGGCCTGGAACAGCTGGGTGCGGAAATTAAGCTGGAAGAGGGCTACGTTAAAGCTTCTGTTAATGGCCGCCTGAAAGGCGCGCATATCGTGATGGATAAAGTGTCTGTCGGCGCTACCGTTACCATCATGAGCGCGGCTACGCTGGCCACTGGCATCACCATCATTGAGAACGCCGCGCGTGAGCCGGAGATTGTCGATACGGCAAACTTCCTCAACACGCTGGGTGCGAAAATCACCGGCGCGGGCACAGACAAAATCACCATTGAAGGTGTTGAGCGTCTGGGCGGCGGCGTTTATCGCGTGCTGCCAGATCGTATCGAAACCGGTACTTTCCTGGTCGCAGCAGCGATTTCACGTGGCAAAGTTGTTTGCCACAACACGAAGCCAGATACGCTGGATGCCGTGTTGTCTAAATTGCGTGAGGCTGGTGCAGAGATCGAAGTGGGCGAAGATTGGATTAGCCTGGATATGCACGGTAAGCGTCCAAAAGCGGTGAATATCCGCACCGCGCCACATCCTGGCTTCCCTACTGACATGCAGGCGCAGTTCACGCTGCTGAACCTGGTGGCAGAAGGAACCGGTGTGATTACCGAAACCATCTTCGAAAACCGCTTCATGCATATCCCTGAGCTGATTCGTATGGGCGCGCATGCGGAAATCGAAAGCAACACGGCGATTTGTCATGGCGTTGAAACCTTGTCGGGTGCGCAGGTGATGGCTACCGATCTGCGTGCATCAGCGAGTCTGGTGCTGGCGGGTTGTATTGCTGAAGGCACCACGATAGTGGATCGCATCTATCACATCGACCGTGGCTACGAGCACATCGAAGACAAGTTGAAAGCGATGGGTGCAAATATCGAGCGCGTAAGCGGCGAATAATTTCTGCTTTGCAGATCAAAAAAACCAGTCACGGCAACGCGGCTGGTTTTTTTTCATCTGTAATACAGTCAGATCTTTTTACGATCCTTCGGCGATCGTATGCACTTCTTGCGATCCAATAACTGGCCGGTAACAGGATCGTAATATCGGCTTGGCCAGATATCTGCCGGATGAACCTTGATCGCATTGGCGATTAGCCACTCACCTTTGGGCCAGGGACGCGACAGCGCATTGGCCAGCGTTGAGGAGCTGAGCCCTGATTCGCGTGACAGCGCTGCCAGTGATGTGCCTTTCTTACGTAATGCAGCAATGATATCTGCCGGGTGCCAATCCGCTTTCCTTGTGTACATAACTCTCTTCTCCGTGTCCGTGTTATTACTTCATCTCCGCTGCAAAAAGGCTCTCCCGTGGCAGAGATATCTGGAAAAATCCCGCATTTTTATAGCAAATGTTTCCTGTAATTTTCCAGTAAATGTTCGGCCGGCGCACGAAACTGCGTCGCTTTCCGCAAAAGCGATGCAAGAGATGTAAGTAAAAAGAGAGAAAAGTGAGGAAGGAAACGGGGCCAGAGAAGGCCCCGTTGAAATCAGAAGTCGCGCTGTACTGACATGTGCGCCAGCGCTTCGAGTGCGCTGCGCCACGGGCTTTCATGTAATTCCTGTAGTGCTGCGATGGCTTTATCCGCCTCTTCTTCAGCGCGTTTGCGCGTCCACTCCAGCGAGCCGGTTTGTTGCATTGCTGCCAGCACCGGTTCCAGCAGGTGACGACCGTTACCTTCTTCAATGGCTTTACGGATCATCTGCGCCTGCTCAGGCGTTCCGTTGTGCATCGCGTGCAGCAGCGGCAGCGTCGGTTTACCTTCGCTCAGGTCATCACCGGTATTTTTGCCCAGCGTTTCGCCATCCGCGCTGTAATCCAGCAAATCATCAATTAACTGGAAAGCGGTGCCAAGATAGCGACCATAATCCTGCAGCGCCTTTTCCTGCGCGGGCGTCGCCTCGGCTAAAATCGCCGACGCTTGCGAAGCGGCTTCGAACAGGCGGGCGGTTTTGCTGTAGATCACCCGCATGTAGCTCTCTTCCGTGATATCGGGATCGTTGCAGTTCATTAACTGCAGCACTTCCCCTTCGGCGATCACGTTGACCGCTTCCGACATCAGCGCAAGGATCTTTAAGGATCCCATGCTGGTCATCATCTGGAATGAGCGCGTATAGATAAAATCGCCCACCAGCACGCTAGCCGCATTACCGAACGCGGCGTTCGCGGTGGCTTTGCCACGGCGCATATCGGATTCATCCACCACATCATCGTGCAGCAGCGTCGCCGTATGGATAAATTCGATCAGCGCCGCATTGGTGATGTGCATCGATCCCTGATAATTCAGCGCGCGTGCCGACAGCACAGCGATCATCGGACGGATGCGTTTGCCCCCGCCGCTGATGATGTAATAGCCCAACTGGTTAATCAGTGAGACTTCTGAATTCAGCTGCTCGAGGATGGTCTGGTTGACGGCCGCCATGTCCTGCGCGGTTAATTCATTAATCTGTTCTAAGTTCATTCGTCTTTTCAGCTTTACTCGTTTTTTGCATGGTAAGCGCTTTACACAGCGTGAGTTCAGGTAATCTGTTACTGATTGTACTTGAAAAATCGGGTTGCGAAACGTTTGCATTCGCCTTGCGCTTTTTTTCTGCAAGAGAGTGCAAAGTGCTCTTGTCTTCTGCTGGAGTATTGCGTAGAATTCGCGCCCTATTGTGAATATTTATCGCGCCGCCTGATGAATAGAAAGGCACGCGCAGAAGCGGAGTTTTATATGTACGCGGTTTTCCAAAGTGGTGGTAAACAACACCGAGTAAGCGAAGGTCAGACCGTTCGCCTGGAAAAGCTGGACATCGCAACCGGTGAAACCATTGAGTTTGACCAGGTTCTGATGATCGCAAATGGCGAAGACGTGAAAATCGGCGCGCCACTGGTTTCAGGCGGTGTGATCAAGGCAGAAGTTGTTGCTCACGGTCGTGGCGAGAAAATTAAGATCGTTAAGTTTCGTCGTCGTAAACACTACCGTAAGCAAGCTGGTCACCGTCAGTGGTTCACAGATGTGAAAATCACTGTGATCGGCGCGTAAGAGGAGATCTGACAAATGGCACATAAGAAGGCTGGTGGCTCGACCCGTAACGGTCGCGACTCCAACGCAAAACGTCTGGGTGTAAAACGTTTCGGTGGCGAATCTGTTCTGGCAGGTAGCATCATCGTTCGTCAGCGTGGCACCAAATTCCACGCAGGTAGCAACGTAGGTTGTGGTCGTGACCACACCCTGTTTGCCACCGCAGACGGCAAAGTAAAATTCGAGATTAAAGGCCCGAACAACCGTAAATATATCAGCATCGTTGCTGAGTAAGGTTGTCGTGCTGCAGACGTCTAACGTCTGAATACACGAATGAAAGGCCCCGCAGCTTTGCGGGGCTTTTTACATTCTGCTACTGAGCTTGCTGGATAACAGTTACGCTTTAGCACAGTTGTTGTACAATTTATGTACTCCTGGCTTTGCCAGTCTTGTATTATCCGCCGTCGGTCAGCGCAGAAGACCCTGGCGGACCCGTTTGCGGCCTGCAAGCTGCCGTGAACGACAGCGTGACGGAGAAATAAAATGAAGTTTGTAGATGAAGCGACGATCCTTGCGGTCGCGGGTGATGGCGGCAACGGTTGCGTAAGCTTCCGCCGTGAAAAATATATTCCAAGAGGCGGCCCGGATGGCGGCGACGGCGGCGACGGCGGCGACGTATATCTGTTGGCGGATGAAAACCTCAACACCCTGATCGATTATCGCTTTGAAAAGTCTTTCCGTGCCGAACGTGGCCAGAATGGCCAAAGCCGTGATTGCACCGGTAAACGTGGTAAAGACATCATCGTTAAAGTGCCCGTTGGTACCCGCGTGATTGACCAGGGTACCGGCGAAACGCTGGGCGACATGACGCGTCATGAGCAGAAGCTGATGGTGGCGAAAGGCGGCTGGCATGGCCTTGGTAACACGCGCTTTAAATCCTCAGTTAACCGTTCCCCGCGTCAAAAAACTATGGGAACACCGGGCGAGAAGCGTGACCTGCAACTGGAACTGATGCTGCTGGCTGACGTTGGTATGTTGGGTCTGCCGAATGCCGGTAAATCGACCTTTATTCGCTCGGTATCCGCAGCGAAACCCAAAGTCGCGGATTATCCGTTTACTACGCTGGTGCCAAGCCTTGGCGTGGTGCGTATGGACAACGAAAAGAGCTTTGTTGTCGCCGACATTCCTGGCCTGATTGAAGGCGCAGCGGATGGCGCAGGTCTGGGTATTCGCTTCCTGAAGCACCTTGAGCGTTGTCGCGTTCTGTTACACCTCATCGACATCGCGCCAATCGACGAATCTGATCCGGTTGAAAACGCCCGCATCATTCTTGGCGAACTGGAAAAATACAGCGATAAGCTGTTCCAGAAGCCGCGCTGGTTGGTGTTTAACAAGACTGACCTGCTGAGCCGTGAAGAAGCGGAAAGCCGTGCTAAGGCGATTGCAGAAGCGCTGGGTTGGGAAGATAAGTACTACCTGATCTCTGCCGCGAGCCGCGATGGCGTGACCGACCTGTGCTGGGATGTGATGAGCTTTATCATCGAGAATCCTAAAGAAGCTGAGCTGGAAGAGAAGCAACCAGAGAAAGTGGCCTTCATGTGGGATGATTATCACCGTGAAGCCATGGAAACAGCGCAGGAAGTGGAAGAAGACGACGATTGGGATGACGACTGGGACGAAGAAGACGACGAAGGCGTCGAAATCATTTACCAGCGTTAATCGCACAAAAAAAGCGGCCTGAAGGCCGCTTTTTTTATGTCTTAACCCAACACCGCCACCGTCAATCTCGAGGTGCAGCACAGTTGGTCGCGGGCATTGCGAATCTCAATCTGCCAGCTCTGATTGCGTGCCCCCAAGTGCAGCGGGCGGCAAATACCGCGCACTTCACCGCTGCTCACCGCGCGATGGTGGCTGGCGCTCACCTCAATCCCCACCACGCTTTTGCCTTCTTCGATGCTGAGATAACCGGCGATCGATCCCATCGACTCCGCCAGCACCACAGAGGCGCCGCCGTGTAGCAGGCCAAACGGCTGCTGCGTGCGGGCATCCACCGGCATGGTGGCTTCGAGATAATCTTCACCGATGGTGGTAAACACAATGCCGACGTGTGCCACCAGCGAGTTCTCACCCATCTTATTCAGCGTTTCAACATCGACCGAACGTTTCCAGATTGCCATAACTTAGGATCCCAGCGTTGCGCCACCGTCGACCACAATATCCTGCAGCACCACGTGGCTGGCAAGATCCGACGCGAGGAACATCACGTTAGCGACGATCTCCTGCGGTTTAGCGATCTTACGCAGCGGGATCCCCAGTTTGTACTGATCCGGGAAACCATTGATCATCTCCTGCTCGGCTTCTGGCGTATGCCACAGGCTGCGTTGCATATCGGTATCGGTGGAACCCGGAGAAACGATATTGCAGCGCACGCCGTAAGGTGCCATCTCTAAACCCACGGTCAGACACAGACTGCGCAGCGCAGCTTTGGAGGCGCCATAAGCGGACATGCCAAGACGCGGCGCATGTGCCGCATTGGAGGCGATAGTCACAATCGCGCCCGCACGCTGCTGGCGAAACACCGGCAAGGTTTGCTGGAACATGTTGAACGCGCCACCAGCATTCACCGCCAGACACGCCTGCCAATCGTCGAACGACAGTTCATCGGTGCTGCCAATACGCAGGATGCCAGCACCGTTCACCAGCACATCGAGACGTGGCTGATCTGCCAGCAAACGCTGACAAACCGCCTTTACCTCGGCAGCATTCGCCACATCCAGCACCTGCGTGGCGAAGGGATAGTCGGCCTGATCGAAACGCAAATCGAAGCCGGTCACCTGGGCGCCGGCCTGATGGAAGCTCAGTGCGGTGTGATAACCAATGCCTTTGCCTGCGCCGGTTACCCAGACGATCTTCCCGCTGAAATCAAAAGTGGCACTCATTTGGCAGGCACCCGTGACAGCAGCGCCCACCAACCGTTAATGGTGGGATTTTTTGCCAGGCTGACAAAATCGATATCGCTATGCACCTGACGCCAGCGCGCCGCCAGCGCCATCACGCGTACTGAATCCAGACCGTAATCGATCAGGTTCTCGTCATCTGCAGGCACATCGTCATCTTCCAGCAGCGGCAGAATAAGCGCACGCAGATCGTCCTTGCTCAACGGCAGCGGCATCAGATCGGCGGTCATCACCACTTTACCGCTGCGACCTGCGGTGTAAGTCAGCGCCATCATGTGCTCTTCGCGCGTGAAGTCAGCCAGCGCATCCGCCACCATGAACGGCTGGATATTACGCATAAAGGCATCAGTCGCGGTGGTCAGGCAACCGATGTGCGCGTACACACCGGTGATGATCAGCTGATCGCGGCCCATCTCCTGCAGGATTGATTCCAGCGGTGAGCGCACGAAGGCGCTGTAACGCCATTTGGTCAGTACCTGATCGTCCTGATCCGGTGCCAGCGCATCAACGATCTTCTGCTGATCCGGATGTTTGTTCAGGCCCGGTCCCCACATGTCGTTAAGCAGCGCGCGATCGGCATCGCTCTGCTCGTTCGGCTGAGCGGTATAGAACACCGGAATGCCCTGCGCTTTGCAGTAAGCGCGCAGGCGAGCGATGTTTTCCACCACCTGATTAACCAGCGGACTGTTTTCGCCCCAGAAATTGAGGAAGTAAGCCTGCATATCGTGAATCAGCAGCGCGGCACGCTGAGGTTCCACCGCCCACTTTACTTTGTTGGTTGGCAGTTCAGTCGCTGCGGGCAGCGCGTAAGAGTTCAGTTTTGGAATAGCCATTACAATCTCCGGAACAGGTCAGGCGTGCGCTTGTTGGTCGGCAAGCTGTTGGCGTAAACGTTTTTTATCCACCTTGCCGACAGGCGTCAGCGGCAGGGCATCTACGCAGGTAATACGGTCAGGTAATTTGAACTCGGCCACGCCCAGTTCACGCAGGTGACGACGCAGCGCCACCGCTTTGATCGGTTGGCTGGCAACGATAAAGGCGCAGCTCTTTTCACCCATCAGTTCGTCATTCATCGATACCAGCGCAGCGTGGATCACATCCGGATGGCGCTGCAGCAGGTTTTCGATCTCTTCCGCGGCGATCTTCTCGCCACCGCGATTGATCTGATCCTTTTCGCGCCCTTGCACGGTGATGTAGCCCTGCGCGTCGATCTCAATCAGATCGCCTGAACAGTAAAAACCGTTGGCATCGAAGCTGGCGGCGTTATGTTCCGGGCTCTTGTAGTAGCCACGGAAGGTGTATGGGCCGCGCGTCATCAGGCGGCCGATGGTGCCAGTTGGCAGCGCGTTGCCGTGTTCATCGGCAACCCACACTTCGTCGTCTTCAGAGATCGGGCGGCCTTGCGTGGTGAGAATGATGTTCTCATCGTCGCCAAAGCGCGTGTAGTTCACCAGACCTTCGGCCATGCCGAACACCTGCTGCAGCTGACAGCCAATTTCACGCTGAATACGTGCCGCCAGGGTTTCGCCCAGCTTGGCGCCGCCCACCTGAATGCGCTGCAGCGAAGCCAGCTGTTTATTGCTGCCCCATTCCTGAATCGCCTGTAGCCACAAACTCACCGCCGGCGGCACCAAACCGGTATCGGTGACCTGATGCTTCTCAATCAGCGGGAAACAGAGCGTGGCGCTGGGATCGGCAGCCAAAATCACCTGACCACCGGCATAAAACACGCCGAGCGAACCTGGTGAGCTCATGGCAAAGTTATGCGGCGCGGGCAGGGCGATGAGATAGCGCGTATCGGCGGTCACTGCGCAGATCTCATCACTGGCGCGAATGCTGTAGTAATAGTCGTTGTGGGTGCGCGGAATCAGCTTCGGCGTGCCGGTGCTGCCGCCGGAGAGCTGGAAAAACGCCACTTCATCGGCGGCGGTTGGCGTGGCGACGAAATCACCCGCGGCTTCCGCCATCAGCGCTTCCAGCGTGTTTTCCGGCTGGTTGTCATTACGCAGAATTACCTGCTGCAGCGAAGGCTGCGCGGCGCACAGTGCGTTGATAAAGCTATCGTCAGCAAACAGCGCGTGAGTGCGATCAGCAATCAGCAGCTTAGGTTCGATCTGCGCCGCATAGGCGTTCAGTTCGGTGCGCTGATGGCTAAACAGCGCGAATACCGACGCCACGCCGAGCTTAAACAGCGCAAATACCGTGACATAAAAATCGGCCACGTTGCCAAGCTGCACCAGCGCAGTATCGCCGTTTTGCAGGCCACGACGCTGCAGCGCGGCGGCCAGGTTGCTGCTCAGCACATCCATTTCGCGATAGCTGATCTGACGATCGCCATCAATCACCGCAATGGCATCGTTATGCTGCTGACGCGCCAAAATATCGGTCATCGGCACATCCAGCCAGTAGCCTTTTTCGCGGTAGCGCGCAGCCAGATCGTCCGGCCAGCGAGTATAGGGAATGCTCATGCTCTTTCCTTTATTGCAGTCCAAAGGCGCGCAGCATGGTATCCAGCTTCACGCCGGTTTCACGCCACTCTGATTCAGGTTGGGAGTCGGCAACGATGCCCGCGCCGGCAAACAGGCGCACACGCGTGCCGTGCACGGTGCCACAGCGGATGGTGACCACCCATTCGCCATTGCCTTCGCTGTCGCACCAGCCGACGATGCCGCCAAACAGTTGGCGATCAAAAGGTTCCAGCTGCTGAATGAGCTGCTGTGCGCGCTGATGCGGGAAGCCGCTCAATGCTGGCGTGGGATGCAACAGGCAAGCCAGCGACAGCGCATTTTCGCGCTCATCCTGCACTTCACCGTCAATTTGCGTGGCGAGATGCCACAGCGTGGCGGTGGTGATCAGCGATGGGATAGTTGGCACCGACAGCAAACGGCTGCGCGCTTGCAGCGTGTCACGCATCGCATCCGTTACCAGTTTGTGTTCATGACGATCTTTGTCTGATCCCATCAGCGATTCACCGGCCAGGCGATCCAGCTGCGCATCGTGATGATCGCGGCGCGCCGATCCGGCCAGCGGACAAGAGCTAAAATCGCGCCCCTGTTTGCGCAGCATCAGCTCCGGACTGGCGCCAATCAGCGCACCGCCTTGCGGCAGCGGCAGATGGAAATGGTAGCTGTTGGGGTTCTGCGCAATCACGCGCTGCATCAGCGCTGCGGTATCAACCGGCTGTTCGGTAACGATATCCATCAGACGCGACAGCACCACTTTATCCAGATCGCCGCGCTGCGTGGCCGCCACCGCATCTGCCACCATCGTGGTAAACACATCGTGATCCGGCACTGCGGTGCGACGCCGCACCTGCGGCAGATCGCTGACATTTTCCGGCAGCGCGTTTTGCAGGTCAGCGCGATTAAACGTTTGATAGGATTCAGGAATAAACAGCGCAGCGGGCTGGCTGACGTCAAACGGGATCGCCCCGACCAGAATCGGATTGTCGATGCCCTGTTTTTTCGCCGCGGCAAAATGCTGACGCAGCTGTTGTTGGAAATCACCGTCCAGCGACGCGGCGTCATCTACCGGCGCGGTAATGGTGGTATAGCATCCTTGCGTTGCCAAACTACGCCACGGCGAGGTAAAGAGGAAACCACGGCTTAGCGCGGAATAATCCTTCAGCCAGGCATTTTCAAACGTGGAAGATTCCACCATAATTTTCACCTATAAATGATAAGATTATTAAGAATGATTATCATTTTTATTATGGGCCTGTAACCTACGTCGATTGGGCAAAAGTGTCAATCCATTCGCGGGATTTCAGCTGCGTTTAGACGTAATCAGGCGCTGACGCTAAGCAGGGCAATATGCTAAAAAGTGGACCAAAACTTATGAATAAATGCGGTTTTTGGGGCATTGCAGCCCTTATATGTGTTTTCCAGATTTTCACCAGCGTCGCCCATGCCGAACAAGGTTGGCCGCGCACCGTTCAGGGTGCCAACGGATCGATCACGCTCAATCACGCGCCGCAGCGCATTGTCTCGACCAGCGTCACGCTGACCGGATCGCTGCTGGCCATTGATGCACCCGTCATTGCTTCCGGCGCGACAGCGCCGAACAGTCGTCTGGCCGACGATCAGGGTTTTTTCCGCCAGTGGAGCGATGTTGCTAAAAAGCAGCATCTTCAACGTCTGTACATCGGTGAACCGAATGCCGAAGCGGTTGCCGCCCAAGCGCCGGATCTGATCATCGTTAGCGCCACCGGCAACGATTCTGCCATCAAGCTTGCCGAACAGTTTTCGGCTATCGCACCAACGCTGGTGGTCAATTACGACGACAAAAGCTGGCAGGATGTCGTCACGCAGTTAGGCCAGGCGACCGGGCATGAAGCGCAGGCGGCGCAGCGCATTAAAGCTTTCGACGATCGTGAAGCGGCGCTGAAAAAAGCCATCACGCTGCCACCGCAGCCGGTCTCCGCAATGGTGTGGAACGGCGGCGGACGCGCGGTCAATGTGTGGACCGCAGCTTCGGCGCAGGGCAAGCTGCTGGAACAACTTGGCTTTACCCTGGCGACGCCACCGGCGACGGTTGAGCAGGGACACAGCATGGGACAGCGCAAAGACATCATTCAGCTGTCGGGCGAAAACGTTGCCAGCGGCCTGACCGGTAAAACCTTCCTGCTGTTCGCCGCTGACGATAAAACCACGCAATCGGTGCTGAGCAATCCGTTCCTCGCGCAAAACGCGGCGGTGCAAAACAAGCAGGTTTACGAGCTGGGCGTTGATTCATTCCGCCTCGATTACTACAGCGCCAGCAATCTGCTGGCGCGTCTGGAAAAGCTGTTCGTTAAATCATGATGCCTGTTCCGCCAGCTCTGGTGCTGGCGGATGGTAACGACGTAAACGGCCCATCACCAACCACATCACGATGCCGAGCAGCGCCGCCGCAAAGCCAAATACCGCGGCGGCCTGTGGTGGCAGCAACCATGAACCCATCGCGCCAATTACCGCTGCACCAATCGCATCGCCGGTCACGTTCTGTGCGGTCCACAAGCCGTTGATGCGGCCCAACAGATGATCTGGCGTTAATGCCTGAATCATCGCGTACTGTACCAGGCTGTTGATGGCGCTGAAGTAACCGAAAGCGACTAAACAGGCTAACGCCAGCGGCAGATTCGGCATCAGGCTAAACAATCCCAGCGCGACAAACGCCGCAATCGCACTGCCGAGCACCAGCTGTCCGGGATGCGCGGCGTGTTTCAGTTTACCGCTGGTGAACGCGCCGATCGCTGCGCCGAGCGGCACGGCGGCATACATCAGGCCAAGCTGGTCAGCGCTCACTGACCAATGCGGCGCGAGTGACGGATAAAGCACGCGCACCGCGCTGGCCAGCGTGACCAATGCGCCAATCAGCGCCACCATGCCGACAATCGGACTGGCGAAAAGAAACTGCACGCCAGCGGCGAGGGATTTCAGCGGATGTTCACGCGGCTGCGGCGGAGGCGGCAAGGTCGGCAGTTTCAGCAGCGTTAACACGGTAAGTAAGGTGCCAAAGGCAGCGAGTGCGTAGTTCCACGTCACGCCGCCGTGGGCAATCACCAAACCGGCAATCGCGGGCGATAAAATCGAGCCGAAGCGCACCGTCAACATGGTGATAGCGCCCGCCTGCATAATGTTTTCCCTGCCGACCAGCGCGGGCGTCGCCGCCAGCAGCGCGGTAACGCCAATCGCGCCGAAAAAGCCATCCCAGAAACCCAGCAGATAAACCGCGATCAAAGAGGGTTCCGGTAGCGCGGCGTTGATGGCCAGCGCGATAAAACCTAAGCCGCAGGTCGATCGGGCAAACAAAATCAGCTTTTTGCGTTCATGGCGATCTGCCAAAACGCCGCCGGTGAGCAGGCCGATAAACATGCCGGCAGCGGCCAGCGTCACCGCCAAGCCCACCAGCAGCGGTGAATGGGTCATGTGCTGAATCTGTACCGGCACCGCCACGGCGAGCATGCCGAGCGCGACAATCGAGATAAAACGCGCGATAAACACCGCGCGAAAAGCCGGATGGGTTTTCAGCAGCGAGAGATCGATAAAGTGGGAAGATTTGTTCATGTGTTCGCCTTATTGCACCAATTTTCCTCATCGTCCGCGAGGCGAGTCATGGTAACATAGCTAAACGCGAGTAATAACGATAACCATTATCAAGTTACATCGCGCATGCGACGACGTTGAACAGTGAAGGTTTAGAACGCTATGCGCCAGATTCGTGCATTAGCAGGCTCAGGGATTCTGCTCTTGCTCCTCATCGCGCTCAGCTTAATGCTGGGGGCAAAATCAATACCGCTTCCCGATGTTTATCATTCGCTTACCACCTCCTGTAACAGCGCGGAGTGCGTCATTGTGCGCGACGCGCGCCTGCCGCGCACGCTAGCCGGTTTACTGGCGGGCGTGGCGCTCGGCCTCGCCGGTGCGTTGATGCAGAGCCTGACGCGCAATCCGCTGGCCGATCCCGGCATTCTAGGCGTCAACGCCGGAGCCGGATTTGCGGTGGTGATTGGCATTGCGCTGTTCGGTGCTGACTCGCCGTTGGATTGGCTCGGCTTCGCCTTTGGCGGCGCGCTGCTGGCTTCAGTGCTGGTGGCGATGACCGGCGCGATTGGCGGCGGGCGCGTCAATCCGGTACGTCTGACGCTGGCCGGCGTGGCGCTGGGCGCGGTGCTGGATGGATTAACCTCTGGCCTGTCGCTGCTCAATCCCGACATCTACGATCATCTGCGCTTCTGGCACAGCGGCTCGCTGGATATTCGCAATTTCACCACGTTGCGCACGCTGTTCCCGGCGGTGCTGATCGGCAGCGTGGTGGCCATTGCGCTGTCGCAGGCGCTGAACAGTTTGAGTATGGGTGGCGACATGGCGACCGCGCTCGGTACGCGGGTGGCGCGCACCCAACTGCTTGGCCTGCTGGCGATTGCGCTGTTGTGCGGCGCAGCCACGGCGGCGGTGGGCCCGATTGCGTTTGTCGGTTTGATGACGCCGCACTTTGCCCGCTGGCTGGTGGGCAACGATCACCGCTGGATGCTGCCTGCGACCGCGCTGATCACGCCGATTCTGCTGCTCGCCGCCGATATTCTTGGCCGCCTGCTGGTGGCGGGCGAGCTGCGGGTTTCCATCGTCACGGCGATGCTCGGTGCACCCATGCTGATTGTGCTGGTGCGCCGTAAATTGGGCCGGGGTGCAATATGACGCGTCGTGTCGGATTACATACGCTTTGGCTGCTGTGCGCCTGCGCTCTGCTGGCTTATCTGGCGATGACGCGCGGCGCATTGCAGATCAGCGGGGAGCAAATCTGGCAAATTCTGCTCGGTCAGGGCGCCAGCAACGTCAAACTGATCGTGCTGGAGTGGCGCTTGCCGCGCGTGCTGATGGCGCTGCTGATTGGTGCGGCGTTAGGCATCAGCGGCGCGATTTTCCAGTCGCTGCTGCGCAATCCGCTCGGCAGCCCGGACATTCTCGGCTTCAATACCGGCGCTTACAGCGGCGTGCTAGTGGCGCTGGTGCTGTTCAATCAAAGCATCACGGCGATGACCGGCGCAGCGTTGATTGGCGGCATCGCCACGGCGGCGTTAGTCTATCTGTTTGCCTGGCGCAACGGCGTGGAGACCTTCCGCCTGATTATCGTCGGCATCAGCGTGCGTGCGCTACTGATGGCGTTGAATTCATGGTTGATTATCAGCGCCTCGCTGGAGTCGGCGCTGAGTGCGGGTTTGTGGAGCGCCGGATCGCTCAACGGCATTACCTGGGCAAAAACGCCGCCGGTGATTGCGGTGCTGCTGCTGGCGTTACTGCTGATGGCGCTGTTGGCGCGGCGGATGCGTTTGCTGGAGATGGGCGATGATACCGCCTGCGCGCTCGGCGTGCCGGTGGAGCGCAGCCGCATGTGGCTGATGCTGATTGGCGTGGTGCTTACGGCGGCGTCAACCGCGCTGGTCGGGCCGATTTCGTTTGTCGCGCTGCTGGCGCCACAGATTGCCCGTCGTCTCGGCGGCGGCGTCAAAGGTGCTTTGCCGCTGGCGGCGCTGTGCGGCGCGCTGTTGCTGATTGCCGCAGACTTCGCCGCGCAGCATCTGTTCCTGCCTTATCAATTACCGGTTGGCGTGATAACCGTCATTCTCGGTGGACTTTATCTGATCGCTTTACTGGTGCGGGAGGCGCGACGCCAATGACCGATATCCCTTCACGTCTGCGCGGCGATGGCCTGACGCTGGGCTACGACAAAAAGGTGGTTGCAGAGAATCTGTCAGTGGCGATTCCGCAAGGTGAGCTGACGGTGATTATCGGCCCTAACGCCTGCGGAAAATCGACGCTGCTGCGCACGCTGAGTCGCCTGCATACGCCGCTGAAAGGTGAGGTGTTACTGGATGGCGCGGCCATTGCCAGCTATCCCACCAAAGAGGTGGCGCGGCGTTTGGGTTTGCTGCCGCAAAGTTCCAACGCACCGGCGGGCATCAGCGTCACCGAGCTGGTGGCGCGCGGACGTTATCCGCATCAGGCGCTGTTTGGGCGCTGGCGTGCGGAAGATGAAGCGGCGGTGCAGAATGCGATGCGCGCCACCGGCGTGGCCGATTTGGCGCAGCAGTCAGTGGATACGTTATCGGGCGGTCAGCGTCAGCGCGTGTGGATTGCCATGGTATTGGCGCAGGAAACGCCGCTGCTGCTGCTGGATGAACCGACCACCTGGCTGGATATCACCCATCAAATTGAGCTGCTGGAGTTGATGCAGGAGCTGAATCAACAGCATGGGCGAACGCTGGTGGTGGTGCTGCACGATCTTAACCACGCTTGTCGCTATGCCACGCATTTGATCGCGATGCGCTACGGCAAGATTGTTGCCGAAGGGAAGCCGTCGGAGATTGTGACGCCCGCGTTGATCGAGCAGGTGTATGGCTTGCGCTGCGTGATTGTGGACGATCCGGTGGCGCATACGCCGATGATAGTGCCGCTGGGGCGCGGGAGTAATTGAGGAGGTCGCCATAAATGGCGACCCTACAACATCGTACCGGCCCTGCGTAGGGTCGCCATTCATGGCGACCTTCTTGCAAATTACCCCAATAACTCCTGCAACAACGGCCCGATCTGCTCAAACATCCGCGGTGAAATGATCTCCACGTGGGCGCAATCCATCGGCCACACTTCCAGTTCACCGACATACGGTGCCCAGGCGCGGCGCGCATCTTGTCCTGGCTGCTGCGTCTGTTCGGCGAGGAACAGCGTGGCGCGACCGTTGAAACGCGCGCTGCGTGCCGTCGCCAGCAGGCGCACCGAACTGGCGTAGTTGGCCTCGATGGTATCGAACATCGCACGCATCTCTTCACCGGCTTGATGGCGCTGCGCGGCGATAAACTGCTCGCGCTCGCGGTTCACCTCTTCCAGCACCGCCGGATCCAGCACGTTCTCGCCGCGTTTCTCATCCCAGTTTTGCGTTTCTGGCGGCCAGGTATCCAGCAGGCCGAGGAACGCCACCTCTTCACCTGCCGCTTCCAGCCGTGCCGCGATGCCTTGCGCCAGGGTGCCGCCAAGCGAATAGCCGAGGAAATAGTAAGGTCCGTGCGGCTGCACGTCGCGCAGGGTTTGCAGATGGGCGTCGCACACGTCATCCAGATGCGCGCTTTGGTTCAGCGGGCTGCTGATATCCGGCGACTGAATGCCGACCAGCGACCAGCGCTCATCGAGATAACGCTGCAGGATACTGAACTGCCAGGCAAAACCTGACGCCGGATGGAAGCAGAACAGCGTTGGTCCGTTGCCCTGACGTAGCGGCAGCACTGCTTCGAAACCGGCTTGCTGATGGGATTGCGTATCGCTGAGCAGCCTTGCCAGCTTCTCCACCGTTGAGGCCACCATGATTTGCCCCACCGAAACCGGCTGTTGCAGCTCACGCCGCAGCTGCGCCGCTAAGCGCATCGCCAGCAGCGAATGGCCGCCGAGGGCAAAAAAGTCATCCTGCGCGCTGATTTCTTCGCGCGCCAGCAGCTGACAGAAAGCGTTTGCCAGCGTGGTTTCCAGCCCGGCGTGCGGTGCACGTCCCGCACTGGCGCTGGCGGATGCGGGCAACGGCAGCGCTTTGCGATCCAGCTTGCCATTGCTGCTGAGCGGGAAGGCATCGAGCTGCACAATGGCTACCGGCACCATATGCGCGGGCAAGCGTTGCGCCAGCGCCTGACGCAGCGCGTCGCTATCAACCGGCTGCCCGGCAATCACGTAACCAACCAGCTGACGCGCATCACCTTGCGCCGCGGTATCGCCGAGTACCACCGCGTGTGTGACCGCCTGCTCAATGCCGGGCTGCGCGCTGAGCACATGATCGATCTCATTCAGTTCGATACGCTGACCGCGAATCTTCAGCTGATCGTCGCTGCGACCGAGATATTCCACCGCACCGTTATCCAGCCAGCGCGCCACGTCGCCGGTGAGATACATGCGCTCGCCGGGCATGAAAGGATCGGCGATAAAGCGGCTGGCAGTGAGATCGGGACGGCCGAGATAGCCATGCGCCAGCTGCACGCCGGTTAAGTAGAGATCGCCCGCCACGCCCGGCGGCACCGGCTGCATGCGGGCATCAAGGATGCGCAGGCCGGTATTCCACACCGGGAAACCAATCGGCACGCTGGCACCTTCGACGGCGGCGAGGGCATCACCAAACGCCGGATACCAGCTGACATCCACCGCCGCTTCGGTTGGGCCATACAGATTGTGCAGCGGCACGCGCGTCAGTTTTTCCCACTCGCGCGATAAATCCGTCGGCAGCGCTTCACCGCTGCAGAATACGTTACGCAGGCTGGCGCAGCGGGCAATCGCCGGTGGATCATCCAGCGCCGCGACAAAGGCCGCCAGCATCGAGGGAACGAAATGCGTGGTGGTGACTTTGTAGCGGGCAAACAGCTGCTGCAGCGCTTCCGGGTCGCGATGGGCTTCTGGCGGCGCCATCACCAACTGCGCACCGACCAGCAGCGGCCAGAAGAATTCCCACACCGAAACGTCGAAGCTGCTCGGGGTTTTTTGCAGCACCACATCATCGGCTTGCAGCGGATAGCGATCCTGCATCCACAACAGACGATTGACGATCGCTTCATGTCCCACCAGCACGCCTTTAGGGCGACCGGTCGAACCTGAGGTGTAAATGATGTAGGCGCCATCCTGCGGCGTCGGCGCGCTGGCCGGCTGCGGCGCATGGACATTGTGATACAGCACATCAAAATGCAGCTGATTGACCGAGGCGATGGCGCTGAAGCGCGCGCTGAGCGCCGCGCAGGTGATCAGCGTTTTTGGCGCGGCGTCTTCCAGCATCAGCTGCAAACGGTCATCCGGATAACCAGTATCGAGCGGCAAATACGCAGCGCCGAGCGAAACAATCGCCTGTAGCGCCAGTGAAAGCTGCACCGAACGCGGCAGCGCCACGGCGACAATATCGCCACGCTGCACCCCGGCGGCGCTGAGATCGGCGGCCAGCGCAAACACCTGCTGCTGCATCTCGCGGTAGCTGAGCTGATGCTGCGCATCGGCCAGCGCCGGTGCATCGGGTGTGCGTGCCGCCTGCTGCGCTAACAGTGACGCCAGCGTTTCTGCTGGCAGCGGATAAGCGGTTTGGTTGATCCCGGCAATCTGCGCATGCTCTTCGGCAGTGAGCAGATCGAGTTCGCCGCACGGCCGCTGCGGCTGTTGCGCCAGCTGATCGAGCAGCAGGGCAAAACGGCTGGCATGACGCTGCAAGGTTTGTTCGCTGTAGCGTTCGGCATTCGCCAATAGCTCCAGCGTCAGTTCACCGTGCTCGCTGATATAAATGGCGATCTCCAGATCGCGCACCGGCCCGGACGCCAGTTGATGGGTGATACCTTCCACGCCAGCGAAATCGAGCTGGTAATCAAACATCTTCAGGTTGATTACCGGACCGTACAGCGGATCGCCATCGCCGAGGCGGCCGAGATCGCGCTGCACCTGTTCGGCGTCATAGCGCTGATGACGACGCATCTTTTTCACTTCGCCCGCCAGCTGCGCGGCGAGCGCGCTGATCGGCTGCGTCGGGTCGTAATGGACCGCCATCGGCAATACGTTGATCACCGGACCGGTGGCGCACAAGGCGGCCGAGCCGATGCGGCGCATAAAGATGAAGCCAGCGGCAAAGTCGTTTTGCCCGCTGAGACGCGCCAGCCAGAGCGCCACCAGCGCAAAGGCGAGATCGGCCGCGCTGGCGTGCGGATGCTGCTGCACCAGCGTCTGGAAGGTGCTGCGATCCAGCGTAACGCTGTGGCGCAGCAGATCGGTGCTGGCGTGTTGACCGGCGAGCGGCAGCGGCGAGAGCGAAGCCGGTGAGGGCAGCGCCGCACCTTTTTCGCGCCAGAATTGGCTGTCACGCGCAAAAGAGGAGGATTCGCGGTAGCGCTGATACTCTTCAACCACTTCGCTAAACGGAATAAATGGCGTCGGTTCAGCGGCTTGCTGGCGTACGGCCGCACTGTAGAGGTTGGCGATGCGGCGCGTCAGCGCGGTAAAGCTGAAGCCATCCACCACCAAATGGTGATAGCGCTGATACCAAAACCAATGCTGATCGTCGAGACGGAACAGGCGGTGATGCCACAGCTTTGCGCCGCTCAATACGCGCAGATCGCCATTCATGTCGTCACGCATCAGCGCGCGCGCTTTGGCAGGCGCATCGGCCTCAGCGCGCAAATCGACAATCTGCGGCAGGCTAAAGGCGTGTGGCTGCGGCCACTGCAACGCTTCGCCTTCCACCTCACCAAATGCCATGTTCAGCGTGTCGGCTTCCTGCATGCCCGCCACAATCGCCTGCGCCAACAGGGCGCTATCAATCTCACCGCGCAGTTCGACAAAGTGCGCCACCGCGTAAGCGTTGTGGTGCGGTGACAGCTGATCGGCAATCCAGATGCCGGGCTGTGCCGCGACTAACGGCAAGGTTTGTTGGTCGGTCATAGGCTTATTCATCAGGGATTCGGACATGGATGCTCCGGTTTGCTCCACAGCGCTTGTAGGCCACTCAGCAGGCCGCCGCGCCAACAGAGCGCGTCATGGCCGCCTTCCACCGGCAGGTAATTTACCTGATAGCCGGCAGCGCTAAGCTGCTGTTGAAGTTGTTGATTAGCTTGCAAAATCAAGCCTTCGCGTCTGCCCGCTTCGAGCCAGAAACGCAGCGGTTGGCGCGGCGCGAGACCGCTATCCAGCGCCTGCAGCAGCCAGCCGTGCGGATTGCCGCGTTCCGGCCACCAGAAGGAGCCGGACAAGCTGAGCGCGTTGCCAAAGGTTTCCGGCCAGTGCAGCGCGGCAAACACCGACGCCAGGCCGCCAAAGCTTTGTCCGGCGACGATGGTGCTGTCCGCCTGCTGGCGATAAGGCGTTGATTGTGCAATTTGTGGTAACAGTTCTTGCTGAATGGCTTGCCAAAACTGCGCGTTACACGGCAGCTCGCGGCTGCGGTGTTCGCGGTCAATGATGTCGATAAACAGATACACCGCTGGCGGCAAAGAACCGGCATCGGTGAGCTGCTGCAGCGGTCCGGCAATCGGCATGCTGTGCGCCCAGAATTGCCCATCAAGCATGATGGCCAGCGGACGCTGTGCGGGATTGGCTGCGCCAGTGGTGTAAATCCACACCTTGCGGCTGTTGCCTAATAGTGCGCTATCCCATTGCTGCTGTTGCAGTTTAATGGTTGGCGCGGTGCCGTTATCCACCGCTTGCCACAGCTGTTGATCGGGCGCGTGGGGCAGATGCAGCGGCGAGACGCCCATGCCGCGACCACCGGACCAGCCACGTAAGCTATTGAGCGGATCGGCCTGCGCCGTTGGGAATTTGTCGCGCCACCAGTTGCGCAGCGTGGACATCTCGGCAATGCCGGTGAAGTCCGTGGCTTGATCATCAGGCATCAAACAGTAACTGCCGCGCCAGTTGGCGGGCAGCGAGGTCTGCCAATACCAGACGTTGGTGCCGGCCACGCGCATCAATGATTGCGGCGGGCGGCGCTGGTGGTGATCGGTCACGCCGGTGATGTTGATCCACACGCGCTGGGTCGACGATTGCGTTTCATCGCCTTGCGGGTCACGCCAGAAGAAGGTGACCTGACATTGGCCATCGTCTGCTAACTCAATGCGGGGAATGCCTTGGGATTGTTGCGCCTGCCACCAGGCTGCACTGCCGGTTACATCATTTCGCCAGGTCATAGGGCTGCCAGTCGGTGTTTACGCGGAGATTTACATAAGCTTGATGAATAATACTATTGATAATAATTTGCATTTGCAATAGGGTGGCTGCGCTCAAAAATGAGCACGCCTGTTCCGCCTGATGCTTACCGTTCGGTAAGGTTGCGCTACGGATGGTTTGAAGGGTCTGGAACTGGGCGCGATATGGACAGGGATCTTCTCACCGGCTCGCCAGTTAAGCATCCAACGGCTTTTTTCTGGCCATCCAGGAACGTATAAAATGAAAAATTACTCACGGTTATCATTAGCCATTCTGATTGAACTGGGGCTCAGCGCCTCACTGCTTTCCAGCAGCGCCTGGGCAGCAGAGACTTCCTCCAGCAAAACCTCAACCAGCACCACTGACGCACAATCAATGGACGGCGGTACCTTGATGGTCACCGCGCAGCAGCAGAACCTGCAAGCGCCGGGCGTCTCAACCATTACCGCCGACGAAATCAAAAAGCATCCGCCCGCGCGTGATGTGTCCGAAATTATCCGTACCATGCCCGGCGTTAACCTGACCGGCAACTCCACCAGCGGCCAGCGCGGCAACAATCGCCAGATCGATATTCGCGGCATGGGCCCGGAAAACACCCTGATCATGGTGGACGGCATGCCGATCACCAGCCGCAACTCGGTGCGCCTTGGCTGGCGTGGCGAGCGTGATACGCGTGGCGACACTAACTGGGTGCCGCCGGAGATGATCGATCACATCGACGTGATTCGCGGACCGGCTGCGGTGCGTTACGGTAACGGCGCGGCGGGCGGCGTGGTGAATATCATCACCAAAAAACAGACCGATCAGCAGTGGCACGGTTCCTGGAACACCTATTACAACGTGCCGGAACATAAAGCGGAAGGTGCCACCAAGCGCACCAACTTCAGTCTGGAAGGGCCGCTGGGCGATGATTTCAACTTTCGTTTGTATGGTGGTTTAGCCAAAACTCAGGCCGATGCCTATGACATTAACCAAGGGCATGCGGCGGCGCGCACCGGCTCCTATGCGGGCAGCTATCCGGCGGGTCGTGAAGGTTCGGTTAATAAAGATATCAATGCCTTACTCAGCTGGGCGTTTGCACCGATGCAGACGCTGGAGCTGCAGGCCGGTTACAGCCGTCAGGGCAACCTGTATGCGGGTGATACGCAGAACACCAACACCAGCACACTGGTGAAAAGTATGTACGGTGACGAAACTAACCGCCTGTATCGCCAGAACGTCTCATTGAAATGGACCGGCGCATGGGATAACGGCGTCAGCACCAACACGTATGCGCGCTACGAGAAAACCCGCAACTCGCGCCTTAATGAAGGTTTGGCCGGCGGCACCGAAGGCATCTTCTCCAACAGCGGTTTCAACACCATTCAATTGGATGACGTGCTGCTGCATAGCGAAGTCAGCATTCCGTTTGAGCTGCTGTTTAACCAAACCGCGACGCTGGGTACCGAATGGAACCAGCAGCGCATGAAAGATGGCTCTTCCAACACGCAGGCGGCGAGCTACGGTTCGGTGCCGGGCATCGACAACACCGGTCGCAGCCCGTATTCCCAGGCAGAGATTTTCTCGCTGTTTGCGGAAGACAACATGGAGCTGACCGACAGCACCATGCTGACGCCAAGCCTGCGTTTCGATCATCACTCGATTGTTGGCAATAACTGGAGCCCGTCGCTCAACCTGTCGCAGGGTTTGGGCGATGACTTCACGCTGAAGATGGGGATTGGACGCGCCTATAAAGCGCCGAGCCTGTATCAAACCAACCCGAACTACTTGTTGTACAGCAATGGTCAGGGTTGTGCGGCCAGCACTGGCGCCTGTTATCTGCAGGGTAACAGCGACCTGAAAGCGGAAAACAGCATCAACAAAGAGATTGGTCTGGAGTGGAAACACGAAGGTTATCAGGCCGGTTTGACCTGGTTCCGCAACGATTATCGCAACAAGATCGAAGCCGGTTACTCGCCAGTGAGCAAAGCATCTAATGGCACCACGGATATTTATAAGTGGGAAAACGTACCGAAAGCGGTGGTGGAAGGGCTGGAAGGCACCGTCAACGTACCGTTCTCCGACAGCGTGACGTGGAATAACAACTTCACCTATATGCTGCAGAGTAAGAACAAAGAGACCGGCGATCGTTTGTCGGTGATTCCGGAATACACGCTGAACTCGACGCTGAGCTGGCAGGCGACGCAGGATCTGTCGCTGCAAACCACGCTGACCTGGTACGGCACGCAGACACCGAAGAAGTATGATTACAAAGGGAATCTTTCGACCGGTAGCGCAACGGATAAAGTGAGTCCTTACTCAATTATCGGTATGAGCGGTACCTACGATATCAACAAGTACGCCAGCGTCACGGTGGGCATCGATAACCTGTTCGATAAACGTCACTATCGCGAAGGTAATGCGCAAACCACCGGTAATGCCAACACCAACTCTTATCTGTATGGAGCGGGTGCGAATACCTACAACGAATCCGGTCGTACTTACTTTATGAGCCTGAATACCCACTTCTAACGGCGTTTAGCCAATCAGTTGATGCGGTAAATAGCAGCGGGCAATCAGCCCGCTGCGATCTTCACGGTTCACCAGCTCCAGCCTGCCGCGATGCATCTGCACGATGCGCAGCACGATATTCAAACCCAAACCGCTGCCGCCATAACGCTGATCGCGACGACGAAACGCCTGCGTCAGCTCTTCCGCGGCGGCGGCTTCAATGCCCGGACCTTGATCCCACACTTCGATAATCACCTGCTGCTTGTCCTGCTGCATCTTCACCGTGACTTCGCTGCCTTCCGGGCTGTAGCGCGAGGCGTTTTCCAGCAGATTGCGCAGCATAAGGCGCAGCAGCACCGCTTCACCTTGCTGCGGCACATCGTCGTTCTGTGGCCAGTGCAGGATTTGCTGACGCTGTTGATACAGCTCGGCCATTTCTGGCTCCAGCGGCTGCATGATGTCTTGTTGCCACTGCAGCTGCTGATAGTGACCGCCCGCCAGCGCTTGCCCGGCGCGCGATAACATCAACAGCTGTTCCACGGTGTGCATCAGTTGATCGATACGTTCAATCAGCATCTCGCTTTGCGGCACGTTCTGCTGGTGGAGCAGCTCGAGATGCAGGCGCAATCCGGCCAGCGGCGTGCGCAGCTCGTGTGCCGCATCGGCGGTGAACAGGCGTTCCTGCTGCAATGTATGATCGAGGCGTGAAAACAGTTGGTTGATCGAGGTAGTTACCGCCACGATCTCATCCATTTCGGAGTAGATCGGCAACGGCGTCAGGTTATCCGCTGAACGATGCGCAAGGCTGTCCTGCAGCGATTTCAGCGGACGAATAATCCAGTTAATCGCCCAAAACGACAGCAGCAAGGTGAGGGCGACCATCACTAAAGAAGGCAGCAGCAACGAGGCAATGGCTTCACGGATCTCGTTTTCCACCCGAGCGTTACGCGCCTGCGCGGAGAGCGTTTCGTTGACTAAAAAACTGATCTGCTCGCGGCTTTCATGCCACAGCCAGATGGCGCTCATCACCTGACAGGTGAGGAGAATCAGCGCCAGCATAATCAATAACCGCTGACGCATGCTGTTCATTCGCGGATTTCCAGACGGTAACCGACGCCGCGCACGGTTTTGATGCGATCTTTCCCGAGCTTGCGACGCAGATTATGGATGTGAACTTCGAGCGTGTTGGAGCCGGGATCGTCATTCCAGCTGTAGAGATCCTGTTGCAGCGTTTCACGGTGTACGTTTTGCCCTACGCGCATCAGTAAACGGGTGAGCAGCGCGAACTCCTTTGGCGTGATCTCCAGCGGCTGACCTTCCAGCAAAACCTGCTGTGAACTGAGATTGAGCGTCAGATCGCCCTGTTGCAGCAGGTTATCGCTGTGGCCCTGATAACGGCGGATCAGCGCCCGCACGCGCGCCTGCAGCTCAACCAGCGCAAACGGCTTCACCAGATAATCATCAGCGCCGGCATCCAGACCATCAACGCGATCCTCCAGCGCATCGCGCGCCGTGAGGATCAACACCGGCACCGCAATGCCATCGCGTCGCCATTGTCGCAGCAGTGATGCGCCATCGCGATCCGGCAAGCCGAGATCGAGCACGATCAGGCTGTACTGACCGCTACGCAGCAGCGCATTGCTCTCTGCGGCGGTGCTGGCGCAGTCGATGGCGTAGCCTTGCGAGCTTAACGCCTGCGCGAGGCCCGATTGCAACAGCGCATCATCTTCAACAATAAGCAGTTTCATCAGTTGTTCTTGTTGATATCCGTATAGAGGCGGCTTTCAAAACGTACCAGCGGAATGCGGCGCGTTTTCTGATCTTCCGGCGGTACTGCGTAACCGGACAGGAACTGGACAAAGGCGACGCGCGCGCCGCTGGAGGTGGTGATGAATCCTGCCAGATTATAGACGCCCTGCAGCGAACCGGTTTTCGCCGAGACTTTGCCATCCAGTCCCGCTTCATGCAGGCCGCCGCGATATTGCAGCGTGCCGTCGTAACCGGCCAGCGGCAGCATCGAAATGTAATTCAGCGTCGAATCATTTTTCGCAATGTATTGCAGCACTTGCATCATGGTATCTGGCGCGATCAGGTCATGACGTGACAGCCCGGAACCATCAACCTGAATGCTGTTACCGAGATCGACACCGGCTTTTTCGCGCAGGATGCGACGCACCGCATCTGAACCCGCGCGGAAGGTGCCCGGCACGTTGAAGTAGTGATGGCCGATGGTGCGGAACACGGTATCGGCAATCATGTTGTCCGACTTCTTCAACATGGTGTGCAGTAGCGTGTGCAGCGGCGCAGACTGCGTTGAAGCTAACACGGTGCCCGGCGACGTCACTTGTGCCTGGCGAACCAGATGACCGCTGTAATCAATATCGGCGGCGCGCAGCTCGGCTTTAAGAATCTCACCGGCCCACGCGGCACCATCCTGCACGGCAAAGGCCAGCGGCAGCGGCTCTGAACGCTGGCGCATGCAGCCGGTTAAGGTGTAGCGATTGAGCTCGCCTGGCACCACATCCAGCTCGCAATATTGTCCGTCACCGCTGTTGCGGCCAATGGTGCGCACCTGACTGAACATGTGGGCCGGATAATAGGAAGCGATGCGCACAAAGGCGTTTTCGCCCGGCGTATTGGCGCTGTACAGCGAAACTGAGAAACAGTTTTTATCGACGATGGCCGCAGCCGGCGGCGCACTGAAGCACTGCGTCAGATCATTCCACGGCCAGCCTGGCGCCATATCGTGGCTGGCGAACACCGAGGTGTCGATCACCAGATTGCCCTTGATATGGGTGATACCCTGCTTTTTCAGCGCTGCAACCATGTTGCGCAGATCCTGGCGGCTCAGCGTAGGATCGCCGCCAAAACGTGCTACTAAATCGCCATTCAGGGTGCCATCGTTGACCGCACCTTTGGTCTCCATGGTGGTCTGGAAACGAAAATCGGGCCCGAGTTCTAACAAAGCCGCCAGCGCTGTCACCACTTTCATGGTGCTGGCCGGTAACGCCATCTGTTTGCCGTGATAATCGATTATCGGGGTGGATGCGCCCACTTTTTGTACCATCAGCGCCAGGTTTGCGCCGTCTGGCAAATACTGCATGTATTCTTCAACGGGAGCTGCTTGTGCCTGCAGCATAAACGCACAGGTTAATCCGGTAACAAGTCGTGAAAATCGCATAATCTCGCGGTAACTGACGGGTGAAGGCGTCAATACTACGTCCCCGGACGGTGCAAAGTAAACGATGACCCACAGGGAACTCTGGGGTAAAATACGTATCAAAATGCAAAACCGAACCTGACCCGGAAAGCTTTCCGGGTCAGGCTTCTTTTGCTTGTGAAAAGAGGTAACGCGCCGCAGAAGCTGTTTTCTGCTGTCACCGGTCAGGATGACGCCGTTAACCAGGATAGATGACGAGGAGCCAAAAATGAATCAGATTCCGATGACGTTGAAAGGCGCTGAGAAGCTACGCGAAGAGCTGAACGAACTGAAATCCGTGAAGCGTCCGCGCATTATCGCCTCCATCGCCACAGCCCGTGAGCACGGCGATTTGAAAGAGAATGCCGAATATCATGCGGCTCGCGAAGAACAGGGTTTCTGCGAGGGTCGTATTCAGGAGATCGAAGCCAAGCTTTCGAATGCGCAAGTCATTGATGTAACTGCCATGCCGAAAACCGGTCGCGTGATTTTTGGCGCTACCGTGACCATCCTCAATGTGGATACGGATGAAGAGTTCACCTATCGCATCGTGGGTGATGATGAAGCTGACTTCAAACAGAACCTGATTTCAGTGAATTCGCCGATGGCGCGTGGATTGGTTGGAAAATCAGCAGACGATGTCGCCATCGTGAAAACCCCAGGCGGGGATGTGGAATATGAAGTCCTGAAGGTGGAATACCTTTAAGATATTGCTACGCTTTGCAATATGTCGCTGCATTTTGTAAAGAAAGGAAAAAGGCCGCACTGCGGCCTTTTATCACATGCAGGAGCGTGGCACTTTCTTTGCCCGTCGCCGCCTTTAAAGGCATGATTAACGCGGAAGAGTAATTTTACGCTCTTTGGCAGGGCGATACAGCACCAGCGTGTTGCCGATTACCTGTACGTTGCCTGCTTTAGTTTCACGCACGATAGCGTCCACGATCAGCTGCTTAGTTTCACGATCTTCCGAGGCAATTTTTACCTTGATCAATTCGTGATGCTCGAGCGCCAGTTCGATTTCGGCGAGCACGCCTTCGGTCAGGCCATTTCCGCCCAGCATGACAACCGGCTTAAGCGGATGGGCAAGGCCTTTCAGGTGCTGTTTTTGTTTGGTACTCAGATTCATCGTATTTTTTGCTTACTCAGGGATTGAAAACGGTTCATTCTACCGCCATCTCGGGTATATCGCCAAATCAACGCGACCATTGCGTGCTGATTTATCGCTACGATGACGATTTAATTGGAAAAATTATGACGGGTAAAAAGCGTTCGGCCAGTTCCAGTCGCTGGCTACAGGAACACTTTAGCGATAAATATGTGCTGCAGGCACAGAAAAAAGGGTTACGTTCGCGTGCCTGGTTTAAACTTGAAGAAATTCAGCAGGGTGACAAGATTTTCAAACCCGGGATGACGGTTGTCGATCTCGGTGCGGCACCCGGCGGTTGGTCGCAATATGTGGTTCAGCTTATCGGATCAAGTGGTCGTATCATCGCCTGCGATCTGTTACCAATGGATCCGATTGTCGGCGTTGATTTTTTGCAGGGCGATTTTCGCGATGAGGCGGTACTTGGCGCCTTGCTGGAGCGCGTAGGCGACCAAAAGGTGCAGGTGGTGATGTCTGATATGGCACCCAACATGAGCGGTACACCTGCGGTTGATATTCCACGTTCGATGTATTTGGTAGAATTGGCGCTGGAAATGTGTCGGGATATCCTGGCCCCAGGCGGCAGTTTTGTCGTGAAAGTGTTTCAGGGAGATGGCTTCGATGAATACCTGCGGGAAATTCGCTCCCTGTTTACGAAAGTGAAAATTCGTAAGCCGGACGCTTCGCGATTACGTTCGCGCGAAGTGTACATTGTGGCGACGGGGCGCAAACTTTAGCCCGAAATGCCGGAATCAAAGCAAGACGACCAATGCGTTTACTCTGATGTGTAATTCTGAGTTTCAGGGTAAACAAGCAAAATCATCCGCACTGCGATTCCAGGTATGAAGGATCTATAGTACCCTACGCTGTCTGTTAACATCGTTGTAATATGAGGTTAATCCCTTGAGTGACATGGCGAAAAACCTGATTCTCTGGTTAGTCATCGCGGTCGTGCTGATGTCTGTATTCCAGAGCTTTGGGCCCAGCGAGTCGAATGGCCGTAGGGTTGATTATTCAACTTTCCTATCGGAAGTGAACCAAGATCAGGTCCGCGAGGCACGAATTAACGGGCGTGAGATTAACGTTGTCAAAAAAGACAGCAATAAATACACCACCTATATCCCCGTCAACGATCCTAAGTTACTCGATAACCTGTTGACTAAAAACGTCAAAGTAGTTGGCGAACCGCCTGAAGAACCAAGCCTGCTGGCTTCCATCTTCATCTCATGGTTCCCAATGCTGCTGCTGATTGGCGTGTGGATCTTCTTTATGCGGCAGATGCAGGGCGGCGGCGGCAAGGGCGCGATGTCCTTCGGCAAGAGCAAAGCCCGCATGCTGACCGAAGATCAGATCAAAACCACTTTTGCTGACGTGGCCGGTTGTGATGAGGCTAAAGAAGAAGTCGGTGAGCTGGTTGAGTATCTGCGTGAGCCGAGCCGTTTCCAGAAGCTGGGCGGTAAAATCCCGAAAGGCGTCCTGATGGTCGGCCCTCCGGGTACCGGTAAAACGCTGCTGGCGAAAGCGATTGCTGGCGAAGCGAAAGTTCCGTTCTTTACCATTTCCGGTTCTGACTTCGTGGAAATGTTTGTTGGTGTTGGTGCATCTCGTGTGCGTGACATGTTCGAACAAGCGAAGAAAGCGGCACCGTGCATCATCTTTATCGATGAAATCGATGCGGTTGGCCGTCAGCGTGGCGCCGGTTTAGGCGGCGGTCACGATGAACGTGAACAAACGCTGAACCAGATGCTGGTTGAGATGGATGGCTTTGAAGGTAATGAAGGCATCATCGTCATCGCGGCAACTAACCGTCCAGACGTACTTGACCCGGCGCTGCTGCGTCCAGGCCGCTTTGACCGTCAGGTTGTAGTTGGTCTGCCAGACGTGCGTGGTCGTGAGCAGATTCTGAAAGTCCATATGCGTCGTGTGCCGCTGGCAACCGATATGGATCCATCAGTCATCGCACGTGGTACGCCTGGTTTCTCCGGTGCGGATTTGGCTAACCTGGTCAACGAAGCTGCGCTGTTTGCTGCTCGCGGCAACAAGCGTGTTGTTTCGATGGTTGAGTTTGAAAAAGCCAAAGACAAAATCATGATGGGTGCGGAACGTCGCTCCATGGTAATGACCGAAGAGCAGAAAGAATCTACGGCTTATCATGAAGCGGGTCACGCGATCGTCGGTACGCTGGTTCCGGGTTACGATCCGGTGCACAAAGTGACGATCATCCCGCGCGGTCGTGCGCTGGGTGTGGCCTTCTTCCTGCCTGTTGGTGATGAAATCAGTGCCAATCGTCAGAAGCTGGAAAGCCGTATTTCTGTGGCTTACGGTGGACGTCTGGCGGAAGAGATTATTTATGGTCCGGACTATGTTTCTACCGGTGCTTCATCTGACATCAAAATGGCGACCAGCGTAGCGCGCAACATGGTTACGCAGTGGGGCTTCTCTGAGAAGCTGGGCCCATTGCTTTATGCTGAAGAAGAGGGTGAAGTATTCCTCGGTCGTTCTGTAGCAAAAGCGAAACACATGTCTGATGAAACGGCGCGCATTATCGATCAGGAAGTTAAACATCTTATCGATACTAACTATCAACGCGCTCGCCGTATTCTGAATGAAAACATGGACATCCTTCATGCGATGAAAGACGCGCTAATGAAGTATGAGACCATTGATGCACCGCAAATCAGCGATCTGATGGCACGCCGCGAAGTGCGTCCGCCAGCCGGTTGGGAAGAAGCGAAAGTTGCTGTGGGTAACGGCGACTCTACGCAGGCTCCACGTCCTGTTGATGACCCGAAAACTCCGGGTTCAGACAAGATCATGTGATGGCACTCTGGCGGGATGCGTTGCTCACCGCCAGTTCTCCCGCCCGCAATACTTGTTACAATGCAAACCCCGGCCAGTCCGGGGTTTTTTACATTCCGCGATTCAGTGATTCCTCAAGGAGATTCTCGCCATGAAATTGTTCGCCCGTGATTCCCATCTCGATCTCTCTTTTCCCCATGTGATGGGGATTTTGAATGTCACGCCGGACTCTTTCTCTGATGGTGGAAGCCACAACACCTTGGTCGAAGCGCTGACGCACACCAATGAAATGGTGAATGCCGGTGCCACCATCATTGATGTAGGCGGTGAATCAACGCGTCCGGGCGCTGATGAAGTCAGCGTGGAAGAGGAGCTGGCACGCGTCATTCCAGTGGTGGAAGCCATCGCGCAGCGTTTTGAAGTGTGGATTTCGGTCGATACTTCCAAACCAGAAGTGATCCGTGAAGCGGCGCGAGTGGGTGCTCACATTATCAATGACATTCGTTCTCTGTCCGAACCGGGCTCGCTGGCGGCGGCGGCAGAAACAGGCTTGCCGGTGTGTCTGATGCATATGCAAGGTGAACCGCGCACCATGCAGCAGGCGCCGGAATATAGCCATATCGTGAGCGAAGTGGACGCTTACTTCGCTGCACAGATTGCGCGATGTCAAGCCGCCGGCATCAAGAAAGAGAATTTGCTGCTCGATCCTGGCTTCGGTTTCGGTAAGAATCTCAGCCACAACTATGAACTGCTGGCCAATCTGAGCCATTTCCACCATTACGGCTTACCGCTGTTGGTAGGAATGTCGCGCAAGTCGATGGTTGGTCAGTTGTTAAATGTCGGTCCGGCGCAGCGCCTGACCGGAAGCCTCAGCTGTGCGGTGATTGCCGCCATGCAAGGGGCACAAATTATTCGCGTGCATGATGTGAAAGAGACTGTCGAAGCGATGCGCGTCGTCGAAGCGACACGGAGAGCAAAAGGATAAAGGCATGAGTAATCGTAAATATTTCGGTACAGATGGTATTCGCGGCAAAGTCGGTGAAGCACCGATTACCCCTGATTTTGTTCTCAAGTTGGGCTGGGCGGCCGGTAAGGTGCTGGCGCGTCAGGGTTCACGCAAGGTATTGATTGGTAAAGACACGCGTATTTCAGGCTATATGCTGGAATCGGCGCTGGAAGCGGGTCTGGCGGCGGCAGGATTGTCTGCGGCCTTCACCGGCCCGATGCCGACGCCTGCGATTGCCTATCTGACTCGTACTTTCCGCGCGGAAGCGGGCATTGTGATTTCAGCTTCGCATAATCCCTTTGACGACAATGGCATCAAATTCTTTTCTGCTGAAGGCACCAAGCTGCCGGATGAAGTCGAAGAAGCTATTGAGCTGGAGATGGAAAAGCCAATCACCTGTGTGGAGTCGGCTGAACTGGGCCGCGCCAGTCGCATTGTCGATGCAGCAGGTCGTTACATCGAATTCTGCAAAGGGACGTTCCCCAGCGAGCTGAGCCTGAATGGGCTGAAGATTGTGGTTGATTGCGCTAATGGCGCGACGTATCACATTGCGCCTAACGTGCTGCGTGAGCTGGGTGCGAATGTGATTGCTATCGGCGTGCAGCCGGATGGCATGAACATCAACAAAGATTGCGGTGCGACCGATTTGCGTCTGCTGCAGCATCGCGTGTTGGAAGAGAAGGCCGATCTGGGACTGGCGTACGACGGTGACGGCGACCGCATCATGATGGTTGACCATTTAGGTCACAAAGTCGATGGCGATCAGATTCTCTATATCATTGCGCGTGAAGGGCTGCGTCAGGGTCAGCTGCGCGGTGGCGTGGTGGGCACGTTGATGAGCAACATGGGTCTGGAACTGGCGCTGAAACAGCTGGGTATTCCGTTTACCCGTGCGAAAGTGGGCGACCGCTATGTGCTGGAAAAAATGCAGGAGAAGGGCTGGCGTTTAGGGGCAGAAAACTCCGGTCACGTCATTCTGCTAGATAAAACCACCACCGGCGACGGCATCGTAGCAAGTTTGCAAGTGCTCACTGCAATTGTGCGCAACCATATGACGTTACACGACCTGTGCAGCGGCATGAAAATGCTGCCGCAGATTCTGGTCAATGTGCGTTTCGCTGGCGAGCACGATCCGCTGGAAAGCGAAAGCGTGAAAGCTGTGACTGCCGAAGCAGAAAAAACGCTGGCGGGACGCGGTCGCGTGTTGCTGCGCAAATCTGGCACTGAACCCCTAATTCGTGTGATGGTGGAAGGTGAGGATGAGGCGCAGGTCAGCGCGCTGGCACATAAAATCGCGGATGCAGTAAAAGCGGTTTAAGTTTTTTCAGGCGGAGAGTTTTTGTACTTTCCGCCTGCAAAATCACCGGGATGGTGCTTTTTTCCGCAATCGAAAGCGATGGTGAAAATTGCACTTGCAGAGGTATGTGCCTTTGGTTAGTATTCACACCCGCTTCTGATGGGTGATGACGAGACTCCCCATCGATATTGGTTGAAGCTTTAACTGTGCAGATAACGCGCAAGGAAACAGGTTGATTATGTACGAAGCTCTGTTAGTTGTTTTCCTTATTGTAGCGATTGGCCTCGTGGGTTTGATCATGCTGCAGCAAGGCAAAGGCGCTGATATGGGAGCCTCATTCGGTGCAGGCGCTTCTGGTACGCTGTTCGGTTCAAACGGGTCTGGCAACTTTATGACTCGCATGACCGCGGTACTGGCTACGCTGTTCTTCATCATCAGCCTGGTTCTGGGTAACCTGAACAGTAATAAAACAGCCAAAGGTAGCGAGTGGGATAACCTCACTGCGCCGGCGCAGTCTGAACAGCAGACTCAGCCAGCTAAACCGGCAACGCCGGGCAATGATATCCCGCAGTAAGATCGTCAACGCTGTAGTGCGATAAAACAACGTCGCAGTCTAGTGATGTACCGAGGTGGTGAAATTGGTAGACACGCTACCTTGAGGTGGTAGTGCTCGAAAGGGCTTACGGGTTCAAGTCCCGTCCTCGGTACCAAATCTCAGTTTAACTTGCATTTTTTGCAAGGTCGGCGTATTATTCGCCACGTTTTCGGACGCGGGGTGGAGCAGCCTGGTAGCTCGTCGGGCTCATAACCCGAAGGTCGTCGGTTCAAATCCGGCCCCCGCAACCACTTTCCCTTAGAGTTCTTTTTCAAATATACTGTATGCATCGACGGACGCAATCTCAGTGATTTTTGAAAAAAATTCTTTTGGATTGTGCTCCGAAGCCGCTATGCGGCGTACAGGGTCCAGTCACAAAAAGCCCCGAATATTCGGGGTTTTTTGTTATCAGGAAATCGAAACACTGGGCTATAGGCCCTTTTTTTATGTCTTGGGGGTGGGCTTGTCCACATTAGAGCAAAAATTGACAGAGTTGATCTCTGCTCCAGTAGAAGCGCTTGGCTACGAATTAGTCGGTATTGAGTTTATTCGTGGTCGCACATCAACCCTGCGCATCTATATTGATAGTGAAGAGGGTATCAATGTTGATGATTGCGCCGATGTTAGCCACCAGGTTAGCGCAGTAATGGATGTGGAAGATCCAATTACCGTGGCTTACAACCTTGAAGTTTCCTCGCCGGGTCTCGAACGTCCTCTTTTCACTGCTGAACACTATGCACGTTTTGCCGGTGACGAGGTGAGCCTGGTACTACGCATGGCCGTACAAAACCGCCGTAAATGGCAGGGTATCATCAAGTCTGTTGAAGGCGAGATGATCACGGTGACCGTTGAGGGTAACGATGAAGTGTTCGCGCTGAGCAACATTCAGAAAGCGAACCTGGTCCCCCACTTTTAAAAGTCCGGATTGAGGCTAACCAGGATGAACAAAGAGATCTTAGCTGTAGTAGAAGCCGTTTCTAACGAAAAAGCCCTGCCGCGTGAGAAAATCTTCGAAGCGCTGGAGAGCGCTTTGGCCACTGCGACCAAAAAGAAGTATGAGCAAGAGATCGAAGTGCGTGTCAGCATCGATCGCCGTAGCGGCGATTTCGACACCTTCCGTCGCTGGCAGATTGTAGAAGAAGTCACGCAGCCGACTCGCGAGATCACGCTGGATGCAGCCCGTTATGAAGACGAAGCGTTCAATCTGGGCGAATTTGTCGAAGATCAGATTGAATCTGTCACCTTTGACCGTATCACCACCCAAACTGCTAAGCAGGTTATCGTACAAAAAGTACGTGAAGCTGAGCGCGCGATGGTGGTTGATCAGTTCCGTCAGCACGAAGGCGAAATCATCACCGGCGTGGTGAAGAAAGTGAACCGTGACAACATTTCACTGGACCTCGGCAGCAATGCTGAAGCGGTGATTGTGCGTGAAGACATGCTGCCGCGTGAAAACTTCCGTCCAGGTGACCGTATCCGCGGCGTGCTGTACGCCGTTCGCCCTGAAGCGCGTGGCGCGCAGCTGTTCGTCACCCGTTCTAAGCCAGAAATGCTGATCGAGTTGTTCCGCATTGAGGTGCCAGAAATTGGCGAAGAAGTTATCGAGATCAAAGCGGCAGCGCGCGATCCGGGTTCACGCGCCAAAATCGCGGTGAAGACCAACGATAAACGTATTGATCCAGTGGGCGCTTGCGTCGGTATGCGCGGTGCGCGTGTCCAGGCGGTTTCGAGCGAGCTGGGTGGCGAGCGTATCGACATTGTGCTGTGGGACGACAACCCGGCGCAGTTCGTTATCAACGCCATGGCGCCAGCCGATGTGGCGTCAATTGTGGTGGATGAAGACAATCACACCATGGATATCGCTGTTGAAGCCGGCAATCTGGCTCAGGCGATCGGCCGTAACGGCCAAAACGTGCGTCTGGCTTCCCAACTGAGCGGTTGGGAACTGAACGTGATGACCGTCGATGATCTGCAAGCTAAGCACCAAGCTGAAGCCCATGCAGCGATCGATATGTTCACCAAATATCTCGACATCGACGAAGAGTTCGCCACCATTCTGGTGGAAGAGGGCTTCTCTTCGCTGGAAGAATTGGCTTATGTGCCAATCAACGAGCTGCTGGAAATCGACGGCCTCGATGAAGAGACCATTGAAGCCCTGCGTGAACGAGCAAAAAATGCGTTAACCACCCTGGCATTAGCGAAAGAAGAGAGCCTTGGTAATCAGGAGCCCGCTGAGGATCTTCTGAATCTTGAGGGCTTGGATCGTGCGCTGGCGTATCGCCTGGCGTCGAAAGGCGTTTGCACGCTGGAAGATCTCGCTGAGCAAGGTGTTGACGATCTGACAGATATTGAAGGGCTGGATGACGAGAAAGCCGGTGCGCTGATTATGGCTGCACGTAATATCTGCTGGTTCGGCGATGACGCGTAATAACAGGAAGGAACAGCATGACAGATGTAACCGTAAAATCGCTGGCCGCCGAAATTCAGACCCCGGTCGATCGCCTGGTACAGCAATTTGCTGATGCAGGGATCCGTAAGTCTGAAAACGATGCGGTGTCCCAGCAAGAGAAAGAAACCTTACTGTCTCACCTGAATCGTGAGCACGGTCAGACCGGTTCAAGCAAGCTGACTTTGCAGCGCAAGACGCGCAGCACCTTGAATATTCCCGTCACCGGGGGTAAAAGTAAGTCGGTACAAATCGAAGTCCGCAAAAAGCGCACATACGTGAAAGGCGATGCAGAGTCTGAGCAAGCTCAGGCAGAAGCGGAAGCCGAGGCGCAGCGTGAAGCGGAAGAGCAGGCGCGTCGCGAGGCGGAAGAACAAGCCCGTCGCGAAGCTGAACAGAAAGCGCAACGTGAAGCCGAAGATAAAGCCAAGCGCGAAGCCGCTGACAAGGCCAAACGTGAAGCAGCGGAAAAAGAGAAATTGACTAATCAACCTACCGATGTAGTAGCCAAGGCTGCGCAATCTGATAAAGCCCGTCGTGAAGCAGAAGCTGCCGAACTGAAACGTAAAGCAGAAGAAGAAGCACGCCGTAAGCTGGAAGAAGATGCGCGCCGCGTGGCTGAAGAAGCCCGCCGCCTGGCTGAAGAGAAAGGCGCTGAATGGGCAAAACCTGAAGAAGAGGATAAGGGCGACTATCACGTCACCACCTCTACTCACGCCCGTCAGGCAGAAGACGAGAACGATCGCCAGGTAGAAGCTGGCCGTGCACGTGCTCGCACCACCAAAGCGGCTCGTCCGGTGAAGAAAGGCAACAAGCATTCTGAAGCCAAAACCGATCGCGAAGAAGCGCGTGCCCAGGTGCGTGGCGGCAAAGGCGGCAAGCATCGTAAGCCAAGCACCCTGCAGCAGGGCTTCAACAAGCCAGCTCAGGCTGTTAACCGCGATGTCGTCATCGGTGAAACCATCACCGTTGCTGAACTGGCCAACAAAATGGCGATCAAAGGTTCTCTGGTCGTTAAAGCGATGATGAAAATGGGCGCCATGGCGACCATCAACCAGGTTATCGATCAAGAAACCGCTCAGATGGTCGCGGAAGAAATGGGTCACAAAGTGATCCTGCGCCGTGAGAATGAGCTGGAAGAAGCGGTAATGGACGATCGTGATACCGATGCTGCGCAGGAAAGCCGTGCGCCAGTCGTCACCATCATGGGTCACGTTGACCACGGTAAAACCTCGTTGCTTGACTACATTCGTTCAACGAAAGTGGCATCAGGCGAAGCGGGCGGTATTACCCAGCATATCGGTGCTTACCACGTTGAAACTGACAACGGTATGATCACCTTCCTCGACACCCCGGGCCACGCCGCGTTTACCGCAATGCGTGCTCGTGGTGCGCAGGCCACGGATATCGTTATCCTGGTTGTGGCTGCTGATGATGGCGTGATGCCTCAGACCGTTGAAGCTATCCAGCATGCGAAAGCCGCCGGTGTGCCAGTGGTTGTTGCGGTTAACAAAATTGATAAGCCAGATGCTGATCCAGACCGCGTTAAGAACGAACTGACCCAGTACGGAATTCTTCCGGAAGAGTGGGGCGGTGAGAACATGTTCGTTAACGTTTCTGCGAAAGCCGGTACCGGTATCGACGACCTGCTGAATGCGATTCTGCTGCAAGCTGAAGTTCTGGAACTGTCTGCTATCCGTGAAGGTATGGCGAGCGGCGTGGTGATTGAATCGTTCCTCGACAAAGGTCGTGGTCCGGTTGCTACCGTGTTGGTACGTGAAGGTACGCTGAACAAAGGCGATATCGTGCTGTGCGGCTTCGAATATGGCCGTGTACGTGCGATGCGTGACGAACTGGGTCGTGAAGTACTGGAAGCGGGTCCATCGATTCCAGTTGAAATCCTTGGTCTGTCCGGTGTGCCGGCAGCGGGTGATGAAGCGACTGTAGTACGTGATGAGAAGAAAGCGCGTGAAGTTGCACTGTATCGTCAGGGCAAATTCCGTGAAGTTAAGCTGGCGCGTCAGCAGAAGTCTAAGTTGGAGAACATGTTCGCCAACATGACTGAAGGCGAAGTGTCTGAGCTGAACATCGTGCTGAAATCTGACGTACAGGGTTCTGTCGAAGCCATCTCTGATTCGCTGCTGAAACTCTCTACCGACGAAGTGAAAGTACGCATCATCGGTTCAGGCGTGGGTGGTATCACCGAAACCGACGCAACGCTGGCTGCAGCATCCAACGCCATCATTCTCGGCTTCAACGTGCGTGCTGATGCATCTGCTCGCCGCGTGATTGATTCTGAAAACGTTGACCTGCGTTACTACTCCGTCATCTATAATCTGATCGACGAAGTGAAAGCAGCGATGAGCGGTATGCTGGCTCCAGAGTTCAAACAGCAGATTATCGGTCTGGCTGCGGTACGTGACGTGTTCAAATCACCGAAGTTTGGTGCCATCGCGGGCTGTATGGTCACCGAAGGTAACATCAAACGTCACAACCCAATCCGCGTGCTGCGTGACAACGTGGTTATCTATGAAGGCGAGCTGGAATCTCTGCGTCGCTTCAAAGATGACGTCAACGAAGTTCGTAACGGCATGGAATGTGGTATCGGCGTGAAGAACTACAACGACGTTCGCGTTGGCGACATGATCGAAGTGTTCGAAGTGATTGAAATTAAACGCACCATCGATTGATCATCATTTGATGTGTTGCAATTTGGGAGGCCTCTGGCCTCCCGAATTATTTGGGAGAAAGAATAATGGCAAAAGAATTTGGCCGCCAACAGCGCGTTTCTCAGGAGTTGCAGAAAGAGATCGCAATTATCCTGCAGCGCGAAATTAAAGATCCACGTCTCGGGATGATGGTGACGGTTTCGGGCGTTGAAGTGTCGCGCGATCTCGCCTATGCCAAGGTGTTTGTGACCTTTTTGAATGACAAAGATGAAGAAGCAGTGCAAAACGGCCTGAAGGCGCTGAAAGAAGCCTCTGGCTATATCCGTACGCTGGTAGGTAAAGCGATGCGCCTGCGTATCGTGCCGGAGCTGACCTTCTTCTACGACAACTCGCTGATCGAAGGTATGCGTATGTCGAACCTGGTCAGCAACGTTATTAAGAGCGATGTTGAGCGTCGTGGCGATAGCCCGGCGGAAGATGACAAGGAGGACTAATGAGTCGTCCTCGTCGTCGCGGTCGCGACGTCCACGGCGTGTTTCTGCTGGATAAGCATCAAGGCGCATCTTCCAATGATGTGCTGCAGAAAGTAAAACGTCTGTTCAATGCGAACAAAGCGGGCCATACCGGCGCACTTGATCCTCTGGCGACCGGCATGCTGCCGGTTTGCCTCGGTGAAGCCACCAAGTTTTCGCAGTATCTGCTCGATTCTGACAAGCGTTATCGCGTTATTGCTCGCCTGGGTGAACGCACCGATACGTCTGATGCCGACGGCAATATTGTTGAGACGCGTGCGATTACTTTTGATCAGGCGGCACTGGATGCAGCGCTAGACTATTTTCGTGGCGACACCATGCAGGTGCCGACCATGTTCTCCGCGCTGAAGTATCAGGGACGCAAGCTGTACGAGTACGCACGTGAGGGCATTACCGTGCCGCGTGAAGCGCGCCCGATCAAAGTGTTTGAGCTGCAGTTTATTCGCTGGGAAGGTGATGAGCTGGAGCTGGAGATTCACGTCTCAAAAGGCACTTACATTCGCACTATTATCGACGATCTCGGTGAGCGGCTTGGCTGCGGCGCGCACGTTATCATGCTGCGTCGTCTGCAGGTGGCGCGTTATCCGATCGAAAGAATGGTGACGCTGGAGCAGCTGCAGGAAGTAGCGGCCACCGTCAACATGGCGGAAACGCCGGATTACAGCGCGCTTGATGCGTTATTGCTGCCGATGGATAGTCCGGCAGAAGAGTTCCCGATTGTGAATTTGCTGCCCGCAGTGGCGGCTTATTTCAAGCAAGGCATGCCGGTTCAGGTAGCGGATGCGCCGGAACAGGGATTGGTGCGCGTGACCGAAGGTGATGAGCACAAATTCATTGGTATGGCCGAAATCGCCGAGGATGGGCGCGTGGCGCCGCGTCGTCTGGTGGTAGAATTTCCTGCGTAATCAAACCTCTCGCATTTGACCTAACGGCGCATTTGCGTTGCTATCAGGCGAAGAGTAGAATGGCGCGGCTTTAAAAGCGGGCTGCTGAATTAGAGATCGGCACCCATACATTCATTATTTACTGGAGTTTATTATGTCTCTAAGCGTAGAAGCTAAAGCAGAGATCGTTGCTAAATACGGTCGTGGTACCAACGACAGCGGTTCAACTGAAGTTCAGGTTGCTCTGCTGACTGCTCAGATTAACCACCTGCAGGGTCACTTCTCTGAGCACAAGAAAGATCACCACAGCCGTCGCGGTCTGCTGCGCATGGTATCTCAGCGTCGTAAGCTGCTGGACTACCTGAAGCGTAAAGACGTTGCTCGCTACACCGGTCTGATCGAAAGCCTGGGTCTGCGTCGCTAAGTCTGAAGAATCTGATCAAGGATGTAGCGCATGCACAATGCAAAAAAACGCATCTGACGATCAGATTTGTGCGAGTTTCGCGAAAAGGGGGCCTTTATGGCCCCTTTTTTCGAGCAATCCGCAGCAATCCGGACCAAACTCATGTATTGTTGCAGAGAGTGATCTTTGCTTGCAGAGGTTCGCGCGGCTAATGAGAGGCTTTACCGCATGGGCGGTTAAGGTTGTCATTAGTCGCGAGGATGCAACTGAAGATCGGTAATCCCCGGCGCGCCAGAATGAGCTGCGCCCCTGAATTTAAGGACTTAAATTTTGCTGAACCCGATCGTACGCAAATTCCAATATGGTCAGCATACCGTCACGCTGGAAACCGGCATGATGGCGCGCCAGGCTACCGCTGCAGTAATGGTGAGCATGGATGACACTGCTGTATTCGTTACCGTTGTTGGCCAGAAAAAAACTAAACCAGGTCAGGATTTCTTCCCGCTGACGGTTAACTATCAGGAGCGTACTTACGCTGCTGGTCGTATCCCGGGTAGCTTCTTCCGTCGTGAAGGCCGTCCAAGCGAAGGCGAAACCCTGATCTCACGCCTGATTGACCGTCCAGTTCGTCCGCTGTTCCCGGAAGGCTTCATTAACGAAGTCCAGGTTATCGCGACCGTTGTTTCTGTTAACCCACAGGTTAACCCAGACATCGTTGCGATGATCGGTGCATCTGCTGCGCTGGCTCTGTCAGGTTTGCCGTTCAATGGCCCAATTGGCGCAGCGCGCGTGGGTTACATCAACGATCAATACGTGCTGAACCCAACTGCTGATGAAATCAACGAATCACGTCTGAACCTGGTTGTTGCCGGTACCCAGAACGCGGTGCTGATGGTGGAATCAGAAGCTGACATCCTGACTGAAGAGCAGATGCTGGGCGCTGTGGTATATGGCCACGACCAGCAGCAGATCGTTATCGAAAACATCAATGCGCTGGTTGCCGAAGCTGGTAAACCACGTTGGGATTGGCAGCCACTGCCAACTAACGATGCACTGATCGCACGCGTTACTGCATTGGCAGAAGCGGGCATCAGCGACGCTTACCGCATCACTGATAAGCAAGAGCGTTACACTCAGGTTGGCGCAGTGAAAGACGCGACCATCGCTGCACTGCAGGCTGAAGATGAAACGCTGGATGCTGGCGATATCGCTGACATCGTTCACGACCTTGAGAAGAGCGTTGTTCGTAGCCGCATCATCCGTGGCGAACCGCGTATCGATGGCCGTGAGAAAGATATGATTCGTGGCCTGGATGTGCGCACTGGCGTACTGCCACGCACGCACGGTTCTTCACTGTTTACCCGTGGTGAAACGCAGGCGCTGGTTACCGCAACGCTGGGTACCGCACGTGATGCGCAGAATCTGGATGAGTTGATGGGCGAGCGTACCGATAGCTTCCTGTTCCACTACAACTTCCCTCCATACTGCGTGGGCGAAACCGGTATGGTTGGCTCACCGAAGCGTCGTGAAATTGGTCACGGTCGTCTGGCGAAGCGTGGCGTGCTGGCAGTAATGCCTAAGCAAGCGGATTTCCCATACACCGTGCGTGTGGTTTCAGAAATCACCGAATCTAACGGTTCTTCTTCAATGGCTTCCGTGTGCGGTGCTTCTCTGGCACTGATGGATGCTGGCGTACCGATCAAAGCAGCCGTAGCCGGTATTGCGATGGGTCTGGTTAAAGAAGCCGACAACTTTGTGGTTCTGTCTGACATCCTGGGTGACGAAGATCACCTCGGCGACATGGACTTCAAAGTAGCAGGTAGCCGCGATGGTATCACTGCGCTGCAGATGGATATCAAAATCGAAGGTATCACCCGCGAAATCATGCAGGTTGCTCTGAATCAAGCGAAAGGTGCGCGTCTGCACATCCTGAGCGTGATGGAACAGGCAATCAGCACGCCGCGTCAGGAAATTTCTGAGTTCGCGCCGCGCATTTACACCATCAAAATCAGTTCAGATAAGATCAAAGATGTCATCGGTAAAGGCGGCTCGGTTATCCGTGCGCTGACCGAAGAAACCGGCACCACCATCGAAATCGAAGATGACGGCACCGTGAAGATCGCTGCAACTGATAGCCTGAAAGCCAAAGAAGCCATTCGTCGTATCGAAGAGATCACTGCTGAGATCGAAGTTGGCCGCGTCTACTCTGGTAAAGTTACACGTATCGTTGATTTCGGTGCCTTCGTGGCAATCGGCGGCGGTAAAGAAGGTTTGGTCCACATCTCTCAGATCGCAGACAAGCGCGTAGAGAAAGTGACCGACTATCTGCAGATGGGCCAGGAAGTTCCAGTGAAAGTCATGGAAGTGGACCGTCAGGGCCGTGTACGCCTGAGCATCAAAGAAGCGACAGAGCAGAAACCAGCGGAAGAAGTTGCTACCGCTGCATCTGATGCATCTGACGCCGAGTAAGCGTTTACCGATTTACCTCTCCCTACTTTGCGGGGAGAGGTGTTTAGATCATCGCGAGGGCGGGAATCCTTGTGCACAGCAGGAGGATGACAGGATGGTTGTCCCAATGTTTGTATTCGGGAGTGGGAAATGAAGCCTTTTTTGCGCTGGTGTTTTGTTGCGACAGCTATCACGCTGGCAGGATGCAGCAACTCCAATTGGCGTAAGAACGAAGTTCTGGCAGTACCTTTGCAGCCCACACTGCAGCAAGAGGTGATCCTGGCGCGAATGGAACAAATTCTTGCCAGTCGTGCCCTTACCGATGATGAACGCGCACAGCTATTATATGAGCGCGGAGTGTTGTATGATAGTTTGGGTCTGAGGGCATTAGCGCGGAACGATTTTTCGCAAGCGCTGTCTATAAGACCAGATATGCCTGAGGTATTTAACTATCTCGGTATATACTTAACGCAGGCAGGCAACTTTGATGCTGCCTATGAAGCGTTTGATTCTGTACTTGAGCTTGATCCAACTTACAACTATGCGCATTTAAACCGTGGTATCGCCCTCTATTACGGCGGTCGATACAAGTTAGCGCAAGATGATCTGCTGGCGTTTTATCAAGACGATCCTAACGATCCATTCCGCAGCCTTTGGCTCTATCTCGTTGAAAGCGATATGGATGCCGACAAGGCAAAAGTTACGCTGAGACAGCGTCATGACAAAGCGGTTCGCGATCAATGGGGATGGAATATTGTCGAGTTCTACCTTGGCGACATCAGTGAAAAAACATTGATGGAACGTCTCAAGGCGGACGCAACGGATAACACCTCGCTCGCTGAACATCTCAGTGAAACCAACTTCTATTTAGGTAAGTACTACCTAAGTCTGGGGGAGAAGGACGACGCGAAAGCGTTGTTCAAACTGGCGGTGGCCAACAACGTAAACAACTTTGTTGAGCACCGATACGCATTGTTGGAACTGGCGCAACTCGGCCAGACACAAGACGATTTATCAGAATCTGACCAGCAATAGCTGACGAACTTTTATTGCCTGAATACCTGTAAAGTCATCATCTTCAGAGATGAGGGCTTTTCTGTTCGTCAAAACTTCTAATTTGAGCCGGTTCACACTTTTTGATGAAAATGACTGAAAGTTTTCACGACGAGTTATGTAGACTGGCCGCCGCAATCTAAGAGGCACGTGTACTACATGACTGATATTCAAACCACTTTTGCTGACCTTGGCCTGAACGCCGACATCCTCGAATCACTGAACGGTATGGGCTACGTAAAGCCTTCTCCAATCCAGGCTGAGTGTATTCCTCACCTGCTGGCTGGCCGTGACGTGTTGGGTATGGCGCAGACCGGTAGTGGTAAAACTGCGGCTTTCTCACTGCCGCTGCTAAACAACATTGATCCTACTGTTAAAGCACCGCAAATTTTGGTGCTGGCACCTACCCGCGAATTGGCGGTACAGGTTGCTGAAGCCGTCACAGAATTCTCTAAACACATGCGTGGCATTAACGTTGTAGCCCTGTACGGCGGCCAACGTTATGACGTACAGCTGCGCGCACTGCGTCAGGGACCACAAGTTGTTGTGGGTACGCCTGGTCGTCTGCTGGATCACCTGAAGCGTGGCACGTTAGATCTGTCTAACCTACGCGGTCTGGTACTGGACGAAGCTGATGAAATGCTGCGTATGGGCTTCATCGAAGACGTTGAAACCATCATGGCGCAGATTCCAGACGGTCATCAGACCGCGCTGTTCTCAGCCACCATGCCAGAAGCGATTCGTCGTATTACCAAGCGCTTCATGAAAGATCCACAGGAAGTGCGCATCCAGTCAAGCATGACTACGCGCCCAGACATTTCTCAGTCTTACTGGACCGCTTACGGCCGTAAAACTGACGCGCTGGTTCGTTTCCTGGAAGCGGAAGATTTCGATGCAGCCATCATCTTCGTGCGTACCAAAAATGCCACGCTGGAAGTGGCCGAAGCGCTGGAGCGCAGCGGTTATAACAGCGCAGCACTGAACGGCGACATGAACCAGGCACTGCGTGAGCAGACGCTGGAGCGTTTGAAAGATGGTCGTCTCGACATCCTGATCGCGACCGACGTTGCAGCACGTGGTCTGGACGTTGAGCGTATCAGCCTGGTCGTAAACTTTGATATCCCAATGGATGCAGAGTCTTACGTTCACCGTATCGGTCGTACCGGCCGTGCTGGTCGTGCAGGTCGTGCGTTGCTGTTCGTTGAGAACCGCGAGCGTCGTCTGCTGCGCAACATCGAACGCACCATGAAGCTGACCATTCCAGAAGTTGAGCTGCCAAACGCAGAACTGCTGGGTGAGCGTCGTCTGGCTAAGTTCGCGGCTAAAGTACAGCAGCAGCTGGAAAGCAGCGATCTGGACCAGTACCGCGCACTGCTGAGCAAAATGCAGCCGGGCGAAGATCTGGATATCGAAACTCTGGCCGCAGCACTGCTGAAAATGGCTCAGGGCGAACGTCCACTGATTCTGCCACCAGAAGCACCGCGTCCAGCGCGTCGCGAGTTCAGCGATCGTCCTGAGCGTGGTGAGCGTCGCGATTCACGTGATTCTCGTGGTCCACGCGAAAGCCGTGAGAGCCGCGATGGCGATCGTCCACATCGTGAACGTCGTGACGTTGGCGAAATGCAGCTGTACCGCATTGAAGTGGGCCGTGATGATGGTGTTGAAGTTCGTCACATCGTTGGCGCGATCGCTAACGAAGGCGACATCAGCAGCCGTTACATCGGTAACATTAAGCTGTTTGGTACTCACTCAACCATCGAGCTGCCGAAAGGCATGCCGGGCGAAGTGCTGCAGCACTTCACTCGTACGCGTATTCTGAACAAACCGATGAATATGCAGCTGATGGGTGATGCGCCGGTGCACGAGCGTAGCGAACGTCGTCCATCTGCTGGCGGCGAACGTCGTGGCAATGGCGCACCGCGCGCTGATGGTGCTCCACGTGGCGAAGGCGCTCCACGTCGCTTCTCCGAACGTCGTGAAGGTGGCCGTGAAGGCGGACGCTTCAGCCGTGAAGGTGGCCGTGGCCCGCGTCCAGAAGGCGCAGCTGCACCACGTCGTCGTGACGCATAAGCGATAAACGCTAAAAGTAAAAAGGGACGCTGATGCGTCCCTTTTTTTATGCCGGTGGAAAGTAAATTTTACACGCCACCGGCAATCAGCACGCGTTCACCGCTAACGTAAGCTGACTCTTCTGACGCCAGAAACAGCGCGACTTGCGCTACATCTTCCGGCAAGCCAAAGCGTCCGAGCGGCGTTGCCGCTATCAGCTGTGCTTTCAACTCCGGATGCATCTTCTTCGCCGCCAGCAAACCTTCGGTCAAAATAATGCCGGGTGCTAACGCATTGACGCGAATATTACGTGGCCCAAGCTCGCGTGCGAGGCCCTGCGTTAAGGTATCGATCGCGCCTTTGGTTGCTGCCCAAAGCACCGAACCAGGCGTGCTGCGTTGGCTATTTAAAGCGCTAAGGTTGATGATGGAACCGCCGCGTGCGGGGAAATGTTTTGCCGCCTGCTGACACACCAGCAAGCTGCCCAGCAGATTCACATTCAGCTGCTGCTGCATTTCTCTGAGGCTAAGGTCGGCAAAGTCACCGTGGTGAAAAATGCCGGCGTTATTCACCACAATATCGGGCGCGCCAAACTGCTCAATGCTGCTAGCGAACAAGCGCTGCACATCGGCCTCGCGTGAGATATCAGCCTGTACGGCGATGGCGTCGCTACCCAGCGCCTGGATGTCGGTCACCACATCCGCCGCACCCACTTCGTCCTGAAGATAATTCACCACCACCCGAGCACCGGCCGCCGCGAAAGTCATGGCGATGGCGGCACCAATGCCTTTCGAAGCGCCCGTCACCAGCGCAATTTTGCCTTCAAGTGTTTTCATCGTATCTCTCCACCTGAGATTTCGGGGAAGATAAAGCATGCGCTGTCCATACAATCGGGTGGTAGCGCAATCCTGCAAGCTTCTTGCACGATCCTGCAAATCTGCTGTTCAAGGACTAGTCGCAGCGCCAACCACAAGCGAGAATATCCAATCAGTGATTTCTTATCGCGGAGCACCGATCGCATGATTCATCAGGAACAATGGCAGCAGTTGGTGGCAATTATTGCCCGCCACGCACCGCAGGATGGTCGTCACTATTGCCCAATCGATTTTCTCTCTTTCGGCCGCAGTTCTCAGCCCACCAGTTTGGCACACGTGGCGACTTGGGCGAGCTTTGCTTTGGTCGCGCAGGGGCAGAAAGCGCTGCGCATGGGCGACGATGTGATGCATTACGGGCCGGGCGATTTGCTGCTGGTGACGCTTGATATGCCGGTGCAATCCTGCGTTGTCATGGCGACGCCAGAGAAACCGAATCTGGGCGTGGGCATCACCATCAACGAAACGCGTCTGATGCGTTATCTGGAACACTTTCCGCACCGTCAACTCGGCAGCACGGCGGTTAGCGAGCGCGGTATCGCCGTGCATAAAGTCGCGCCACCGTTGGTGGATGCGGTGATGCGTTTAGTCGAATTGCTGGATCACCCGCAGGACATAGCCGCGCTGGCACCGTTGATTGAGCAGGAGATTTTCTATCGTTTGCTGACTGGACCCGAAGGGCCGCGCATTCTCAACATGGCGCTGACGGAACGGCCTGGCAACAAAGTGGCGCGCGCCGCACGCTGGCTACGCGAAAACTTTCATCAGCCGTTGAAAATGGATTATCTGGCGAGCAGCGTGGGGATGAGTATCTCGTCGCTGCATCATCACTTTAAAGCGGTAACGGCGATGACGCCGATGCAGTATCAAAAGCAGCTGCGGCTCAATGAAGCGCGGCGTTTGATGTTGATTGAGAAGCTAGATGCCGGCACGGCGGGTTATCGGGTGGGTTATCAAAGTGCTTCGCAGTTCAGTCGTGAATACAGCCGTTTTCACGGTCAGTCACCGGCGCGAGACGTGCGAACAATTGCGGTGGGCCCAGAGTGGTTAAACCCACCGCAATAAGGTTTACAGCGTGCGCGCCGCTTCCATTGCCAACGCGAAGGAGCGCAGACGCGCCTGCGAATCGTAAATCTGGCCGTTAACCATAATCTCGTCCGCCTGGGTTTCACGCATCAGCGCGGCGAGACCGCTGCGCACTTTATCGCTATCGCCGACAATCGACATGCTCAGCGCCTGCTGCACGCCATATTGCTCGGACGGCGACCACAGATTATCCATGTTCTCCACCGGCGCAGGCAGCGGACCCGGTTTGCCGCGACGCAGATTAATAAACTGCTGCTGCATCGAGGTGAACAGGAAGCGAGCATCACGTTCGCTGTCGGCTGCCACCACGTTGACGCACACCATCGCATACGGCTTCGCCAGACGCGCGGAAGGTTTAAATTTCTCACGATAGAGATGCAGCGCCTGGAACAGCAGATCGGGCGCGAAATGCGAGGCAAACGCAAACGGCAAACCAAGCTGAGCAGCCAGTTGCGCGCTGTACAGGCTGGAACCGAGCAGCCACACCGGAATTTTCAATCCTAAACCCGGAACCGGTTGTACTGGCGGATGTTCACCCTCTTCGGCGTCAAACCAGCGAATCAGTTCAGAGACGTCTTCCGGGAAACTATCTGCCTGGCCGCTGGAAAGATGACGACGCAACGCCAGCATGGTGCGTTGGTCCGAACCGGGCGCGCGGCCCAGTCCCAAATCGATGCGGCCAGGATAGAGTGATTCGAGGGTACCAAACTGTTCGGCGATCACTAGCGGCGCGTGGTTGGGCAGCATAATGCCGCCTGAGCCGAGGCGCAGCGTTTCGGTATTGGCCGCTAAATAGCCTATCAGCACTGACGTCGCGGCGCTGGCAATCCCCGTCATATTATGGTGTTCAGCCAGCCAGTAGCGGTGAAAACCCAGCGCTTCGGATTGGCGGGCCAGCGCCAGCGAATTATGGAACGCGTCGCGTGCAGTGGAACCTTGTGGAATAGGGGCCAGATCCAACACGGACAGGCGAACAGTTTTTTTCTCAGACATGGGCACTCCAAATAGGGATGGCGCAGGTGTTTAGTCGGTCCTGCGCCTGTGAGTATTACTCATCGTTACCTATATTAAAACTGCTAATGACAGGAGGAATATAGCCGGAATGTGCCTTTACCTGCCGCCTTCCAGTGCCATTCCCGCCAGGCGACGCCAATAACCATTACAATCACTGCCGCGCGCCATCATCAGCGGTGCCTGACCGGCTTCGTTGGCGCGGAAGCGATCCACTTCGGCGAGCGTGCTTTCACCTTGGGGCGACAAACGCACAATGTCGATCCAGTTATGCATGCCGCTCAGATCATTGCCGAGGTTGTAGCAATAGCCGCTCATGGTCTGAATACCGTTGAGCACAAACACCTGCTGGCCCTCCTGTGAGAGCACGCGGCGGCCGGTTGGGTAATTGATGCAGCAGGTTTGGCAATCATCTTTGCCACGATTCTCGGCGCGTGCGGTAAAGCAGCGTGCCGACAGCGCCAGCGGCAGATGACCATAGCCGAGCACTTCCACCTCAAATTGATCGCGCACACCCGCCGCATCGCACTGCTGCAGCAGCTGAATCAGCCAGTCGCGGGACATCTCCACCGGAATGCACCAGCGCGTCATGCCTTCTTTCAGCAACAGTTGCAGCGTCTGTGCGTTATACACATTCAGCGTTGGGCCGGCGACAAACGGCAATTTGCGCTCCGCCGCCATATTCACTGTGCCGATGTCATTGGCTTCCAGCAGGAACTCTCCGTTCTCGACATAGCGACGCAGCTCTTTGACTTCCGATGGCGACTGCAGCAGTGCCAAGGTACTCAGCACCACTTGCTTGCCCTGCAGCGCCAGCATGCGCGCGATGTCTATCCATTGATGGAACGAGGTGGCGCGTCTTTTACTGCAGACGGCTTCGCCGAGATAGATGATCTCGGCGCTACTCTCGGCGGCGCGTTGATAAAAAGTTTCCAGCGTTGCAGTTGGCCAGTACCACAGCACCGGCCCGATGGCGTATTTCATGCGATCTCCTTATTGCCAGTCGCGGTGATAAGCACCGAGCGTGGTTTGGCTGCCTTCTGATAACTCGCCCAGCGCCTGCATCCAGGGTTCCTGCACGGCATACTGTTCAGGCGACGCCATGCAGCGATCGATCGCCTGACGCCACACTTTCGCGACCTGCGCGACATACGCTGGGCTGCGTTGACGTCCTTCAATTTTCACCGAGGCAATGTTGGCGCGCAGCAGTTCAGGCAGCAGCGACAAGGTGTTCAGGCTGGTGGGCTCTTCCAGTACGTGATAGAGCTGGTTATCCACTTCATAACGGCCTTTGCACAATGTGGGATAGCCAGCGCTCTCGTCGGGCGCGTAACGGTCAATCAGCACCTCATTCAGGCGTGATTCCATGCCTTTTGGCGTCTGCTGCCAGCGGACAAATTTCGCCGGCGAGCAGGCTCCCGCGCTGTTAGGCGACTCGCCGGTCAGCCAGGAAGAGAGGTAGCAGCGGCCTTCGGCCATAATGCACAGGCTACCGAAAGCGAAGACTTCAAGCGGTACCGGCGTTTCACGCGCCAGCTGTTTGACCTGATGCATCGATAGCACGCGTGGCAGCACCACGCGGCTGAGGTGAAAGTGACGATGATAAAAATGGATGGCCTGCAGATTGGTGGCGGAGGCCTGTACCGAAAGATGACGTTCAACCTGCGGATAGTGTTTTGCCGCGTACTCCAGCGTGGCAATATCCGCCAGAATCAACGCATCCGCGCCGTTCTGAGCGGCAACATCAATCGCGCTTTGCCAGCGATTAATGCCATCAGGATGGGCGAAGGTGTTGATTGCCACATGCAGTTTGCGGCGATGCTGATGCAGATAGCGCGCGGCTTCAGCCAGTTTCTTATCGGTAAAATTGAGGCCAGCAAAGTGGCGGGCATTGGTATCGTCTTTCAGGCCGACATACACCGCGTCAGCACCATGCTCCACCGCCGATTTCAGCGCAGGCAAATTCCCCGCCGGACACAGCAGTTCCATACATTTTCCTCCCCGGATTCTGAAGCCGAAGAGTGTAAATAACTGACCCGACAGCAATGTTGATTTAAGGCAGTGAAAGCGGCAATGATGATCGGGAGTGAAGGTTTTTCGTCCAGCCAGGTGGCGATTTCCTTGATCTCAGTGGAGGCGAAGCCGGTCAGATGTGGCAAAATAGATGAAATTTTCTGAAGGGAATGTCGATGATGTTTGCGCGCTTACGCGGTCTGATTGTTGAAAAAGGCCCAGAATTCCTTGCTTTACCTGTTTCCATTACCCCTTTCCCGCTAAAAAAAGCTATTCTGCAACAACTCCTAAACTGGCAATTTCGTCATGCTTTGTCTGAAGGTGAGTTAGACTTTCTGGAAGGGCGTTATCTGGGGATCGAGGTTGCCGATGTGAATCTGCGCTGGATCACCACTCTGCAAGCAGGGCGCCTGACCGTTTCACGTGACACCGAGGCTGATGTCTGGTTTCGCGGTGAAGCCAACGATCTGTTGCTGGTGGCAGCACGCAAAGCGGATCCCGATATGTTGTTCTTTCAACGCCGTTTGGTGATTGAAGGTGACACGGAGCTGGGACTTGAGGTGAAAAACCTAATGGATGCCATTGAACTGGATGCCATGCCCACGCCATTACGCACGGGATTGCAGCAGCTCGCTGCTTTTATTGAGGCAGGAATGAAACAGGACGCGAAGGCCGCTGAGGCGCGCGCGGGGATCTCATGTTAATTCGTACTGAAATTGGCGTCGATGCAGCAGGCATCGATAGCCTGTTAAAGCGCAGTTTTGCTACCGCCGCCGAAGCGGAGCTGATACAGCAACTGCGCGAAGATGGCTTGCTGACTCTCGGCGTGGTTGCCACGGATGATGAAGGCAAGGTGCTGGGTTATGCCGCTTTCAGTCCGGTGACCCTGCAAGGTGAAGACCGCAACTGGGTCGCTCTGGCGCCGCTCGCAGTGGATGAATCGGTGCGCAAACAGGGCATTGCTAAACAGCTGGTGTATGAAGGATTGGATTCACTGAATGAGTTCAGCTACAGCGCCGTGGTGGTGCTGGGCGATCCTGAGTTCTATAATCCACTCGGCTTTGAACCGGCGGCACGCCATGGTTTGCATTGTCGTTGGTTAGGTAGTGAAGCGGCCTTTCAGGTCTACAAACTGGCAGACGATGCGTTTGTCGGTGCCGAAGGGCTGATCGAATTCGCGCTGCCGTTTAATCGTTTCGACTAAACCAGGCAATCAAGCAGGGCGGCTGTTGTGCAACCAGCCGCAACTTTTGCGCGCGGCTAAGCTGCTTCACCTGGTATTCCAGACGTGACGCTGCGGCCCGATCACCCGCATCGCAGTGAAACACTAACGTAAGTGGACCTTTGCCGCGCAGTGAGCGCGCGCCGCGTCCCTGCTGATGCTGTTGCAGCCGACGATTAACATCGGTGGTGATGCCGGTATACAGCATGCCTGCGGCGGTTTGTAGCAGATAAAGCTGCCAGCCTTGTTCCATCATACTCATCCCGAAAATTAGCTGGCAGGCAGTGTAGCGCGCTTCAGGCCGCATCGCTATTCGCCGCACGGAGTCCGATTTTGTCCGACCATGCTCATCTGATTCGCTACTTAAAAAAACAGCATGTGCTGTCGTTATCTGCCAGCCACGGCGACGATCTGTGGTGCGCCAACTGCTTCTATGTGTTTGATGCCGCGAACATGGCGTTCTGGCTGATGACCGAGCCGGAGACGCGCCATGGCGCATTAATCCAGGCAAATCCGCGCGTGGCAGGCACGGTAAACGGCCAGCCGAAAAGCGTGCTGTTGATTAAAGGCGTACAGTATCGCGGCGTGATTCAGCTACTAAGCGGAGAAAGGGAAGCTCTGGCGCGTCGCGCCTATCAGAAGCGTTTTCCGGTGGCGAAGAAAGTCACTGCACCGCTGTGGGAAATCGTGCTCGACGAAGTGAAGATGACCGACAATGCGCTGGGCTTTGGCAAAAAGATTATCTGGACCCGGCCGTAGGGTCGCCATTCATGGCGACCTCAATGCGGGAAAAGATCAGGCCGCGTTTAAAATCCGCAGCGATTCGCGATTAAACGCGGGCAGGTCTTCAGGCGTACGGCTGGTGACTAACTTGTCATCATCCACCACCACTTCTATATCGTAAAAATCCGCACCCGCATTACGCAGATCGATAGCGATGGCTTTTACGCTGGTCATTTTGCGGCCGCGCACGCCGTTCGCGCTGATCAGCAGCTGCGGGCCGTGGCAAATGGCAAACACCGGCTTGCCGCTGGCGACAAACTCTTTAGTGAAGTTGACGAAGCGATCGTCGCCGCGCAGGGCATCGGGAGAGTGTCCGCCGGGCAGCAGCAGCGCATCGAACTCTGCTGCATTCACATCATCAATAGCCTTATCGATGTTGACCTCAGCTTTACCCTGCTTCCCTTTAACGATGTTTCCGGCCTTAAACTCGATGGTAACCACTTCGTGGCCCGCCTGGGTGTAAGCCTCCGCCGGTGAGGTAAACTCTGAGTCTTCAAATTCATCGGTAATCAGTACCGCTATTTTCTTGCTCATCTTTTTCCTCCATGTTGGTCACGAACCTTATGTTCGTTGCACTTCTAACCCAACAAGCCTGGTAGCCATGTCGCAAAACGCAAGCCAGTCGGCAATTCTCACGGGAGGTAAATTTTCGCTCCGGATCAAGTTTAGGCGATTTCCACATGGCGCAATGAAATGACCTGAATAACACTAAGGCCTATCCGCCGCGTATCCCAACGCGGCATCGTTATTCAGTTGAATACGGAATTCTGTCATGACCCAACTCTCTTCTCATGCCCCGGCGACACGCTTCGCCTGGTGGAAACCGCTGCTGTTCCTCGCCGTGGTGATGATCGGCCTGTGGTATGTCAAATGGCAGCCTTATTACGGCAAAGCTTTTACTGCTGCTGAAACGCACTCGATCGGTAAATCGATTCTGGCCAATGCGGCGGACTCGCCGTGGCGCGCGGCGCTTGATTACGCCATGGTCTATTTCCTCGCTGTGTGGAAAGCGGCCGTGCTCGGCGTGCTCCTCGGATCGCTGGTGCAGGTGCTGATTCCGCGCGCCTGGCTGCTGCGTCTGATGGGCAGCTCACGCTTTGGTTCGACGCTGATGGGCACTGGATTAGGTTTGCCAGGCATGATGTGCAGCTGCTGTGCGGCACCAGTGACCGCTGGCTTACGTCAGTCGCAGGTTTCCAGCGGTGCGGCGATGGCGTTCTGGCTGGCGAATCCGCTGCTCAATCCTGCCACGCTGATTTTTATGGGTTTTGTGCTCGGCTGGCATTTTGCGGCGATTCGGCTGGTGGCGGGTTTGATGATGGTGTTGGGCATCGCGTGGCTAGTGCAGCGCAGCGTGCCGGATCAAGGCGTTGCCGCGCCCGTTATCCCGGCCCGCGATGAGCAGCCGTTTCTGTCACGCTGGCTGCGTGTGATGTGGCGATTGTTCTGCAACACTATTCCGCTTTATATCATCGCGGTATTGTTGCTCGGCGCCGCGCGCGTTTGGCTGTTCCCGCACGCGGATGGCGCGGTGGGCAATACGCTGTTTTGGGTGATGTTGATGGCAATCGCCGGCTGCCTGTTTGTGATCCCCACCGCCGCGGAAATCCCGATTGTACAAACCATGATGCTGGCGGGCATGGGCGTTGCGCCCGCGCTGGCGTTATTAGTCACGCTGCCCGCCGTGAGTGTCCCTTCGTTATTGATGCTGCATCGCGCCTTTCCGGCACGGGCGCTGTGGATCGCGTTGATCGGCGTGGCAGGCAGCGGCATGCTGCTCGGCGTGCTCGCCTTGTGGCTGGCGTAACCACCAAATCTTCTGATTGCGGCTGCCGCGCCACAGCAGCCGCGCATCTTTCTCTGCTTCGATAAAGCGCCCGTCAATCAGCACATCAATTTCCTCCACCACTTCGCGCTGCGCCGCACTGAGTTCCGCCATTTCGTACCCAGTCCACAGCCAGATATCCTTATCCGGACATTCACGTCGCACGCGTTTCACCAGGCGACGTATATGCGGCACGTTGTGCGGATGCAGCGGATCGCCGCCGCTCAGCGACAAGCCCTGACGCGCAATGCGCCGATCGTTAAGATCGGCGATCAGCTGCTCTTCCATCGCCAGCGTAAACGGCACGCCGGAATCCAGCCGCCACGTACTTTGGTTGTAGCAGCCGCGACACTGATGTTCGCAGCCCGCGACAAACAGCGTGCAGCGCGTGCCGGGTCCGTTAACGATATCAACTGGATAATAGCCGTGGACGCGCATCATCCCAGTTTTCCTGTCTCCAGATGTTTAACGCGCCGCTGCACTTCTTGCTGCTTACCGGCGTTAAACGGACGTGCATCCGGGCTGCCGAGATAGCCGCACACGCGGCGCGTCACCGACACGCGCGCCGGATCGTGATTACCGCAATGCGGGCAGGTAAACCCTTTGCTGGTGCAGCTGAACTCGCCGCTAAAGCCGCATTCGTAGCACTCATCAATCGGCGTGTTGGTGCCGTAATAGGGCACACGGTGATAGCTGTAATCCCAGACATCTTCAAGCGCTTTGAGGTTGTGCTGGATGTTGGGATATTCGCCGTAACAGATGAATCCGCCGTTAGCGATGGCGGGATAGGGCGCTTCAAAGTCGATCTTGTCGTACGGATTGACCTTTTTCTCAACGTCGAGATGGAAGCTGTTGGTGTAATACCCTTTGTCGGTAACGCCCGCCACCACGCCAAATTCGGCGGCATCGAGGCGACAGAAGCGGTCGCACAGATTTTCGCTCGGCGTGCTGTACAAGCTGAAGCCGTAGCCGGTTTCCTCTTTCCACGCATCCACCGCCTGGCGCAGGTGCGTGACAATCGCCACGCCTTTTTCGCGCAGGTACTCGGCGTCATACGGATGCACTTCGTTGCCGCTCAGCGCATTTAGCGTCTCATGCAGGCCGATGTAGCCAAGGGAAATCGAGGCGCGGCCGTTGCGGAAAATGGCGCCCACTTCATCATCCGCTTTCAGGCGCACGCCGCAGGCGCCTTCCATATAGAGAATCGGCGCTACGCGCGCTTTGGTTTTTTCCAGCCGGGCGATACGCGTCATTAAGGCACGCTTCGCCAGCGCCAGACGTTCATCCAGCAAGCGCCAGAACTGCGCTTCATCGCCTTTGGCTTGCAGCGCGATACGCGGCAGATTGAGGCTAATAACGCCAATATTGTTGCGACCTTCGTGAATCTGCTCGCCGTTCTCCTCGTAGACGCCAAGGAAGCTGCGGCAGCCCATCGGCGTTTTAAACGAGCCGGTCACTTCCACCACTTTTTCGTAGTTGAGGATATCCGGATACATGCGTTTGCTGGCGCACTCCAGCGCCAGCTGCTTGATATCGTAATTAACATCGCCAGGCCGACGATTCACGCCTTCGCGGATAGCAAACACCAATTTCGGGAACACCGCGGTTTTATGATTTTTACCCAGTCCGGCAATGCGGTTGCGCAGAATGGATTGCTGGATCAGGCGTGCGGCCCAGTCAGTGCCAAGGCCAAAGCCAAAGGTGACAAACGGCGTCTGGCCGTTGGCAGTGTGTAGCGTATTCACTTCATACTCCAGCGACTGAAACGCGTCGTAGCACTCTTTCTCGGTGCGTACGCGCGCATAGGCTTCGGCATCCGGAATCTGCCACTCTTGCGCCACCGCGCGGTGTTTTTCCAGGCTGAGCGTAACGAACGGCGCCAACACTTCATCAATGCGGTTGATAGTGGTGCCGCCGTAAATGTGGCTGGCGACCTGCGCGATGATCTGCGCGGTCACCGCCGTGGCGGTGGCAATCGATTTGGGCGGCTCGATCTCGGCGTTGCCCATTTTAAAACCGTGGGTCAGCATGCCGTGCAGATCGATCAGCATGCAGTTAAACATCGGGAAGAACGGGGAATAGTCGAGATCGTGGTAGTGGATGTCGCCGCGTTCATGCGCCAACACCACATCGCGTGGCAAGAGTTGCTGCTGAGCGTAATGTTTGGCGACGATGCCGGCCAGCAGATCGCGCTGGGTAGGGATCACTTTGCTGTCTTTATTGGCATTTTCATTGAGCAGCGCGGCGTTGGTTTGCTCCACTAAGCCGCGGATGGCGTGATGCAGCTTACCGCGCTGCTCGCGTGCTAAATCGCGGTCATGGCGATATTCGATGTAGGCGCGCGCCAGCTGCGGCCAGCGTCCACTCATCAGCGTCTCTTCCACCGCACACTGAATGTCGCGGATATCCACTTCAGCCTTGTCAGCCATCTGTTGACTGACCTGCGCCGCCACTTGCGCGCACCACGCCGTATCATCGATTTGTGCCGCAGCGGCTGCCGCGTTGACTGCCGCCTCGATCCGCTGCGCATCAAACGGCACCCTGCAGCCGTCACGCTTAATCACCACCGTCGCCATTTCTTCTCCATGAAACTATATGTAGATAATTTTAAGGAGTGTAATCGCTATATATGGTGTTTGCGCTGAGATTAATCGCCAGCGGTTTGACCTACAACAAAGAAGCCACAACCAAGATTGAAAGCCGCGCAATGGTTAATCTGGCTAAAATACAAAAGTATTAACCCGCCTTGATTTCAGTTTGCGGCCACTTGCTTTGCAATGCGAAACAGGTTTAATGGGCCTTTTGCCCATTTTGGTCCGTTGTTTCATTTACAAGGATGCCCAGATGCCATTGCAAAGAACTCTGCTTGCCTGTTGTTTATCCATGACTTTTTCCGCCTTCGCCGCGCCGGCTGGAGATTTACCGCTGATGCCGTGGCCACAAAGCGTGGTGCAACCGAGCGGCGGCGGAGCGTATGCGTTAACACCGCAGCTCACGTTGCATATTTCGGGCGATCATCTGGAAGGTGCTGAATCGCGCTGGCGCGCGCGCATTGCGCGGCAAACCGGCTGGCCGCTGCTGCCGGCCAGCACATCCAGCGATCATCCCAGCATTCATGTACAAATCGCGCAGGCGGTTGATCCGATTCCCCAGCCAGACAGCGACGAAAGTTATCATCTGCTGGTTAACAGCGATGGCGTCTTACTGAAAGCCAACACGCGCTTTGGCGCGATGCGCGGCATGGAAACCGTGCTGCAGCTGATTGAAAACACCGAAAACGGCACCGAAATTCCCTACGTCACCATTGACGACAAACCGCGCTTCCCGTGGCGCGGCGTGCTGATCGATTCGGCGCGCCACTTCCTGCCGATTGAAACCGTGAAACGGCAAATCGACGGCATCGCCGCCGCGCGTATGAACGTGTTTCACTGGCACTTAACCGACGATCAAGGTTGGCGTTTTGCCTCCAGCCACTATCCGCAGCTGCAGGAGAAAGCCAGCGATGGCTTGTTCTATACGCAGCAGCAGATGCGCGATGTGGTGCGTTATGCCACGCAGCGCGGCGTACGCGTGGTACCGGAAATCGATCTGCCCGGCCATGCGTCGGCGATAGCGGTGGCGATGCCGGAGTTAATGAGCGCGCCGGGGCCGTATCAGATGGAGCGCGGCTGGGGCGTATTTAAGCCGCTGCTCGATCCCAGCAACGAAGCGGTATTCCGCTTTATCGACACCTTAATGGGCGAAGTGACGGCGATCTTCCCCGATCCCTACATCCACATTGGCGGTGATGAGGTCGATCCAACCCAGTGGAATGATTCCACGCGTATTCAGCAATTTATGCGCGATCACGGCCTGAAGGATACGCATGCGCTCCAAGCCTGGTTTAATCAGCGCGTTGAGAAAATCCTCGAAGCGCATCAGCGCCGCATGATCGGCTGGGATGAGGTTTACCATCCTGATCTGCCTAAAAGTATTCTGATTCAATCGTGGCAAGGACAGGATGCGTTGGGCACGGTGGCGAAAAACGACTTCCGCGGCATTCTCTCCACCGGTTTCTATCTCGATCAGCCGCAAACCGCCGCCTATCACTATCGCAATGAACCCTGGCCGCAGGGGCTTAACGGCGCGGATCAGGTGCAGGCAGGTGAGCAGACGCAGAGCTGGCAATTCACCATGCCGCGTTTGAAAGGCAGCGCGCTGAAAGGCAGCTTTACCCTGATTGAAGGGAAAAACGGCTGGCGCGGCTTTATTGATTTCAGCGGCAAAGCGCGTCGCATGGTCAGCGACGTTCACTGGCTGTCGCCAACGCAGCTGACGTTCAGCGTCGATACGTGGATGGGGCCGTTCCAGCCGACGGTGACGCTGACGCAAGACAAGCTGACCGGTTATATGCTGGTGGGCAACGTGCGCTATCCCGCAGAAGGCAGCAAGCTGACGCAGGTGCCAACCGGCATTGCGCCATCGCTGCCGACGCCGCAACAGATGCAGAACAACCTGATTGGCGGCGAAGCGGCGCTGTGGGCGGAGAACGTCAACAGCCGGGTGATCGACACGCGCCTGTGGCCGCGCGCCTTTGTGGTGGCGGAGCGGTTATGGTCGGCGCAGGATGTCACCGACAGCGATAATATGTATCAGCGCCTGAGCGCGGTGGATCGCTGGGGCACTATTTCTGTCGGCTTGCAGCAGCATCAGCAGGCTGAAGTGCAGATGATGCGACTGGCGAACAGCAGCGATATCACACCGCTGCGCATATTGGCCGAAGTGCTGGAGCCAGCGCAGTACTACACGCGCCAGCATCTGAAGTTCCAGGCGGGGCATTACGACTATTTTGAACCGCTCAATCGTTTGGCGGATGTGTTGCCTGCCGAGAGCAACGCGGTGCGTTTGCTGGATAAGCAGGTTGATCGCTTAATCGCTAATCGCGCCGATCACGCGGCGGCGCATGCTATCCGTCAGCAATTGCAGCGCTGGCAGAACAACAGCGATGCGGTGATGCCGCTAATTTTGGGCAGCTATCAGCTCAAGCCGCTGCAGCAGCAGGTGCAGCAAGTGGCGGAACTGAGCCGGATGGGACTGGATTTGGTCAATGCGCTGGAGCGTAATCAGGCGTATGGCGCAGGTGAAGTGGCGCAGATGCATACGCAACTGGATGCGGCAGCGCAGGTGCAGGATGAAACCGTGCTGGCGCTGGTGCGGCCATTGGAGAAGTTGTTGCGATCTTTTAAATAGATATTGTGCTGGCTGTCCCCCATCCCGGCCTTCCCCCGCTAGCGGGGGAAGGAGACGCTGCCACATGCAGCTTCATCACTGGCATGTGGCAGCATCTTCCTCCCCCATTTATGGGGGAGGACCGAGGAGGGGGACAGCCAGCACCAACCAACCAACCAAATCAACGACGTACCGCAATCGCCTCGATCTCAATCTTCACATCTTTCGGCAGGCGCGCCACTTCCACGCACGAACGCGCTGGGAAGCTGGCGTTGTGCTCGGTGAAGAACGCTTCATAGGTCGCGTTCACGGTGGCGAAGTCATTCAAATCCTTGACAAACACGGTGGTTTTCACGATATCGCCCACTTTCAGGCCGGCGGCTTCGACAATCGCTTTCACATTTTCCAGTGACTGGCGTGCCTGCGCGGAGACATCGTCGGCAACGGCGCCGGTGGCGGGATCAACTGGGATCTGGCCTGAAGTGATGATCATGCTGCCGAGATCCACGCCCTGCACGTAAGGGCCAATCGCTGCGGGTGCGTTTGAAGTACTGATTTCGCGAGACATTGTTTCTCCTTGAAAGTGCGCGGCCGACCGATGTCCGCCGCGAAATGAATCGTCCCATTATAGGGACGACGCGGGCGATTACCAGTGACCGAGCACCACGTGGCGCGCGAACTCTTTCTCGCAATATTTGCACTTCAGATGCACATCATCTTCGCGCTTTTTCACCGCAAAACTGGTGAATACCGGCTCGTTACGGCTGATGCAGTTGCTGTTCGGGCAGGTCAACACGCGGTCAATACGATCCGGCAAGGTGGGGGCGATCTTCGCCACCACTTCGTATTCGTCAATGCGGTTCACGGTGGCGAGCGGCGCATACACCGCCAGCTGATTGATCTGATCGTCGGTCAGGAAGGTATTTTCGATCTTGATCAGATCTTTGCGGCCCATCTCGCCCGACGGCAAGTTGAGGCCGATGGTGATGCGTTGATCGGTTTCGGTCAGACGAAACAGCGACAGTAACTTGAAGCCGACCTGCGCCGGGATATGGTCAATCACCGTGCCGCGTTTAATGGCTTCAACCTGCAATTTATTATCGTGTGTCATCGCTTTCTCCTTACAGTGCCAGTTCGCGATTCAGTACCAGCGCCAGCAGCGCCTGGCGAGCGAAGATGCCATTTCCAGCCTGCTGGAAATACCAGGCGTGCGGCGTGCTATCCACGTCGGTGGTGATCTCGTCGATACGCGGCAGCGGATGCAGCACTTTCATGTTGTCGCGCGCACCGGCTAAATCGGCGGCGCGCAGGATGAACTGTGCTTTGACGTTGGCGTATTCCGACGGATCGAGGCGCTCTTTCTGCACGCGCGTCATATACAGAATATCGAGTTGTGGCATTACTTCTTCGATGGTGTCGTGGCGCGACCAGGCAATATTCTGCTCATCCAGCATATCGGTGATGTACGACGGCATTGCCAGCGCATCCGGCGCGATAAAGAAGAAGCGGTTGCCATCGAACTTCGCCAGCGCCTGCGTCAGTGAATGCACGGTGCGGCCATATTTCAGGTCGCCGACCATTGCCACATTCAGGTTATCCAGGCGATTTTGCGTTTCGCGGATGGTGAAGAGATCGAGCAGCGTTTGCGTCGGATGCTGGTTGGCGCCATCACCGGCGTTGAGGATTGGAATGCCGCCGGAGAATTCCGTTGCCAGACGCGCCGCGCCTTCCTGCGGATGACGCATCACGATGGCATCAACGTAAGTACCAATCACCGAAATGGTATCGGCGAGAGTTTCGCCTTTCTTGCCGAGCGAGGTGTTGCTGCCGTCGGCGAAGCCCACCACCGACGCGCCGAGACGATGCATCGCGGTTTCAAACGACAAGCGCGTGCGCGTTGAAGCTTCAAAGAAGCAGCTGGCGATCACGTTGTGTTTCAGCAGCTCCGGCTGGGGATTGGCTTTCAGCTGGGCAGCGGTATGCAGCACCAGCTCCAGCTCGTCGCGGTTGAGATCGTTGATGGAAATAATGTGCTTGCGATATAGCGGGTTGGCCATAGCGTTCTCCTCTGCGCTGCCGGATTGCGGACAAAAAAAAGCCCCTGCTTAAGGGGCTTTTTTTACGATCGATTGATGACGGAAAGAAACAGATGCGCCGCCCGCTTTCAGGCGTCGTTGAGCGTCAAATTGTGCGCTGCGCTGTTGCATGTTTCCTCCGGCAAATTGGGCCGCATTATACGCATTCACTGATTTGCATCAAGCGGAAATCACGCACGAGGTAAACGTTTGCTTCCGCTGATCTCAGGGTTTACCCAAGGTCGCCACCATCACCGCTTTGATGGTGTGCATGCGGTTTTCAGCTTGATCAAACACAATACTGTGCGCCGATTCAAACACCTCATGACTCACTTCCATGCCATCGTGCAAACCATGTTGTTCTGCCATCTGGCGGCCCAGGGTGGTTTGGTCATCGTGGAAGGCGGGCAAGCAGTGCAGGAACTTCACCTGCGGATTGCCGGTTAACGCCAGCATCGCGCTGTTCACCTGATACGGACGCAGCAGGGCGATACGCTCTTCCCACACTGATTTGGCTTCGCCCATCGAGACCCACACATCAGTGTAGATGAAGTCGGCACCTTGCACGCCTTCGGCAATATCTTCTGTCAGGGTGATTTTGCCGCCGGTTTGCTGTGCGGCCACGCGGCACTGCTCCACCAACTCCTCTTCCGGCCAGCAGCCTTTTGGTGCTACCAAACGCAGATCCAAACCGACCAGCGCCGCCGCTTCCAGCATGCTGTTACCCATGTTGTTGCGCGCATCGCCGACGTAAACCAGTGTCATTTCATGTAGCGATTTGCCGGGCAGATGCTCCTGCATGGTCAGCAAGTCGGCCAGCAATTGCGTAGGGTGAAATTCGGTGGTGAGGCCGTTCCACACCGGCACGCCGGCGAATTCAGCCAAGGTTTCCACCAATTCCTGACCGTAACCGCGATATTGAATGCCGTCATACATGCGTCCCAGCACGCGCGCGGTGTCTTTCATCGACTCTTTATGGCCGATTTGGCTGCCGCTTGGGCCGAGATAGGTGACGTTAGCGCCCTGATCGTAAGCGGCAACTTCGAAAGAGCATCGGGTACGAGTCGAGTCTTTTTCGAAGATGAGCGCGATGTTTTTGCCTTTCAGGAACTGCGTTTCGCTGGCATTTTTCTTTGCGTGTTTTAATTCACCTGCCAGACTCAGCAGAGAATCGATCTCATTGGGGGTGAAATCCAGTAATCTCAGGAAATGTCTTTGATACAGCTGACTCATACAGCGCTCCAGATGCCCACATTAAAATGAATTTAAATTCAATCTAACCGTATGAATATGCATTTTCAACCCCGGCGTTAAGAAACTTGTTGTTTTGTGTAGTGGCGCGCGAGGCAGTGTGGGAAAATAATTGAATTCAGCCGAATATTTGAGGACACACCCATGGCATATGAAGCATTGCTGGAAGAACAGCGCGAAGAGACGCGACTGATCATTGAAGAGTTGCTGGAAGACGGCAGCGATCCAGATGCGCTTTACACTATTGAGCATCATCTCTCCTGCAACAACTTCGACTCGCTGGAGAAGGTCGCGGTTGATGCCTTCAAGCTGGGCTACGAAGTGAGCGAGCCAGAAGAGCTGGAGCTGGAAGACGGCACCACCGTAATGTGTGTGGATATTCTGAGCGAAGGCGCTTTGAAGCCAGAGCTGATTGATGCGCAGGTTGAGCAGCTGGTGAATCTGGCGGGCAGCTACAACGTCGATTACGACGGTTGGGGCACCTACTTTGAAGATCCTGATGCCGAAGATGAAGACGACGATGGCGAGTTCATCGACGACGAAGAAGACAACGGTGTGCGTCACTAAGCATGACTGGGCGGCGCTCGCCGCCCTGAAACGTTTCCCCGTAAGACAAAAGACTGCCAATGAATTACGCTCCGCTATTAGAACCAATCTATCAATTCCTGCATTGCCGCACGCCACACGCGTGGATTGATGAAGCGCGCAAGCCGGAAAATCTGACGTTGCTGCTCACCGATCATATGGTTTGCGAATTGAAGGCCGCGCAAACCGCGGTGTTTATCATCCGTAAATACGTGGCGGATAAGCCGAGTGGTGATGCCATTCTGGCGTGGCTCAAGCCGTATGAAGATTTTATCTACCGCGACGAGCAGGACAGTAACTTCATCAATGCCCACAAGAATCTGACTAAAAGCATCATCGTGCGCAACGAGCTGCCATGGGCCGACGATTTGGTGGAGATGATGGTGCTGCTGGTGAAAGAGGAGCTGCATCACTTCTACCAGGTGTGGGAAATCATGCAGTCGCGCGGTTTGCCGTATCGCAAAATCACCGCCAGCCGCTATGCCAAAGGTTTGATTCGCGAAATTCGCACATACGAGCCGGAAGCGCTGGTGGATAAGCTGATTTGCGGAGCGTACATCGAAGCGCGTTCCTGCGAGCGTTTCGCCAGCCTGGCGCCGTATCTGGATGAGCAGCTGGAGAAGTTCTATATTTCGCTGCTGCGCTCGGAAGCACGTCACTATCAGGATTACCTGAAGCTGGCGCAGCAGATTTCGCCGAAGGAGATTGCGCCGCGCGTGCAGGTGTTTGGCGAGGCAGAAGCGCGCTTAATCAGCGAGCCGGATGGCGAGTTACGCTTTCATAGCGGGGTGCCGGCGGTTTAGGTTTGTGCCCGCTGTCCCCCTCCTCGGTCCTCCCCCATAAATGGGGGAGGAAGATGCTGCCACATGCCAGTGATGAAGCTGCATGTGGCAGCATCTCCTTCCCCCGCATGCGGGGGAAGGCCGGGATGGGGGACAGCGAGCACATCACAGCCAGCACAGCACATCACAGCACCTTCAGCATCCGCACTTCACAATCCACATGCCCGGTACAACCCATCGCGCTATCAATCAGCTCGAACCCCAACGACTCATACAACTTAATCGCACGCGTCAAACTGCCGGTGGTTTCCAGATAGCAGCGCTGAAAACCCTGCTGACGGGCGAATTCCATGGCGCGCAGCGCCAGATCGCGCGCCAGACCTAAGCCGCGCACCTGCGGCAGGAAATACATTTTCTGCAGCTCGCAGATATCCGGCGCGCTGCAGGCCAGCGGTGCAACGCCGCCGCCGCCCACCACCACACCGTCATGTTCCACAATCCAGTAAGCACTGTTGGCTTCGCTGTAGAGTTCGAACAGGCGATCGAGATTGGGATCGGACACGGTGTAGCCTTTATCCGCCGTCAGGCCAAATTCAGCTGACACATCACGGATCACCTGCGCGATCAGCGGGTTATCGGCGGCTGTAATGGGGCGCACCTGTAAATTGATGGGAGCGTCGGTGGTCATCATTATCTTCCGGTATAAAAAAGCCGGGCAGTGCCCGGCTTCGATTAAGCAGTTGGACTGAAGCGCTTACAATGCCGCAATCACGCCCTGCTGTTCAAACAGTTTTGCTTTTGATTGCTCAAGCTCAGCCACGCGCTCACGCTCTTTCGCGACAACCGCTTCCGGCGCACGTGAGACAAAGCCTTCGTTCGCCAGCTTGGTCTGGATCTTCTCGATTTCGACATCAAGTTTCACCAGCTCTTTCGCCAGACGCTCCAGCTCGGCTTCTTTGTTCACCAAATCCGCCATTGGGATCAGCAACTCAGCGCCTTCAACAATCTTGGTGACCGAAACCGGACCTTTCTCACCCGCCGGCAGAATGGTCAGGCTTTCCAGACGCGCCAGACGCGACAGGAAGGTGCGGTTCTCTTCGACGCGACGCTGAGCGGCGGCAGAGCAGTCACGCAGCAGCACGTCGAGCGGCTTGCTTGGTGCGATGTTCATCTCAGCACGGATATTACGCACCGCGACGATCGCCTGCTTCATCCACTCGATATCGGCCTGCGCCTCGGCATCCTCTTTCGCCACGTCATACTGCGGGAACGGCTGCAGCATGATGGTATCGTGATCGATGTTTTTCAGGCCTTTCACACGCTGCCAGATGGTTTCGGTGATGTAAGGAATGATCGGATGCGCCAGACGCAGCAGCGCTTCCAGCACGGTGACCAGCGTATTACGCGTACCGCGCAGTTCCGCTTCGCTACCGCTGGTCATCACCGGCTTGGTCAGCTCCAGATACCAGTCACAGAACTGGTTCCAGGTGAAGTCGTACAGAATGTTAGCCGCGATATCAAAGCGATAGTTATCCAGCGCTTCACGGTAGGCTTTCACGCTGCGGTTGAATTCGCTCAGGATCCAGCGATCCGCCAGCGACAGCTTCATTTCGCCGCCGTTTTGGCCGCAATCCTGCTCTTCGGTATTCATCAGCACGAAGCGGCTGGCGTTCCACAGCTTGTTGCAGAAGTTGCGGTAGCCTTCGAGACGCTTCATATCCCAGTTGATGTCACGACCGGTAGAAGCCAGCGCGGCGAGGGTGAAGCGCAGCGCATCGGTACCTGAAGGCACGATGCCGTCCGGGAACTGCTTCTCGGTACGTTTGCGGATCTTCTCGGCCAGCTGCGGCTGCATCATGTTGCCGGTACGTTTCTCCAGCAGATCTTCCAGCGAAATGCCGTCAATCATATCCAGCGGATCGATGACGTTGCCTTTCGACTTGGACATCTTCTGGCCTTCTTCATCACGGATCAAACCGGTCATATAAACGGTTTTGAACGGCACCTGCGGCTTGCCGTTTTCATCTTTGATGAAGTGCATGGTCAGCATGATCATGCGGGCAATCCAGAAGAAGATGATGTCGAAGCCGCTCACCAACACGCTGGTTGGATGGAAGGTACGCAGCGCTTCGGTGTTTTCCGGCCAGCCCAGGGTGGAGAAGGTCCACAGACCGGACGAGAACCAGGTATCCAGCACGTCGTCGTCCTGGCGCAGCGCCACGTCGGCAGCCAGATTGTTTTCCTGACGCACTTCGTCTTCGGTACGGCCAACATAGACGTTGCCGTCGTTGTCGTACCACGCCGGAATGCGGTGTCCCCACCACAGCTGACGTGAAATACACCAATCCTGAATGTCACGCATCCATGAGAAGTACATGTTTTCGTACTGCTTCGGTACGAACTGGATGTCGCCGTTTTCTACCGCTTCAACCGCGACTTTCGCCAGCGGTGCGGTGCGCACATACCATTGGTCGGTCAGCATTGGCTCGATGACTACGCCGCCGCGATCGCCGTAAGGCACCGTCAGGTCGTGTGGTTTGATCTCTTCCAGCAGGCCGATCTCATCAACGGCAGCAACAATCGCTTTACGCGCGGCGAAACGCTCCATTTTCTGGAACTGTGCCGGGATGTCGTCTGCGCACTCATCGCTGACTTCACCATTGGTGTCGAACACTTCCGCGCGCTCGCGGATGTCGCCATCAAAGGTCAGAATATTGATCATCGGCAGCTTATGACGACGACCCACTTCGTAGTCGTTGAAGTCATGCGCTGGCGTGATCTTCACGCAGCCGGTGCCTTTTTCCATGTCAGCGTGTTCATCGCCAACGATCGGAATACGACGGTTCACCAGCGGCAGGATCAGCTCTTTGCCGATCAGATCTTTATAACGCGGATCTTCCGGGTTAACTGCCACGCCGGTATCGCCCAGCAGGGTTTCCGGACGCGTGGTCGCCACCACCAGATAATCTTTGCCTTCAGCGGTTTTCACGCCGTCAGCCAGCGGATAGCGGATGTGCCACATCGAGCCTTTGCTCTCGCGGTTTTCCACTTCCAGATCGGAGATTGCGGTACGCAGTTTTGGATCCCAGTTCACCAGGCGCTTGCCGCGGTAAATCAGGTTCTCTTTATACAGGCGGACAAACACTTCGCGCACTGCGTTGGACAGACCTTCGTCCATGGTGAAGCGCTCGCGCTCCCAGTCAACCGAGTTGCCGAGACGACGCATCTGGCGAGTAATGGTGCCGCCGGATTCCGCTTTCCACTGCCAGATTTTGTCGATGAACGCATCGCGGCCGTAATCCTGGCGCGTTTTGCCCTCTTCAGCGGCGATTTTGCGTTCTACCACCATCTGCGTGGCGATACCGGCGTGATCGGTACCGGCCTGCCACAAGGTATTTTTACCCTGCATGCGCTGGTAGCGAATCATGGTATCCATGATGGTCTGCTGGAAAGCGTGACCCATATGCAAGCTGCCGGTGACGTTCGGCGGCGGGATCATGATGCAAAAGCTTTCCTGGCTGGTATCGCCATTCGGTTTAAAGTAGCCCTGCTGTTCCCAGTGCTCGTAGAGCGGCTGCTCGATATCTTGCGGGTTATATGTCTTTTCCATTTCTACACTGTCGTTTGCGGCGAGGGTGGTGGCGCCGTATTCAATTGGAAACCAACGCTGCGATAGGCTTTGTAGCGATCGCGCGCCAGTTGTTTTAGGGATTCTTCATAAGGAACGAAGTCTATCACTTCATGGAAACCAGTAGCAAAATCTGCGAACTGTGGCAGAAGGCTGATCAGCAGATCGCGCGGTGAACTGCCGCGACGCTGCGGCCAGGCCAGCTCAACCGGTGCGCCGTAGCGCGGGCCTTCTCCTGCCAGGTTGTGCGGCACAAAGGCGTTAGCCGGCAGCTGCCAAAGTGCTTCATCCAGCCGATTGGCTTGTTCTTCGTTTTCGCAGGCAATCAGGATGCGTTTGCCGTCACGCCAGCGTGTTTCGGCAAGAGAGCACACCAACGCTTCGATGGCGGTTAGGCCGTCGTCGGCGCTCTCAGACTCCATCACATAGAAAGTGGCGTTTTTCATGGGATCCTTTGGATAGAAGGGGGATTGCTGCCCCCCATCCCGGCCTTCCCCCACAAGTGGGGGAAGGAGACGCTGCCACATGCAGCTTCATCACTGACATGTGGCAGCATCTTCCTCCCCCATTTATGGGGGAGGACCGAGGAGGGGGACAGCAACGACCAAATCAATCGTCGCCGTTCAACCCTGCGCGATTCAGCAGGAACTGCGACAGCAGCGGTACCGGACGGCCGGTTGCGCCTTTGGCTTTACCGGAACGCCATGCGGTACCGGCGATATCCAAATGCGCCCAGTTAAACTTACGCGCAAAGCGCGCGAGGAAGCAGGCGGCGGTAATCGCACCGCCAGGACGGCCGCCAATATTCGCCATATCAGCAAAGTTGGATTCCAGCTGCTCCTGATACTCATCCGCCATCGGCAGACGCCAGGCGCGGTCGCCGGACTGTTCAGATGCGCTGATCAGCTCGTGCGCCAGCGGATTGTGATTCGACATCAAACCGCTAACGTGATGACCCAGCGCAATCACGCAGGCGCCGGTCAGCGTGGCCACGTCAATCACCACTTCTGGCTCGAAGCGTTCAACGTAGGTCAGCGCATCGCACAGCACCAGACGGCCTTCCGCATCGGTATTCAGCACTTCAACGGTTTGACCTGACATGGTGGTCAATACGTCGCCCGGACGCATCGATTTACCATCTGGCATGTTTTCACAGCCCACCAGCACGCCCACCACGTTCAGCGGCAGATTCAGTTCCGCCACCATGCGCATTACGCCGTACACGGACGCCGCGCCGCACATGTCGTACTTCATCTCATCCATGGAATCGGCCGGTTTGATCGAGATGCCGCCGGAGTCAAAGGTTAAGCCTTTGCCGACCAGCACGATAGGACGCGCTTCTGGATCGTTATTGCCTTTGTACTCAATCACCGACATCAGCGATTCATTGTGCGAACCCGCACCGACCGCCAGGTAGGCATTCATCCCCAACTCTTTCATCTGCTGCTCGCCGATGACGCGGGTGGTGACATTTTTGCTGTACGCATCCGCCAACTGACGCGCCTGCGACGCCAGATACGCGGCGTTACAAATATTTGGCGGCATATTGCTGAGGTCTTTGGCGGCTTTCACACCGGCAGCCACGGCTAAACCGTGCTGAATGGCACGTTCGCCGCTGGTGAGTTCACGGCGGGTCGGCACGTTGAACACCAGCTTACGCAGCGGACGACGCGGCTCGACTTTGTTGCTTTTCAGCTGATCAAAGTTGTAGAGCGCTTCTTTAGAGGTTTCGACCGCCTGACGCACTTTCCAGTAAGTATTGCGACCTTTGACGTGCAGTTCAGTCAGGAAGCACACCGCTTCCATCGAACCGGTATCATTCAAGGTATTGATTGTCTTCTGAATCACCTGCTTGTACTGGCGCTCATCCAGTTCGCGCTCTTTACCGCAGCCGATCAGCAGGATGCGCTCGGAGAGGATATTCGGCACATGGTGCAGCAGCAGCGTTTGGCCCACTTTTCCTTCCAGTTCACCGCGGCGCAGCAGGGCGCTGATGTAGCCATCGCTGATTTTATCCAGCTGCTCAGCAATGGGTGACAAACGGCGCGGTTCGAAAACGCCAACAACAATGCAGGCGCTACGCTGTTTTTCCGGGCTACCGCTTTTTACACTGAACTCCATGCACTCTCCTGAATCTTAAAGACAACGGCCTTGGCTGTCGTTAGAATGTAGCGCGCTCGTAACTCATTAATTCGTTACGACGCCATGACAATTCAACGCCGGTAGTCATAATGAGTTGTGGTGACAAGTATGTTGTTTTTTCACCACGCTAACGCGTTCGTCATACTATTTTAGCTACGATGACGGCCATTGATGAAGAAAAATGGCTGATAAGCGTTGAAACTAGCGATTTTCCTGCAAAAAGACAAGTTATCACAGGCGTACTAAGCGTGATCATCATTAGATATCTGGTTCGGGAAACGCTCAAAAGCCAGCTGGCTATCCTCTTCATCCTGCTACTGATCTTCTTTTGTCAGAAGTTAGTGCGGATTTTGGGAGCTGCGGTGGATGGCGAAATCCCAACAAACTTAGTTCTGACATTGTTAGGACTTGGCGTGCCTGAAATGGCACAACTTATCCTGCCCCTAAGCCTGTTTCTGGCGATTTTAATGACCCTTGGGCGGCTGTACACCGAAAGTGAAATCACGGTGATGCATGCCTGCGGCCTGGGGAAAAGTGTGCTGATTAAAGCCGCGATGATCCTGATGCTGTTCACCTCGATTGTGGCGGCGGTCAACGTCATCTGGTTAGGGCCATGGTCATCACGTTATCAGCAGGAAGTGACGCAAAACGCCAAAGCTAACCCAGGCGCGGCGGCGCTGGCGGCTGGACAGTTCCAGACCTCCAGCGACGGCAATGCGGTGCTGTTTGTTGAAGATGTGAAGGGCAATACCTTCGGCAACGTGTTCCTGGCGCAACTGCGTCCGAAAGGCAATGCGCGTCCCTCGGTGGTGCTGGCTGACAGCGGTCACATGGAGCAACACAAAGATGGCTCGCAAGTAGTGACGCTGGATAAAGGCACGCGTTTTGAAGGCACCGCCTTGCTGCGTGACTTCCGCATCACAGACTTCGTCAACTATCAGGCGCTGGTGGGCTACAAAGAAGCCACGCTTGATCCGAACGATGCCGATCAGGCGGATATCAGCACGCTTTTCAAGACCAAAACCCCGCAGTTCCAGGCGGAGTTACACTGGCGCTTAACGCTGATCTTTGCCGTGCTGATTATGGCGTTGATGGTGGTGCCGCTCAGCGTGGTGAACCCGCGTCAGGGCCGCGTGCTGTCGATGCTGCCAGCCATGCTGCTGTACCTGATCTTCTTCTTACTGCAAAGTTCTCTGCGTTCCAACGCCGCGAAAGGCCGCTTCGATCCGGCCATCTGGATGTGGGTGGTGAACTTCTCCTATCTGGCGCTGGCGGTGCTGCTGAACATGTGGGATACCGTGCCGATGCGTCGCATCCGCGCGCGCTTTAGCCGTGGAGGATCGGTCTGATGTTTAAGGTTCTTGACCGCTATATCGGCAAAACTATCTTCAACACCATCATGCTGACGCTGTTCATGCTGGTGTCGCTGTCGGGCATTATCAAGTTCGTCGATCAGCTGCGTAAAACCGGGCAGGGCGCTTATACCGCGCTGGATGCCGGTTACTACACGTTGCTCAGCGTACCGAAAGATATCGAAATCTTCTTCCCGATGGCGGCGCTGCTGGGCGCATTGCTCGGTTTGGGCACGCTGGCGCAACGTAGCGAACTGGTGGTGATGCAGGCATCGGGCTTTACCCGCATGCAGGTAGCGCTGGCGGTGATGAAAACCGCGATTCCGCTGGTGCTGTTGACCATGGCGGTGGGCGAATTTGTTGCGCCGCAGGGCGAGCAGATGGCGCGTAACTACCGTGCGCAGCAGCTGTACGGTGGCTCGCTGGTCTCGACGCAAAACGGTTTGTGGGCGAAGGACGGCAACGACTTCATCTACATCGAGCGCATCAAAGGTGATAACGAGATTGATGGCGTCAGCATCTACAAATTCAGCGATCAGCGCCGTTTACTCAGCGTGCGCTATGCGGCGAGTGCCACCTGGAATGCGGATAAAAAAGTCTGGGCGCTGTCGCAGGTCGATGAATCGGATCTGCAAGATGCCAAACAAATTACCGGCTCGCAAAGCTTAAGCGGTGAATGGAAAACCAACCTGACGCCTGACAAGCTTGGCGTAGTGGCGCTGGATCCGGACGCGCTCTCGATCACCGGCCTGTATAACTACAGCAAATACCTCAAGCAGAGCGGCCAGGTTGCCGGGCGCTACCAGCTGAATATGTGGAGCAAAATCTTCCAGCCGCTCTCTGTAGCGGTGATGATGCTGATGGCGCTGTCGTTTATCTTTGGTCCGCTGCGTAGCGTATCGATGGGCGTGCGCGTGGTGACGGGGATCAGCTTTGGCTTCCTGTTCTACGTGCTGGACCAGATCTTTGGTCCGCTAAGCCTGGTGTACGGTTTGCCGCCGATTCTGGGTGCGATTCTGCCAAGCGGCGCGTTCTTCGCCATCAGCTTGTTCCTGCTGATGAAACGCCGTTAATGTTGGGCGGTCGCCATAAATGGCGACCTTTCCCCGTCCGTAGGGTCGCCATTCATGGCGACCTTTTTATTGAAGATGCCCAACCCAATCCGGCACCTGCGACAACAAATACAAAATCAGCCCAATCGTCCCGCCAACCAGCGTGCCGTTAATGCGGATAAACTGCAGGTCGCGGCCAATATTCAGCTCAATTTGCTGCGACATATCGCGAGCATCCCAGCTTTTCACCGTATCGCTAATATGGCGCGTCAGGAAGGCAGCAAACTCCGGCGCCACGCTGCGTGCGGCATCTTCCAGATGCTGATTCATCGAGGCGCGCAGCGCTTCATCGGCCGCCAGGGTTTCGCCCAGCCACAGCGCAGCCAATCTGACGCGCTCCTGCACTCGTGAATCCTCGCTATTCAGATCGTCTTTCAGCCAGCCACGTAAATCCTGCCACAGCTCGCCAATGTAGCGATTGAACGACTCATCTTCCTTGAGCCAGCTCTTGATGCTTTCAGCGCGTTCCGCCATTTCGGGATCGCTTTTCAGTCGCTCAATCAGCCGCTGCACCGCACGGTCAAAGCCCAGACGTAACTCATGTCCCTGATCGAGCGCGACCTGATCGAGTATCGAATCCACCGCATTCGCCACCATATCGGCGCTGTGCTCGCCAAGCCATTCGGTTGGCAGCATTTTGGCCTTGATCGGATGCTCGCGCTTCAGCCAGCGCACAATCTGCGCGGCGATAAACTCGCGCGTTCCGGGCTTGTGCAGCAAACGCAGCAGCTGTTGTACCGCCGCATCCAGCAGCTCCTGATGGCGATTATTTTTCGTCAGGCTGTCCAGCAGCAGCGCGCTGGATTGGGTGAGATCGACCTTATCCAGCGCGCGATGCACCGCACGGCGCAGAAAGCGCTGAATGCGTTGATCATCGGTGAGATCGAGAAAACCGCGCATCACCTGCAACAGATGGCGACCAATGCGATCGGCGTTGCCCGGCGTGTTGAGCCACTGCGCCAGCATCTGCGAAGGATCGTGGCGGCGAATCAGCGCCAGCAGTGAATCGGTATCGAGAAATTTCTCCTGCACGAAGCGGCCCAGATTCTCGCCAATGCGATCTTTGTTGCGCGGAATAATCGCCGTATGACGCGAGATAAACGGCACCGGCACGCGACGGAACAGCGCCACCACCGCGAACCAGTCGGCTAATGCGCCGACCATCGCCGCTTCCGCTATTGCCTTCAGCCCGAGCACCCAAAAGTTGGGGGGCAGAAACAGCGTCACAATAAAAGTGGCTGCCGCAATCAGCAGCAGCGACAGCGCCAGACGTTTGCTGCGTTTGAGTTGTTGATATTTATCCATAAATCCTTTGTAGGGGAGGCATTCATGCCTCCCATTTTAGAGGGTCGCAAAAAGTTTCTAGCGGCGACGTCCGCCTAACAAACTGCCGAGCACCCCACGAATGATCTGATTAGTGACCTGACGCGCAGCACTCTTCGCCACGCTCTGCACCACGCCGTCGCGCTTGCCGCCGCGCGGCCCGGTGGTGCCGAACAGAATGTCCTTCAGGCCGCCGAGAATACCGTCATCAACGGCAACATTGTTGCCTTTGGCTTCCGGCGCATTGGCTTGCTGGGTGGTTGCCTGCACGCCTTTTTGCAGCATTTCGAACGCCGATTCGCGATCCACTTCAGTGTCGTATTTACCATACAGCGGCGAGTTGTTAATCAGGCCGTTTCGTTCATCCTGCGTAACCGGTCCCATGCGCGAGCCGGGCGCAATCACCATCGCCCGCTGCACCATCGATGGACTGCCTTTTTCATCAAGGAAGGAGATCAGCGCTTCGCCGGTGCCGAGCGCCTGAATCGCCTCGACGGTATCAAACGCCGGATTGGCGCGCATGGTTTCGGCGGCGCTTTTTACCGCTTTCTGATCTTTGGGTGTAAAGGCGCGCAGCGCGTGCTGCACGCGGTTGCCGAGCTGGCCCAGCACGTTGTCGGGAATATCAGCGGGATTCTGCGTAACGAAATAGACGCCAACGCCTTTCGAACGGATCAGGCGAATTACCTGCTCAACTTTCTCCAGCAGCACCGGCGGCGCGTCGGTAAACAGCAGATGCGCTTCGTCGAAGAAGAACACCATTTTCGGCTTATCGAGATCGCCGGCTTCGGGCAAGTGCTCATACAGCTCGGCCAGCAGCCACAGCAGGCTGGTGGCGTAGAGTTTCGGCATTTGATAGAGCTTTTCCGCCGAGAGGATGTTGATAAAGCCTTTGCCGTTGCTATCGCAGCGCATCCAGTCGCGGATATCCAGCATCGGCTCGCCAAAGAAGTGCTCAGCACCTTGCTGCTCCAGCGCCAGTAATCCGCGCTGAATCGCCCCAACGGACGCGCTGTTGATGTTGCCGTATTGCGTCTGGAAGGCTTTGGCGTTGTCGCCGATGTACTGCGTCATGGCGCGCAGATCTTTGAAATCCAGCAGCAACAAGCCCTGATCGTCGGCGATGCGGAAGATGATTTGCAGCACGCCGGATTGCACGTCGTTAAGGTTAAGCAACCGCGCCAGCAGCAGCGGGCCGAGATCGGATACCGTGGCGCGCACCGGATGGCCTTGCTGACCAAAAATATCCCACACCATTACCGGATTTTTCTGCGCCTGCCAGTCGCTGACGCCAATCTTCGCCAGACGCGCCAGCAGCTTCTCGGAACCTTCACCTGCGGCAGAAATGCCGGTGAGATCGCCTTTCACATCGGCCATAAACACCGGCACGCCGATATCGGAGAAGGATTCCGCCAGCTTTTGCAGCGTGACGGTTTTGCCGGTGCCGGTAGCGCCGGTGATCAAACCGTGGCGGTTCGCCATGTTGGAGAGAAGATGCAGTTGAACGTCAGGCGTTTGGGCAATCAGTAACGGAGTGGTCATGATTTTTTCGCTCTCAGGCAATAGGTTATGCCAGAAAGAATAGCAAGCGGCGCGCGAGGAGGGATGAAGATTGTGCCGAAAAAGGGGGAATTAGGTGCGCGCTGCCCCCCATCCCGGCCTTCCCCTGTAAACGGGGGAAGGAGGTTAGGTGCGTGCTGTCCCCCATCCCGGCCTTCCCCCGTAAACGGGGGAAGGAGACGCTGCCACATGCAGCTTCAGCACTGACATGTGGCAGCATCTTCCTCCCCCATTAATGGGGGAGGACCGAGGAGGGGGGATGCGAGCACAATTTTGGTGGGAGGACCGAGGAGGGGGAATGCGAGCACAATCCAAAACTATTTCTGCACCGTATCAAAAAACAGCAAACTCACGCCAATCCCTTGCTGCACATGATTCACGTTATTACGCACCGCAACCTGCTGCGCGCCTTGCAGCGTCACTACGAACGGTGAGTTCTGCTGCACGGTTTTCTGCAAATCGGTATAGAGCGCACGGCGCTTAACCGCATCGCTTTCACCGGCCGCTGCGCGGGTTTTCGCGCTCAGATCCGGAATATCCCAGCCGACGCGCCACGCCAGGGTTTTGGAACCGCCCGGCACGTTATACGCAAAGGCGCTGGCGTTGGTGTTTGGATCGACATAATCCGCGCCCCAGTAAATGAAGATCGACTGGAAATCGCGACCGCGCATTTTGCTCCACAGCTCTGATTCCGCCACCGGCTGCAACTCAATCTGCACATCCGCTTTGGCAAAGCTGGCCTGCAGCGCCTGCGCCACGTCAATGTAGGGCGGCTGATTGATCACCGTCAGCGCAAACTTCGTCCCCGGCTTGATGCCGCCTTTGGCTAAAATCTCTTTGGCTTTCGCCACATCGTAGTGGAACGGCTGATCTTCCAGCGCACCATCAAAGCCCTGCGGCAGGAAGCTCTGATGAATGCGGTACTGACCTTTCAGCAAATCCTTCGAGATGGTGTTGTAGTCTACCAACCAGCGCGCGGCTTGCCACAGCGCCGGATTGCCTAATGCCGGTTGTGCTTTGTCTTTGGTATTGAAACCGAGGTAGTAAACCAAGCTCGATGGGAAGGCTTCAATGCGCAGGTTCTTGTCGCTCTTCAGCGCATCAATCTGATCCGGGCCAAGCTGATAAGCCACATCGACATCGCCTTGTTGAATCAGCAGACGACGCGCACCGGCATCCGCCACGCCTTTAAGCAGAATGCGTTTCAGCTTCGGCTGCGGATTAGCTTGTTGGTTGGCGCTCAGCACCAGCGCCTGCTGCGGCACATATTGCTGAATGGTGAATGCGCCGCTGCCGGCGGAGTTGGTGTGCAGCCAGCCGTTGCCGAGATCGTTATTAGCGACGTGTTGCTGCACGGTTTTGCTATCCACCACCGAGGCCACCGGCGCGGTCAGCAGGCGCAGCGCCAGGTTCTGACCAATCTGCGCTGGCCACTGAATCTCCAGTTGATGGTCATTCAGCACTTTAAACTGGCTGGCGATGTTTTCATTGGTCCAGCCAAATTCGGCGAGGATGAAAGAGGGCGCTTTGTTCAGCTGCACCGCGCGCGTCAGTGAGAAGATCACATCCTGCGCCGTCACCGGATTGCCGCTGGAGAAGTGTGCGTTGGGTTTGATGTTGAACACTAAGCTGTGCGGCGTGCTGCCTTGTTGCCAGTGGGTGGCCAGCAGCGGCGCCAGCTTCTGCGGATCATTACGATCTGCCTCCACTAATGTTTGGTAGATGTTGCGCTGCACGCTGTTACTGACGGTTTCGAAGCTTTCAGCGGGGTCGAAGCTAATAATGCCGTCGAGCGGGACGGCGACGACAAGGGTATCTTTCGGTGTGGCGGCGTGCAGTGCAAAACTGCTGCCCCATAAAGCGACGAGCAAAATCAGTGAGCGCATTATTATTGTCCTGAGTGATAGATAAATTCACTCTATCTCTGCCGTCGCTTTGGCAAAATGCCGGTTTGTTCTGAGCTGTGCCGGAAAATAACAATTGATTACCTTGGGGAATTATTACGTTTATTTTGTGCGCGACTTGTCATTTCCACGAAATAGATCGTTCATCTGCTGGTCAATAAAGTAAATAAGATGTTATAAATGAGAATAATTCTCTGGTATGGAAGTATGATTTTTTTTCATTGATTCATTTCTGCGATTATTTCTTTGCGCGATAATACCTGGTCAAATGCCCACTGATTAGTGCCAATATCCCATCAAATGTACGGTTAAACCCTGTTTTTTCGCCTCGAAAGCCTTTTACCAAGCCTTAACCTAAATTCAACATGATGACTGAATTTCATCAAAACACATCCATAATTGAATTTTTACATTCTGAAATACCTATATCCCTAAGATTGCCAGGTTATTTACCGATTTATAAAGCTATTAACAAAAATAATTATCTTTCTTAGCAAGTGAGAGTCGTCGCGCCATGCTTCTAAATAAACCGACCACCAGACGTAAGTTTTTACTTGGGTCGCTGTTGGCTTTGCCATTAAGTGACCTGGTATTTAAGGGATTGACTGCGGCGCAAGCTGCGGAAATGGCAGCACCCGAGCTCGCCGACTATAAACCGATCTTTTTCAGTGCCGATGAGTGGCAATTTATTCTGGCCGCGGCCGATCGCCTGATTCCTGCCGGCGGCAAAGGTAAAGCGCCAGGTGCACTGGAAACCAACGTGCCGATCTTTATCGATCAACAGCTGCACAGCCCGGAGTTCGGGGCAGAGATCTACATGCAAGGTCCCTTCGATGTGCATGCGCCTGCCACCATGGGTTATCAAATTCCATTCACGCCGCAGCAGATGTACCAAACCGGTATCAAGCTGGTGAATCAGTGGACGCAAAGCAACTTCCAGAAACCGTTCCATGAGCTGTCGCTGGAAGAGAAAGATGCGGTGCTGACTAAAGTGAACAAAAACGACGGTATCGACTTCGCCGCCCTGGGCGAAGAGAACCTGAAAGCCTCGCAGTTCTTCGGCCAGCTGCTTGCAGATACCAAACACGGCTACCTCGCTGACCCGATGTACGGCGGCAACAAAGGCATGAAAGCCTGGATTGCCATCGGCTTCCCGGGCGCACGCGCCAGCTTTACCGAATGGGTGAAGCAGCACAACGTGCCGTACCCGCTGGGACCGGTCAGCCTCTTAGGTGAAAGCGCGTAAGCACACCCCCGTTTTTGGTATGTGAGACAGGATTAACATGGCACAGATTACAAAGAAAGAAGTCGACGTCGTCGTTTGCGGCCTCGGCTGGGCCGGCTCGTTGATGAGTATCGAACTGGCGATGGCGGGACTCGAAGTGCGCGCATTAGAGCGCGGCGGCGAGCGTGATTACCCGGATTTCGCTTATCCGAAACCGGCCGATGAATACGCCTACAACGTGCGCAATAAAGTGTTCGCTACGCCAAAAGAAGTGGCGGTCACCGTGCGTTACAACAGCAGCCAGACGGCGTTGCCCACCCGTAAATGGGGTGCGTTTGCGCCGGGTACCGGCGTGGGCGGCGCGGGTATGCACTGGACGGCGGTGCTGATTCGTCCAACCCCAACCGACCTGAAGCTGAAAACCTACGTCGATGAGGCCTACAAGCCGGGCATCCTGCAGGAAGATATGCGCGTGATGGACTTCCCGTTCACCTGGGAAGAGATCGAGCCGTATTACTACAAGTTTGAGCTGATTTGCGGTCAATCCGGTAACACCGGCAACCTGCGCGGCCAGATTCTGCCGGGCGGCGATCCGTTCGAAGGTCCGCGCTCTGAACCTTACCCGTTGCCTGCGCTGGAAGACACGCTGAACAACGTGATGTTCAAAGAAGCCGCCACTAAACTCGGCTATCATCCGTTCCCGAACCCATCTGCGTGCGTATCACGCGCGTGGAAAAACCCGTACGGCAACCAGATCGCGCCGTGTAACTACTGCGGCTACTGCTCGAAATATCCGTGCCTCAACTACTCAAAAGCCTCACCACAAACTGCGGTGATGGATTCGTTGAAACGTATGCCGAACTTCTCTTACGAAGTGCATGCGGAAGTGGTGAAAGTGGTACTGCACGATGACCAGAAAACTGCGAAGGGCGTGATTTACTACGATGTGGACGGCAACGAAGTGTTCCAGCCGGCGAAGATCGTGGTGCTCTCCAGCTTCCAGCTCTACAACGTGCGTCTGATGCTGCTGTCCGGTATCGGCAAGCCGTACAACCCGATCACCGAAGAAGGTGTGGTGGGACGTAACTACGCGTTCCTGTCGAACGGCGGCGCAACCCTGTTCTTCAAAGACAAAAACTTCAACTCTTATGCCACCGCAGGCGCCACCGGCCAGATGTTCAACGACATCTCACCAGGCAACTTCGATGGTCCGGGCCTTGGCTTCCTCGGCGGCGCGAAGATCCACAGCTCGCAAGCCACCGGCACGCCAATGGCCGCTGCGCTGCCTAAAGGCACGCCATCGTGGGGCATGGGTTACAAAGAGGGTCTGGAGGAGTGGTACAACCATTCCATGAAGATCAGCATCACCACCACCTGCCAGTCGTATCGCGATATCTATCTGGATCTGGATCCAAACTACACCGATCATCGCGGTCAGCCGTTGCTGCGCATGACGTTCAACTGGAAAGAGAACGAACTGAAGCTGCAACAGCATCTGAAAGGCATCGTCGGCAACATCGCCAAAGAACTTAATCCAGACAGCATGAGCATGAGCTTCCTGCCAATGGGCGCGGACTTTGACCTCACCAAATACGTTTCAACCCACAACGTGGGCGGCGCGGTGATGGGCGATAACCCGAAAACTTCTGCACTGAACAAGTACCTGCAGAGCTGGGATGTTCATAACGTGTTTGTGCCGGGCGGCAACGCCTTCCCGCAAAACTTCCAGGCGAACCCGACCGATACCATCGGCGCGATCACCTTGATGGCGGCACAAGCCATTAAAGAACATTATCTGAAAAATCCCGGTCCACTGGTACAGGCATAAGCGCATGAAATTAAAATCATTGTTAATCGCCAACGCCGTGCTGCTGGGCAGCTTTGCAGTGCAGGCACACGCGGAAGATGAAGCTCAATTGATCAAGCAGGGTGAATACCTGTCGCGTCTCGGCGACTGTATGGCGTGCCATACCGTTTCCGGCAAAGGGGATTACGCTGGTGGTTTGGCGATTGAGTCGAATCTCGGCACCATTTACTCCACCAACATCACGCCGGACAAAGAGCACGGCATCGGCAACTACAGCGAGCAGCAGTTCTCCGACGCGGTGCGCAAAGGTGTGTTGCCGAACGGGTCGCGTCTCTATCCAGCGATGCCGTATCCGGATTACGCCAAAATCTCCGATGCCGATATGCACGCGCTTTATGTCTACTTCATGAAAGGCGTGAAGCCGAGCAGCGAGCAGCCGCCGGAAACCGATCTGAGCTTCCCGTTCAGCCAGCGTTGGGGCATGCGCTTCTGGAACTGGGCGTTTACCTCTGACAAGCCATTCCAGCCGATTGGCGGCGCGTCAGAAGAGGTCAATCGCGGTGCTTATATCGTGGAAAGCCTGGGCCACTGCGGCAGCTGCCATACGCCACGCGGCCTCGGCATGAACGAGAAAGCGCTGGATAGCAGCGACGATCAGTTCCTTGCCGGTGGCAGCCTGAACAGCTGGGATGTGCCGTCACTGCGCGGTCTGCCGCGCTGGAGCGAGCAGGAGATTGTCGATTACCTGCAAACCGGTCGTAACGACAAGGCAGCGGTGGGCGGTGAGATGAAGTCGGTGATTGAGCACTCCAGCTCGCACATGACAGATGCCGACCTGAAAGCGATCGCGGCTTACCTGAAGTTCCTTGGTGGTAATCCGCCGCTGCAGGCGTACAACGTGCAGAAGCAGCAGGCAACTGAAGCGAAACTGACTGCCGCGAAAGGTTTGTCGGAAGGTGAGCGTCTGTATATCGACAACTGCGGCGCTTGCCACTTTGTCACCGGTAAAGGTGCGCCGGGGATCTTCCCGGAGCTGGATCAGGCGACGATCGTCAATGCCAAAGATCCAAGCGGTTTGATCCACACCATTCTGGCTGGTGCGCAGCAGCCATCGACCGAGAAGGCGCCATCAACGCTGGCGATGCCAGGTTTTGCTAAGCGTCTGGATGATGATCAAGTGGCTAAACTGGCGACCTTTATTCGCCAGGGCTGGAGCAACAATGCGCCAGCGGTGACGAAAGATCAGGTAGCCGAAGTGCGTAAAACGTTGAAAGGCGAGTAAAACGCTTAAAACTGCGCGATAAATCGCGCCGCTACGGATACGTGCAAATACCGTAGCGGCGCAATTCATTGCGCGTCTTTAACGTGTTATCAATGATAATTGTGAATCACTTCTAACACGCCATTAATCACGAACTGCACGCCCATACACACCAGCAAAAAGCCCATCAGACGTGAAATCGCCTCGATGCCGCCTTTCCCTACCAGCTTCATGATGGCGCCCGAACTGCGCAGCGAGATCCACAGAATCACTGACACGGCCAAAAACGTCAGCACCGGCGCGACGGCAACCACCCACGCCGGAAAATCTACGCCCGATTTAACCGTCGACGCAGAACTGATGATCATCGCAATGGTGCCCGGCCCCGCGGTGCTCGGCATTGCCAGCGGTACAAACGCGATGTTTACGGTTTCACGATTGCTGTCGGTCGCGTCCAGTTCATCCTGTTTGTGCTCGGCTTCGACCGAATGTCCCACCGGTTTCGCCGGAAACAGCATGCGAAAACCGATAAACGCCACAATCAATCCGCCCGCCATGCGCAGGCCGGGGATGGAGATCCCAAAGGTGTGCAGCACCGCGCTGCCGGCGTACCACGCCACCATCATGATCAGGAACACGTAGATCGAGGCCTGCATCGCCTGGCGATTACGCTCCTGGAAATTCATCTCTCCGGCCAGGCCGAGAAACAGCGCCACGGTGGTCAGCGGATTGGCGAGCGGCAAAATCACCACCAGTCCCAGCCCGATGGCTTTAAACAACTCCAGCATGAAATTTCCTCAGAATTCCAGGCCGCCATAAATGGCGACCCTACAAAAACGCGGTTCCAATCTTGCGCGGTCGCCATAAATGACAATCCGACACCGTAGGGCTGATGAATCCCC